>DASQGE010000116.1:0-4567 GCA_035632775.1 Solirubrobacteraceae bacterium | reverse complement strand
TTGAAGGTCGCGACGCGCTGGCCGACGGGCTGGCCTGACGCGGCGGACACCGCGCCGGCCAGGGCCTCCGCCATGATGACCAGCCGTCCGTCGTGCCGGTAGACGCCGTAGTCGGCCTCGGGGTGGAAGGCGAGGGCCAGGTTGGCCGGCAGCGTCCATGGCGTCGTCGTCCAGATCAACAGCGCGTCCCCCTCCTGCAGGGGCGGAGCGGGGGAGTGCGCCGGCAGGCGCACGTACACCGAGCGATCGACCACGTCCTGATAGCCGAGCGCGACCTCGTGCGAGGACAGCGCGGTGCCGCAGCGGTAGCAGTAGGGGACGACCTTGTGCCCCTCGTACAGCAGCCCGGAGCGGTCGATCTCGGCCAGCGCCCACCAGACCGACTCGATGTAGGACTCGTCGAGCGTGCGGTAGGCGTCGTCGAGATCGATCCAGAAGCCGATGCGCTCGGTGAGCCGGTTCCAGTCCTGCAGGTACGCGAACACGGACTCGCGGCACTTGGCGTTGAACTCGGCGATCCCGTAGCGCTCGATGTCCGCCTTGGTCGTGAAGCCCAGCTCCTGCTCGACCGCGATCTCCACCGGCAGCCCGTGGCAGTCCCAGCCGCCCTTGCGCTCGACCAGCCGGCCGCGCATCGTCTGGTAGCGCGGGTAGATGTCCTTGAACACCCGCGAGAGCACGTGGTGGGAGCCGGGCGGGCCGTTGGCGGTGGGGGGGCCCTCGTAGAAGACCCACCGCGGCGCGCCCGCGCGCATGCGCAGCGACTCGGCGAACACGTCGCGCTCGCGCCAGCGCTCCAGCACCTCGCGCTCCAGCGCGGGCAGGTCCTGCTTGGGATCGACCTCGCGCGCGGGGATCAGCGGGTGTCTGGGAGGGCCGTCCGGCATGGGCGGCCCATTCTAGGTTGGCCCGGCCTCCGTGACGCGAGGCTGCGGCTCAGGACGCGGAGGCGGCCGGATGCAGCAGGACCACGCCCGTCAGGCGCTCGCGCAGCTGCTCGGCGGCGGCGGTCGGGCCGGGGCCGATGCGCTTGACCGTGGAGGCGCCCGTCTCGGGGAGGGCCAGGCGGTAGTCGAAGACGTCGACGCCGGGCTCGGCTTGGCGGGCGGCGTAGACGAGCCGGCCGAGCGCGTCGGCGCGGGCGCCGGCGCCCGCGAGCACGATCGCGCCCGGACGCAGCGCGCGCAGCGCGGCGCCGATGCGTGCGGCGTCCAGCTCGACTCCGAGCGTCAGCACGCGCAGTCCGCCCCGGCGCAGGAACAGCTCGAGCGCCTGGACGTGCAACGCGTCGAGGTCGGTCGGGCGCGAGGCGTCGAAGATCAGCACGCCCTCCTCGCGCGAGGCCGGCGGGGCGACGCGCGTGGCGGCCGCGAGCCAGCCGGTCGCGTAGCGCTGCGCGAACGCGCGCTCGGGCGAGCCGTCGTCGAGCAGCTCCACGGCCCTCAGCAGCACCGACTCGACGGTGCGCTCGACCGAGCGCACCGCGAGGCTCTCCTCGAGCAGGCGGTCGGCCCCGTCCTCGCGGAAGCCCTGGAGCGCGGTCTGCAGGCGCGCGGGGGAGGAGGGTCCCTCGCCGCGCTCGCGCGCGATCGACACGGCCGAGGCGAGGTCGTGCGTCTCGGCGAACGCCTGGCGCAGGGCTTCGATCTCGGCGAGCTCGAACTGGCGGTGGCCCCCCTCGGTGCGCTGGGGCATGGGATAGCCGAACCGCCGCTCCCAGCTGCGCAGGGTGTTGGGGCTCACCCCGAGCATCGCGGCGGCGGCGTTGGTGCGGATCGAAGTCATGCGTAGAGATGGTGAGCTTCGCGGAGCTTTCCGGCAACCTCCGCAACGGCCGCTGCATCCCGGCAGTTACGTTGCAGGCGCAGGAATGGCAACAGGCACGGCGACGCCGTGCGACGGCGAAGGCGCGCGGGCGCAGGAACGCGGGTACGCCGCGACGCCGGGGTGGACGGCGGACGCAGGAAACGACGCCCCGCGCCGCGACGCCCCGCGACGCTCGGGCACCGGACGCTCAGACGCGCTTAGGATCTTCAGGCGATGAAGTTGCGGCTCTATCACCATCCCGACGGAACGCGGGTCGCCTACCGCGAGCTGGGGACGGGACCGCCGCTGGCGCTGCTTCACTCGGCGCTGCTCTCGCACAAGGAGTGGGAGCCGTCGGTCGAGCAGCTGGCGAGCCGCTTCCGGGTGGTGCTGCCGGACCTGCCGCTGCACGGCGACTCCGAGGACGACCCCGGGCACCCGTACACGCTCGACTGGCTCGCGCAGGTGATCGGCGGCTTCGCGGCCGACGTGCTCGGACCGAGACCGTCGATCGGCGGGCATGGCATGGGCGCGGAGATCGCGTTGCACGCTCTCCAGGGCGGCCTGCTGCGTCCGCGCCGGCTCGTGTTGATGTCCAACCGGCTGCACGCCCCGCCCGAGCGCTCGTGGGCGCTGGCCGCGGGGCGCACGGTGCTGATGGCCGGCTCGATACCGGTGCTCGATCGCGTGGTCGGCTACGGCGCCCGCGCGGTGTTCAGTCCCGAGTGGGGCGTGAAGACCCTGTCGGTGCGCGGAAATCCGGCCGCGCGCGACCTCGTCAGGCATGCGTTCGCCGACGTGCCCGGCAACGTGCGCCTGGCTCGCTCCTGGGCGAAGTGCGCGCGCTGCTGGCCCCGGGGGCCGCAGAAGGGCCTGCTGGAGCTGTACCCGAAGCTCGAGATGCCGGTGCTGCTGCTGTGGGCCGACCAGGATCGACTGCACCCGATCGCCCCGGCCGAAGAGGCGCTGCGACTGCTGCCCGACGGCCAGCTGCGGCTGCTGCAGAGCACGGGCTTTCTGATGGCCTACGACGATCCCGTGGGGCTGGCGCGGGAGCTCGTCGCGTTCTGCGGATAGGGTTGAGGCGGCCGTTCCGCGGAGCCATACGCCACCCGCGATGCTCGCCGTGCTGGCCGATCTCAGATCGGTAGCACGTCTGCGCTCGCGTGCGTCGTCTGTCATCCACGGCCCGACCCCCTCAACCAGCTGTCCGTATTCTGGCAGGACCTCTAAAGGAGATCTGCATGCCGGAGAAGCAGCTGTGGGGCGGGGAGACCGCCAAGGCCGTCGAGAACTTCCCGATCTCGGGCGAGACCGTGCCCGTGTCGGTTGTGCGCTGGCTCGCGCGGGTCAAGGGCGCCGCCGCTGTCGTCAACGGCGAGCTGGGCCTGCTCGACAGGGGCAGGGCGAGGCGCATCGAGAAGGCTGCGCGGGAGATCGCGGCGGGCATGCACGACGCGCAGTTCCCGATCGACGTGTTCCAGACCGGCTCGGGCACCTCGACGAACATGAACGCCAACGAGGTGATCGCGAAGCTCTCCGGCGAGAAGGTGCACCCGAATGACCACGTCAACATGGGCCAGAGCTCCAACGACGTGTTCCCCTCGGCCGTGCACCTCGCGGCGCTGGACGTCGCCCAGCACGAGCTGCTGCCGGCGCTCAGGCAGCTCGAGCGGGCGCTGGCGCGCAAGGGCAGGAGCTTCCAGAACGTCGTCAAGTCCGGGCGCACGCACCTGATGGACGCGGTCCCCGTGACGCTCGGCCAGGAGTTCGCGGGCTACGCCGCGCAGATCGCCCTCGGGCAGGAGCGGGTCCGGGCCGCGCTCGTGCACGTCGGCCAGATCCCGCTCGGCGGCACCGCCACCGGCACCGGCCTGAACACCCACGTGAGGTTCGCCGAGAAGGTGCGCGCACGCCTGAGGAAGGAGTCGGGGCTGCGCCAGATCGCGCCGCCGGCCGACCCGTTCGAGGCGCAGGCCAACCGCGACGCGCTCGTCGAGCTGTCGGGCGCGCTCAAGGTGATCGCCGTCTCGCTGACCAAGATCGCGGGCGACCTCGCGCTGATGGGCTCGGGCCCGCGGGCGGGGATCGGCGAGATCTTCCTGCCGGAGCTGCAGAAGGGCTCGTCGATCATGCCGGGCAAGGTCAACCCCGTGATCCCCGAGGTCGTCCTGCAGGTCTCCGCGCAGGTGATCGGCAACGACACCGCGATCACCGTCGGGGGGTTGCAGGGCCAGTTCGAGCTGAACGTCCGCATCCCGCTGATCGCCCGCAACCTCCTGCAGTCCCTGCAGCTGCTGACGAGCGCCTCGCGCGTGTTCGCCGAGAAGTGCGTGGACGGGATCAGGGTCAACAGGGCCGGAACCGACGCCTCGGCGGGCGCGACGCTCGCCGTGGCCACCGCGCTGAACGGCGCGATCGGCTACGACAGGGCGGCCGCGATCGTCAAGAAGGCCACGTCCACCGGCCGCCCGCTGCGCGAGGTCGCGCTGGAGGAGGGGGTCGACGCGAAGCTCTATGACGAGACGATCGACCTGCGCAGGATCGCGCGGGGGAATCGCTAACCCCGCCCCAGCGCCCGGTACAACCCCGCGACGGCGCCGGCCGCGGGCTTGGCGCGGCCGCCGTAGGTGAACAGGCCCTTCTGGTTGAGGCCTTCGATCAGCCGCAGGCTGGGCAGCTTGCCGTGGATCGAGCCGCCGGAGAAGGTGGGGTTCAGGGGGTAGTCGCGCAGCAGCCAGATGAACATGGCGCTGAGCTG
>DASQGE010000115.1:0-4353 GCA_035632775.1 Solirubrobacteraceae bacterium | reverse complement strand
CCACCGATTGGAGATCCTCGATCTCCAATCGGCCGGCAGCGACCGTGGCGGGCGCGTGCGCGAAGACCGAGCGCTCGCAGGGCGGGGGCGACAGATCGGACAGGGCGCTTGCAGGATCGCAGCGGAGGATCGGCCTGGAGTATCCTGCGGACCGTGGCGACGTGCCTGGTCACCGGGGGGGCGGGATTCTTGGGCTCGCATCTGTGCGACGAGCTGCTGGCCCGCGGGCACAGGGTGATCTGCGTGGACAACTTCGAGACGGGGTCGCTCGTGAACATCGAGCACATCAGGACGCCGGAGTTCGTGCACGTGAACACGGACATCATCGAGCCGTACTTCGTGGAGGAGCCGGTGGACTTCGTCTATCACCTGGCGTCGCCGGCGTCGCCGATCGACTACCTGCGGCTGCCGTTGCACACGCTGAAGGTGGGCTCGTACGGCACGCATCACACGCTCGGCCTGGCGAAGGCGAAGCGGGCGCGCTTCTTGCTGGCGTCGACGAGCGAGGTGTACGGCGACCCGCAGGAGCATCCGCAGCCGGAGAGCTACTGGGGGCACGTGAATCCGATCGGCCCGCGGGGGGTGTATGACGAGGCGAAGCGGTATGCGGAGGCGCTGACGATGGCCTACCACCGCCAGCAGGGGGTGGACACGGCGATCGTGCGGATCTTCAACACGTACGGCGGCAGGATGCGCCCGCACGACGGCAGGGCGATCCCGACGTTCCTGCGCCAGGCGCTGGCGAACCGGCCGATCACGGTGTTCGGCGACGGCAGCCAGACGCGGTCGTTCTGCTATGTGAGCGATCTGATCGCGGGGATCATCGCGCTGGCGGAGTCTGGGTATCACGACCCGGTGAACATCGGCAACCCCGACGAGTTCACGCTGCTGGAGCTGGCGGAGACGGTCAAGGAGCTGACGGGGTCGAGCTCGGAGATCGTGTACGAGGCGCTGCCGATCGACGATCCGAAGCAGCGCCGACCGAACATCGCGCTGGCGCGGGAGCTGCTGGGCTGGTCGCCGGAGGTGTCGTTGCGGGAGGGCCTGAAGCGCACGATCGAGCAGTCGGGGGTCGATCTGCTCGTCGGCGGGCCCCGCTGAATGGGTTGGGGCTCAGTCCTGCTGGGCGGGCACGTCTGGATGCGGCCGATCGGCTCTCGCCGGGCTTGTCTTCGGGCTCGACATGGGCTCGCCATGCCTACGCTCTTGCGCTCGAGCCTCGCTCGACCCTCGAACCTCGCTCGACCCTCGAACCTCCCAGCCGCACGCTTCCGTCGGGACAGACCTCGCGGTGCGGGCCGAACCGTTCGAACGGCCGGGGAGGAGTCGGCTGACCGCTACATCTGCGAGTCTGACGGGTTGTGAGCAGAGAGATGGGACCACGTTCTTCGGGAACGCCCGCTCCGCCCACAGCGCACGCGTCCGGCATGACGGCACGCTCGCCGCGCTCCTCGACGCCGGCGCGGGCCTCGTCAGGGGCCGCGACGGCGCAGTCGGTGACGCCGATCCCGCCGCGGATGGCGCTGTCCGAGGTGACGGCGCGCAGGGAGCACTCCGATCGCGACATGCGCAGCAAGCGCCCGCCCGCGATGTCGTTCGTGCTGCGCATGGAGACGGTGAGGCGCGGGCTGAGGGTGGTGTCGCTGCTCGCGCTGGACTTCGCGGGAGTGGCGCTGGCGATCTTCTCGGCGCTGGCGCTGAAGGAAGCGGTGCTGGGCAGCGTGAACACGACGGACGTGTACGAAGAGACGAGGCACTTCGTTCCGTTTACGTACCTGTTGACGGCGCTGCTGTTCGCGCGGTCGGGGCTGTACGCGGCGCGCTCGCAGCGGCCGGGTCTGTCGCGGATCGTGGGCTCGCTGTTCCAGGTGGCGTTCGTGGCGCTGATATTCGCGGTGGTGAGCGGGGAAAGGTTCTCGAGCTTCTACATCTTCTACGGCTCGCTGACGTTTGCGCTGCTGTACGTGTCGACGCTGCGGGCGGGGTACGAGTGGGTCACGGGGGCGCTGCTGCGGGCCGCGGGATACCGGCGCAGGGCGGTGGTCGTGGGCACGGGCAAGCACATCCGCGACGTGGCGCACGCGCTTGGCGCCGGACCGCGCCACGCGCCGCTGGAGGTCGTGGGGTTCATCTCGCTGAACCCGGTGGCGGCGAACGGGCTGCGCGAGCTGGGGCGGTTGGAAGACCTGGACGAGGTGCTGAGCGCGGAGCGGATCGACGAGGTGGTGATCGCCGACCCGGACTTCCCGCAGGTGGAGGCGGTCGAGCTGGTCGATCGGTGCCACCAGCGCGGGGTGCGCGTGCGGATCGCGCCGTCGACGATGGAGATCTTGATCCATCACGCCGAGTTCGTGCCCGGCCAGTCGGTGCCGCTGTTCGAGCTGGGACCGCCGGTGTTCGAGGGCGTGGACTTCGCGCTGAAGCGCACGTTCGACATCGTCGGCGCGATGTTGCTGCTGGCGCTGCTCAGCCCGGTGCTGGCGGCGATCGTGATCGCGGTGCGGGTGTCCTCGCGCGGGCCGGTGCTCTACAGGTCGACCCGCAGGGGGATCGGGCAGCGGCCGTTCGACTGCTTGAAGTTCCGCACGATGCACACCGACGCCGAGCAGCGCCAGGCGGACCTCGAAGAGCTGAACGAGGCGTCGGGCGCGCTGTTCAAGATCCGCGACGACCCGCGCCTGACGAGCGTCGGACGGGCGCTGAGGCGCTTCTCGCTGGACGAGCTGCCACAGCTGGTGAACGTGATCCGCGGCGAGATGTCACTCGTCGGGCCGCGGCCGCTGCCGGAGCGCGACTACGAGATGCTCGAGGACTGGCACCGCAAGCGCTATCTGGTGCTGCCGGGGATCACCGGGCTGTGGCAGGTGTCGGGCAGATCGGAGCTCGACTTCGACGATCTGGTGCACCTCGACTTCATCTACCTCGAGCGCTGGTCGCTGGCGCTCGATCTGACGATCCTGCTGAAGACGATCCCCGCGGTGCTCTCCCAGCGCGGCGCCTACTGACGGTCATTCGGGACTCCACGGCGCTCTCGGCGCCGGGCCTCCGGACCGGGGTTCGGGCCGATCGCTTGCGCGACGCCCCGCATTGGACCGCATCTTCCGCCGTGTTTCCGACTCGCGGAAGCGCCCCACGATCGCCCCGCCGATCGAAGCTCGGCCGGCTGCGAGCCTTCGTGGCTCCTACGAGCAGGCGGCGACGGCCTGCTCGTAGACGTTCCAGGTCGCGCGGCCGGCGTCCTCCCAGGTCCACTGGGGAGGGGCGGGCGCGGGGCGCGTGACGGCCTCGGCGGCGTCGATCAGCGCGGGGAGGTCGCCGGGCGCGACGAAGGTGGCGCGCTCGCCTAGGACCTCACGCAGGGCGGGGATCTCGCAGGCCACGACCGGTGTGTCGCAGGCGAGCGCCTCGACGGCGGGCAGGCCGAAGCCCTCGTCCTCGGAGGGCAGCACGAGCGCGTGGGCGCCGCTGTAGATTGCGGCGAGATCGTCGTCGGGCACGTGCCCGGTGAGCGTCACGTCCGGGAGCTCGTGAGCCCAGGGCCTGGTCGGTCCGGCGAGCACGAGCGGCAGCTCGCGCGGGGTGGCGGCGAGCTTGTCGACATGCTTGCGCGGATCGGGGTGGCGCAGGCAGCCGACCCACAGCAGGTAGTGCTCGGGCAGCGCGTAGCGCTCGCGCACTTCGGCGATCTCGTGTTGCGAGCGGGGATACATCGCCGCGTCCGGCGCCTCGGGGATCACGACCAGCCGCTCGCGGTCCAGGCCGAGGCGCAAGACGGCGTCGTTGGCGACCGCCTCGGTCGGCACGATCACGCCCACGGCGCGCTGCACCGCGAGCTGGCGAAGGCACGAGCGTACGCCCATGCGCAGGTGCTCGCTGCGTCGCTTCAGCGCGGCGAGGTCGTGCAGCGTGACGACCATCGGACAGGGGCTGCGCAGCATCGCGCCCTGCATCCAGGGCGCGTGGAACACGTCATAGGCCTGGCGCGGACGGTGCGTCTCGATGATCTCTCCGCGCGCGGCGCCCGTGTCGCGCAGCGCGCGCAGCAGACAGCGCGCGTAGCGTCCGACGCCGCGCGGGTCCGCGGAGGGACGGCTGTCGAACGCGACCCTCACCGGAGCCACTTCTCCCTTGACACACCGGCAACATAATCGCTCGGCGCGGGCTCGTGCAGCGATGAGAGCTTCGCTGCACGGTGATAGCGGCTTTGCCGCACTCCCCAGACTCGCGCGACTGATCGTTCGCTTCCACTCACCAACTCACTTCGAGTCATCGACCCTTCGACTCGCCGACCCTCGGCCCATCGGCCCATCGACCGCCTCGACCCACCAGCTCTCTCGGCCCAACGGCCCAACG
>DASQGE010000114.1:0-2811 GCA_035632775.1 Solirubrobacteraceae bacterium | reverse complement strand
CGCCCAGGTCCTGCTGACGTTCTTCGACATGAGCGCGCGCACGCACTACCTCAACGCGCGCCAGACGCTGACGACGCTGCTCGAGTGGCGCGTGCTGCCGGTCATCAACGAGAACGACACGACCGCGACGGACGAGATCTCGTTCGGCGACAACGACTTCCTGGCGGCGCAGGTGGCGGTCCTGATCGGGGCGGGGGAGCTGGTGCTGCTGACGGACATCGACGGGCTGTTCACGGCCGATCCGCGGCTGCGGGCGGACGCGAAGCTGATCGAGGAGGTGAGCGACTTCGCGGCGCTGGAGGGGCTTGAGGTCGGGCACACGACCTCGCCGCTGGGCTCGGGCGGGATGCGCTCGAAGGTGGTGGCGGCCGACATGGCGACGGCGGCGGGGATCGCGACGACGATCTGCAACGGGCTGAGCGGCGAGGCGCTGCAGACGGTGCTCGCGGGCGGGCGCGCGGGCACGCGCTTTCAGCCGCGCGAGGCGCGCTACTCGAGCTTCAAGCTGTGGCTGAAGTACGCCAAGCCGGCGAAGGGCACGCTCGTGGTCGATCGCGGCGCGGCGAGGGCGGTGCGCGAGGGCAGCGCCAGCCTGCTGCCGGTCGGGGTGGTCGGCGTGGAGGGCGAGTTCGACGCCGGGGACGCGGTCGAGATCGCCGTGCGCTCGGACGGCGGCGCCACGGCGGGGAGGCCGGTCGGAAAGGGGATCTGCAACTACTCCGCGGACGAGCTGCGCGAGGTGATGGGCATGAAGTCGAAGGCCGTGCGCGAGCTGTTGCCGCGCGCGAGCGAGGAGGCCGTGCACCGGGACTATCTGGTCCTCGACTGAGGCTCGTGTGGCGCACGCGTGCGCATGCGCACGCGTGGTGGCCGTTTTGGGAGACAACTTCGCGTCGCCCCCGCATCGCTGTGAGCGTCGCCGGTCGCATGTCGGGCTGGTCGAGCCGGGACGCGTCTTGGACGAGCGTGGAGGGAGTTCGAGCGCGTCTATGCTTGTGCGAATGGCGAGCACGATCACATCGGTGGCGGATGTCTGCGCCGCGGCGAAGCGTGCGGCGCGGGCACTGGCGCAGATCGACACGGCGCGCAAGGATGCGGCGCTTCAGGCGATCGCCGACGCGTTGATCGCGCGCGCGGGGGAGGTGCTGGCCGCGAACGAAGAGGACATGCGGGCGGGCGGAGAGGCGGGACTGAGCGACGCGCTGCTGGACAGGCTGGCCCTGGACGAGGGGCGGATCGAGCAGATCGCGCGCGCGGTCGAGCGGATCGTCACGCTGGCCGACCCGGTGGGCGAGGTGATCGAGGGGCGACGCCTGGCCAACGGCTTGGACGTGCGCAAGGTGCGGGTGCCGCTGGGCGTGATCGCGGTGGTGTACGAGGCGCGGCCGAACGTGACGATCGACGCGACGGCGCTGTGTTTGAAGTCGGGCAACGCGATCGTGCTGCGGGGGTCATCGACGGCGGCGCGCTCGAACGCGGCGCTCGCGCAGATCGCCGCCGAGGCGGCCGCCTCGCAGGGGCTGCCGGAGGGGTGCGTGAGCCTCGTGGCGGGCGGCGGGCGCGGGGAGCTGGCCGAGCTGGCGACGCAGGCGGACACGGTCGATCTGATCGTCCCGCGAGGCGGCGAGGGGCTGAAGGCGGCGCTGCAGGAGGTGGCGACGGTGCCGGTGATCTACGCGGCGTCGGGCAACTGCCACGTGTACGTGGACGCGGGCGCCGACCTCGAGGAGGCGGAGGCGATCGTGCTCAACGCGAAGACGCAGCGTCCGGGCGTGTGCAACGCGGCCGAGACGCTGCTCGTGCACGAGGCGGTGGCGGACACGTTCCTGCCGCAGATCGTCACGGCGCTGGACGAGGCCGGGGTGCGGCTGAGGGGCGACGAGCGGGCGCGGGCGCACGCGGGCTCGGCAGGCGGCTCGCCCGGTGCGCCGGCGGCGGGGCGGCTGGAGCAGGCGGGCGAGGAGGACTGGGCGACCGAGTACCTGGCGCCGATCTTGGCGATCCGGGTCGTCGCGTCGCTCGCGGAGGCGATCGAGCACATCGGGCGCTACGGGAGCGGGCACTCCGAGGCGATCGTCACGCGGGACACGGACGCGGCGCGCGCGTTCCAGCTGGGCGTGGACGCGGCGTGCGTGTACGTGAACGCCTCGACGCGGTTCACCGATGGGGGCGAGTTCGGGATGGGCGCGGAGATCGGCAACTCGACGCAGAAGCTGCACGCGCGCGGGCCGATCGGGCTGCGGGAGCTGTGCACGTTCAAGTACCTCGTCCAGGGTGACGGGCACGTCCGCGCCTGAGCGTGCGCGGGTGCGGGGGCCCGGCCGGATCGAGGCGTCGCGAGCCGCCGGTGAAAGAGCGGCCGCGCAGGTCGCGCAGGAGGCCGCGCCGCACACACGCGCGCGCGCGGACGGGGGCGATGAGCGCGCGGACGGCGAGCACGTGCGGATCGGGATCCTCGGCGGGACGTTCAACCCGCCGCATGTCGGGCATATCGCGCTCGCGCGGCGCGCGCGCGAGGAGCTCGGGTTGGAGCGGGTGCTGCTGATGCCGGCGTACAGGGCCCCGAACAAGCGCTCGGAGCACGACGATCCGGGGCCGGAGCACAGGCTTCAGATGTGCCGCCTGGCGGTCGTGGACGCGCCCGGCGTGCAGGTGTCGGCGATGGAGATCGAGCGGGGGGGAGTGTCCTATACGGTGGATAGCCTGCAGGCGATACATGACGGCGACCCTGAGCTCGAGCTGACGCTGATCGTGGGGGCCGACGCGGCGCGCACGCTGGCAGGCTGGCGCGAGCCGGCGCGTGTGCTGGGC
>DASQGE010000113.1:0-11866 GCA_035632775.1 Solirubrobacteraceae bacterium | reverse complement strand
ATCACCGTTGTCGACTGGCTCGACGAGCGCACCTCGATGTCGCCGGGGATCCGCTGGATGCTGTTCCGCAAGGTCCCGCGCGGCGTCAACTGGGCGTACACGCTCGGCTCGGCGACGATGTTCGCGTTCCTCTCGCAGGCCGTGACGGGTGTCTTCCTGGCGATGTACTACCGCCCCGACCCGTCAGGAGGCGCGTACGAATCGATCCGCTACGTCACCAACGACGTGTTCCTCGGCCAGTTCGTCCGCGGCATGCACAAGTGGGGCTCCAGCGTGATGGTGATCCTCGTGTTCCTGCACATGGGCCGCACGTTCTTCTTCGGCGCCTACAAGTATCCGCGCGAGCTCAACTGGGTGATCGGCGTGGTCCTGCTGATCCTGACGATGACCATGTCCTTCACCGGCTACCTGCTGCCGTTCGACCAGCGCGCCTACTGGGCGACGATCGTGGGCGTGAACATCAACGGCACCGGCCCGCTGCTCGGCCCCTACCTCTCAGACTTCCTGCGCGGAGGGCCCGAATTCGGGGCCACCACGCTGTCGCGCTTCTATGCGATCCACATGCTGCTCGTGCCCGGCGCGCTCGCGGCGCTGATCGGCGCCCACCTGTACCTCGTGGCCAAGCTCGGCACGACCGCGCCGCCGTGGCTGAAGGCCGAGCCCAGCCCCGAGCTGCGCGAGGCCGAGGCGTAGCGCATGAACCGTCGTGAGAAGGAGCAGTACCTCCGCGAGTACGCGATCCTGAAGTCCCAGGGCAAGCCGTTCTTCCCGTACGCCGTGTCCAAGGACGCGCTGATGGCGTGCGTGGTGATGGCGTGCATCATCACGCTGTCGCTCGTGCTCGGCGCCGAGCTCGGCTCCAAGGCGAACCCGACCACGACCACCTACGTGCCCCGGCCCGAGTGGTACTTCTTCTTCCTGTTCGAGCTCCTGCGCGTGATCAAGCCGCCCGGTCTCGTCGGACTGGCGACGATCGGCGTGCCGACGATCTGCATGATCCTGCTGTTCCTGCTCCCGTTCTACGACCGCGGACCGGAGCGCCGCCCCGAGCGCCGCCCGATCGCCACGCTCACGGGCATCTTCGTGATCGGCGCGATGGCGCTGCTCACCTACGAGGGTGCCAGCGCGGGATCGCCGACCGCGATCGAAGTGCCCACGCCCAAGTCCGTCCAGCAGGCGGGCGGCCAGACGCTCGCCGAATACGAAGCCGGCAAGCTGGTCGTCGCTCAGTCGGGCTGCCTCGCGTGCCACAAGATCGGAGACAACGGCAACGACGGCCCGGGGCCCAACCTCACGCACGTCGGGTCGCGGCTGCCGCGCCAGGGGATCGCGCGCACGCTGGTCAACCCGACCGCGCCGATGCCCTCGTTCAAGAACCTGCCGCCGCAGAAGTTCAAAGCCACCGTCGAATTCCTCTCGCAGCTGAAGTAGCGTCTCACCCATGCAAAGCGCCGGGAGGACCGGACCGGGCAGCGCGAATGGGTCTCCCGCGAGCGGCCACCCGTCGCACGGGTTCTCGTCCGGGGGGCCGGGCAGCTCCTCGCCCGGGCGCCTGGAGGCCGAGCAGGTGCGCGACATGTTCGACCGTATCGCCGGCGTCTACGATGTCATGAACACGGCGATGACCGCCGGCCTGCACCACCGCTGGCGCGAACGCGCGACCGATCTCGCGCGGGTGGGTCCGGGCAGCCGGGTGCTCGATGTTGCCACCGGCACCGGCGATCTGGCGATCGAGCTGGCGCGCCGCGTCTGGCCCGGCGGCGAGGTCGTCGGCAGCGACTTCTCCGAGGGGATGCTCGCGCGCGCCCGCTCGAAGGCCGCCGTCGCAGACCTCAAGGACGTGAAGCCGACCTTCGAGTGGGGCGACGCCCTGGAGCTGCCCTACGAGGACGACTCGTTCGACGCTGCGACCGCCGGCTTCAGTGCGCGCAACTTCTCCGACCTCTCACGTGGCCTGGCCGAGATGGCACGAGTCGTCCGGCCGGGAGGCAGGGTCGTGGTTCTGGATTTCACGACCCCCACCAAGCCCCCGCTGTCGATCTTCTTCGAGGTGTGGTTCGACCGGCTCGTGCCCGTGCTAGGTCGGCTGACCGGATCGATCGCGGCGGCCGTATCACGCATACGAGGCTCCTCCTCCGACGCGACGATCGCCGAAGCGTACGCCTACCTGCCCAACTCGGTCAAACGCTTCGCCACACCTGAGGAGCTCGCGGCCGAGATGGAGCGCGCGGGGCTGCGCGAAATCTCCTACCTGCTCACGGCCGGAGGGATCGTCGCGATCCATGCCGCTACCGTTTCTGGGGAGGCGAAAAGGTGAGCACCGCGAACAGCACCACGGTCGCGTACGGCGCCGCGGCGGATGTGGACGCCGTCGAGGCGATCATGCGTCGCGGCGGACGCGCCCTGCGCGAGCGCATGATCAGGACCGAGCTGCAGCTCGAGCGGATTGCCGCCGAAGCCGGCGACCCGCTCGCCTCCCACGCCACCGCCACCGTGCTCGCCGGCGGCAAGCGCCTGCGCCCGCTGCTGGTCGTGCTCGCCGCCGAGTCCGCCGGGGGCCCGCCGGTCACGGACGTCGGCGAGGAAGGCCTCGTGCGCGCCGCCGTCGCCGTAGAGCTCGTGCACTCGGCGACGCTCGTGCACGACGACGTGATCGACGGCGCGCAGCTGCGGCGGGGGCGGCCGTCGGTGGCCGCAGCCGGCGGGCGCGAGCTCGCGATCGCCACCGGCGATCTGCTGTTCTCGCGCGCCTTCGCTGAGCTCGCCCGCAACGGCGACGAGGCACAGCTGAAGGCACTGTCGGACGCAAGCTCGGCGCTTGCCGAGGGCGAGCTCTTGCAGCGCGAGGACGCCTACGCCTCGCGTGTCGCCGTCGAGCGCTACCTGCGCCGCTGTGAGCTGAAGACGGCCGCCCTGTTCGAGGCCGCCTGCCGCCTGGGCGCGCTTGCGGCCGTCGAAGGCTCTCACGCGCTCGCCGACGCGCTGGGCGCGTTCGCGCGGCGCATCGGCCTCGCCTTCCAGCTGCTCGACGACGTGCTCGACGTGTCTGGTCCGGTCGAGCGCACGGGCAAGGGCCGCGGCACGGACCTGCTCGACGGCACCGTCACGCTGCCGCTGATCCTCGCGCGCGAACGTGACCCCGAGCCGGCGGCGTTCGACCTCTCCTCGCTGCAAGGACCCGAGCAGGCCGAGCAGCTGTGCGAACGGATCGCCGCCACCGGCGCCCTCGACGAGGCCCGCGACCGGGCGCTGGCGCTGGTCGCCAAAGCCAAGGCGGCGCTTCACTCGAGCCTCCCCGGCGGCCGCGCGGTCCTGCTCGACCTCGTCGCCGACGCGGTCGTCGAGCGCTATCGATAAGGCCGACCCGATCGTGCCGTCAAAAGGGCCGGCCCCGAAGGCCGATGCCCTCAGAAGTCGCTGGGAACGATCAGGTCTGCGTCGAGCGCCCGCACGAAGAACTCGATCTCGTCGGTCATGTTCGCGTGCGTGATCTGCTTGAGGTCGCCCAGCAGCTCGCCCGTGGCGCGGTCCAGCTCGTCGTCGAGCCGCTCGACCATGGCCTGCTCAAAGACGCCTTCGCGGTGCGCATCGCACTCGGGGCAGCGCAACACGATTCGCCAGTGCCGGTCGCCCTCTTCGACCCAGTCGAGCGGGTATACGAGCTCGCTGGCGCAGTTGAAGCACACGTGCAGGGGATCCGGGCCTGCGATCGGATTCGCTGCCAGCGCGGCCTCGGCGGCGGGCGCCGGCTCCGTCGCGGGCAGCGGCTGCGCCGCGCATCGCGGGTCTGATGCGCCCGACTCGCCCGGCGCGTAGCGGTGGTCGCGGTAGACGATTTCGACGTGCTTGCCGTCCGGCAGCTGCACGCGGTGACGGATGTGGGGGCTGGCGTCTGACATAGCGTCGATTCCCTCATGTCATCGACGCGTCGGCTCCGAGCCTTTAGGTATTCCGCCGCAGTTCAACCCGCTCCGGACGGCAGCGTCTCGATCAGGCCGGTGGCGGGGACGGCGCGGGCGCGGTGATAGCTTCATGAGCGCAATGGCCACCGCGATCCGCACGATCGGCCACGAAGACCGGCTCAGCCTCGTCGACCATCTCGAAGAGCTGCGCACACGCCTGATCGTCAGCGCCGTAGCGGTCGCCGTCGCTTTCGGGGTGTGCCTGTGGCAGAACCACGCGCTGCTGGAAATCATCAACGAACCGCTCGCCAAGCAGACCCAGAAACAGGTGCGAGCGGGCAACGGCCCGCTCGGGCAGACCGCGCTCGCGCAGCAGGGTGTGCTCGCCGTCGCCGGCGACGTGCAGAAGGTCGCAGCCGAGCTCGCGAACCCGGCGAGCAGGCTCCCGGCCGCGACCCGCGCGGCGCTCGCCGCGGAGATCCCCCGCCTGCAGGCCGACATCGCCAGGATCCCGCGCGTCCCGGAAGGGAACAAGCCGGTGACGCTCGGCATCGGCGAGCCGTTTACGACCACGCTCGCCGTCACGTTCCTGTTCGCGCTCCTCTTCGCGCTGCCGGTGATCCTGTTCGAGCTGTACGGGTTTCTGCTGCCCGCGTTCAGCCCGAATGAGAGACGCGTCGCGCTGCCGCTGCTGAGCGCGATCCCGGTCCTGTTCGCCGTCGGCGTGCTTTTCGGGTACTTCGTCGTGCTGCCGGCCGCGGTGCGCTTCTTCCAGAACTTCAACAGCGGCGAGTTCAACGTGCTCGTGCAGGCCGGCCCGTACTACAAGTTCGCCGCCACGGTGCTGCTCGCGATGGGCCTGGTCTTCCAGGTGCCGGTCGCGATCCTGGCCGCCACGCGCGCCGGAATCGTGACCGTGAGGCAGCTGCGCAAGAACCGCCGCTACGCGGTCGTCGCGTGCGCGGTCGCCGCCGCGTTCCTCCCCGGAGACGCGATCACGCTGATCCTCGAGACCGTGCCGCTGTACGTGCTATATGAGGCGAGTATCCTGCTCGCGTCGTTTGCGGAGCGCCGCAGGCCGGTGCCGGCGACCCAGAGCGTCGGGCATCCGCCGGCCGGCGGGTCGCACGCTCAGGACACGACGGAGCCAACAGTGCAACAGATCATCGACCACACAGACCCGGGACTGTCGAGCTGATGCTGTTCGACCTGCGCGGGCGCGGCCGTCGCCGCACGGTCCAGGTGATCTACCTGGGCCTGGCCCTGCTGATCGGTGCAGGTCTCGTCTTCTTCGGCGTCGGCGCCGGCGTCGGCGGCGGCGGGCTGCTGAACTCCCTGACCGGCAACGAAGGCTCGAGCAGCGCGAGCTTCTCGGCTCAGATCGAAAAGTACAAGAAGCTCACCCAGAAGCAACCGAACAACGTGTACGCGTGGGAACAGCTCACCCTTGCCCAGCTCCACGAAGCCGGCGGCGAAGCCTACGTCACGCGCACCGGGCTGACGAGCAAGGGCAGGGAACTGTTCTCGCAGACCGCCCAGTCCTGGAACGGCTATATCGCGCTGAACCCACCCAAGCCGAACGCCGAACTGGCGCAGGAGATGGTGCGGGTCTTCGGCGAAGAAGGCCTCAACCAGCCCGCCGAAGCGGTCAAGATCCTGCAGATCGTCATCCCCGCCAAGCACGAAAGCACGCCGGCATACCAGGCGTCGCTGTACACGTCGCTCGCGGTCTACGCCTACCAGGCCCACAACGTCAACACGGGCGACCTCGCCGCCCAGAAGGCGCTCGCCCTCGCGCCCGCCGAACAGCGCAAGCGCCTGAAGACCCAGCTTGCCGAAGCCAAGAAGCGCCCCAGCGGCACCGAATACACGACGACTGGCGCAAACGGCGAAGTCATCAAAGCCAAACCGGGGCCGAACGGGACGCTCACCGGAACCGCCGCGGCGCCGGCCACCACACAGCCCAGTGGCTTGACGACGACCAAGAAGAAATAGCGCCGGAGCGCCTGCGCGGTGGCCGGCTCGGAGGAGACTCGCCGTCCTGCGGACGCCTCGCCCGTAGGAGACTCGCCGGAGCACGCCCCCGCGGCGAGCGCCGACGACGAGGACGGCGCCCCGCGCTACACCGCCCGCCTGCTGATCGGCTGCGCGGACCGGCCGGGAATCGTCGCCGCCGTCTCCGGCTTCCTGTTCGAGCAGGGCGCGAACATCGTCTCCTCCCACCAGTACTCCTCGGACCCGACCGGCGGCCGGTTCTTCATGCGAACCGAGCTGTTCCTGGACGAGCTGGACGGTCCGGCAGGCTCGCCCGGGCGAGCCGGCGCGCACGCCACTGAGGGCCTGGCCGACCGGCGGCTGCGCTTCGAGCGGCGCTTTGCGAGGGAGGTCGCGGACCGGCTCGAGATGGACTGGGAGATCCGCTACCGGGGCGAGCGCCGGCGGATCGCGATCCTCGTCTCCCGCCACGACCACTGCCTGGTCGACCTGCTCTGGCGCTGGCGCCGGGGTGAGCTCGACGCGGATGTGGTCGCGGTGATCTCAAACCACGACGATCTTCGCCGCGAGGCCGAAGCCGCGGGCGTCGCCTTCCACCACGTCCCGGTGCAGTCCGACCGCAAGCAGCAGGCCGAGGCGGCGATGCTCGAGCTGCTCGCGGGCGAGGCCGACCTGCTCGTGCTCGCGCGCTACATGCAGATCCTCAGCGGCGACTTCCTGGAGCGTGTGAAGGCGCCCGCGATCAACATCCACCACTCGTTCCTACCCGCCTTCCCCGGTGCGAACCCATACCGCCGCGCGCGCAAGCGCGGCGTGAAGCTGATCGGCGCGACCGCCCACTACGTAACCGCCGACCTGGACGAAGGGCCGATCATCGACCAGGACGTCGCCCGCGTCGACCACCGCCAGAGCGACGCCGACCTGCAGCGCGTAGGCCGCGACATCGAGCGAGTCGTGCTCGCCCGCGCCGTCGCGCTGCACCTCGACGACCGCGTGATCGTGGACGGCCGGCGCACGGTGGTGTTCTGAGGTCGGGTCGCCGGAAGGTGTACGTAACCGCGGTCGGCGTTGAACAGCTGGCAGGCGACCGACCGCGTCGATAGGCATGGGCGGGGCGGATGACGCCGCGTTGTCGATGGCAGTCACGGCGCCCGACGGGCCGTCCGCGGGCGGGCGCCCTGCCCCTCGGCTAGAATCGCCGCCCTAGGGCTCTACGGGGCCCTTAGCCGGACGCTCCCGCCCGGCGCCCTCGCGGGCCGTTAGCTCAATTGGCAGAGCAGGGGCCTCTTAAGCCCAAGGTTGCAGGTTCGATTCCTGCACGGCCCATTTTCACGAATTACCTGCAAATCGGCCGGTTTTTGCATGGCTTGAGCGGTCCGCAAATGAGGTCGTTTCGGCCGTGGGTACCACGTCTGGCTACCAAACGGCGCCGTAGAATGCGTCCTGAGCCGGCCCGGGTTTGACGGAGACCGTGATCTGACCCGGCTCATTCCCCGGACTTCGGGTCATCTTGGGCGGCTTTGAGCGGCCCCCTTGTTCTGGGACGGTCTACTTCGGCTTGGGGCTAGCGCTAGGTTTGGGTTTTGCACTCGATCCAGCATCGGAAGGCTTCTTGGGCGGCTTGGGCGGGCTAGGGTAGGGTGCACCGCCAAGTGCGGTAAGGGCGGGGCGTTTCTCGGTCATGCCTTTTTGCTCTCCTGACTCGGGGAATTCGAGCATCGGTCGATCATCCACCATACACACCTATCGCGGCGAGACTTGATTGGCGGAATCCGGTCACGATAGCTCGCCGTTGGCCATGGTCTGCCCCGATGGCTCGTCGTCGGGGACTTCATAGAACTCTGCGGAGACGATCTGCTCCCGGGGCATCCAGACGCCTTTCGTTCCCGCTGCGCGTTCTGTGAACCAGTCATCCTCGGGGTCCAGCGACCATCGCTCATCGAGAAACAAGTCTTGCGCGCGCTCCGAGTAGCCAGCAATGCTGTCCTTTCCGAAGTAGCCACCAACCACGCGGCCGGCCTTCAGCGTCACGCGCACCATCATGGCGTCCTCACGGCCAAACGCTTCATTCCAGCCGGATTTGACACCTCCGTGCGCAATCGAAATGCCAAACCGCTGTAGCAGCCACGGTCGCGCTCGACGGGATTTTCGCCATTGCAGACCGGTTATGGCCAAGATCATCGGGAGCCCGATGACGATGAGCGCCGCGGCCTCGAGGTCTTCCGCGAGCAGCTTTTCGCCCTTGTAGAACTGCACGACATCGGTCTTACTCAGGCCGAGAGCGGCGCCGCCTGCAAGCACGATCGCGTAGATCAGGGCGCTGTAGTAGAGCGCGTTTAGTAGCCGCTCGAACTGTGTTTCTTGCCAACGCACATCGAACATCCGCTCCCGGAGCAGCAGCGTCACGAAGCCTGGTAGCACATACACCGCCAGGATGAGCAACGCGGTACCGGTTGGAGGTGCCACACGGTACTTCTAGCAGCACCTACAGACACCGCCTGGGGTCCAACATGCGCGAGCATTTGGCATACAAAAGCATTGACCCGTCGAGCGCGCCGCAGGCATGACAGCCGCGCTGAAGGATCAACGCGCGGGCGCTAGCGGTGTCGGTCGAATCGAGCTCGGTGGAGTCGCTGGATCAGGCGCCGCGCTGCGTCAGAGTTCAAACATCGTCCCGTCAACTCCGGAGGGCGGGATGCGAACCCGCCTCTAGGCCGGTCGCCCAGTCAGCAGCGCCTCAATCAGCCGGCACACGCGACCCTTCCGCCTTGAAAACGCCGAAGCCCCGGCCCCTTTCCAGGGACCGGGGCGTTTCGACTGTCTTCAAGATGGTGGAGCCGGACGGAATCGAAAGCTACGTGCAAGCTAGATGAGCCGATACCGGCCATGCCCCAGCCGCACCAGCCGATCGCCGGTCTTGTTCTTGGTCAGCCAGCAGTTCACTGAGGAGACGGGGACAGAGACCCCCAAGAGATCTTCGACGGCTGCGTGGATGTCTCGTACTCGCATCGCCCCGGGGGACTCGTCCAAGACCTGCTCGATGGCTCGTGGCACCAGCCCATTGCGGAGCTTGCGGTCAGGGCGCGCCGAGGGCTTTGGGTCGCCGCCGCTGGCTGCCAGCCGGTCCAGCTTATCCGACAACTGTCGCAGCCGCCCCTGGATCTCGGGGTTGGAGTACGCTCCAAGAAGGCCCATTTTGTTGCGTCCGGTATCTCCCGAGACATCGGTCCACTATGTGCTGCAAACACACACTGCACGGTCCATCTGGCTTCTACAAGCCGCTTCTCGGTAGGCCGCGCTCCTGCGCTTACGTCTCCAGCATCCGCTCTACGGCGGCGATGAAGTCTGCGGCTCCGGCGACGATCGCCTCCGCGTCGGCGCGGCTGGGTGTGATGGCCTCGTAGTCGCCCTTCTCGCGAGTGTCCTGGGCGCTCTGCGCCAGCGCGTGAAGATGCTGGTCGAAGGCGCCGCTCACCACGTATCGGTCGTGGAAGAGATGCCAGGTGCCTCCGTGCGCGCGGGCGTACTCGTCGCGCTCGGACAGCGCGGCGCGGGCGGCGTAGAGCATCGCGTAGTAGGCGGCGCTGACGGCGCCCTCCAGGTGCCCGTCGGCGAGGATCTCTCGCGCTATCGTGGCGCGGTCACGCGCCTGGTCCATGAACTCCTCCGAGCGCGGGCTCACTCCAAGCCGCTCCCGTAGAGCACGATCTTGTCGCGGTCGACCTCGGCGATGAAGAACGAGCGGATCTCGCGCCGGCCGCGCAGCCATTTGGGGGTCTCGATGAAGAACGAGTACCAGACTGGGCTGACCCCCTCAGCGGCGGCGAGCCCGTTGACCAGCTCGATCGCCTTCATCCCGTAGCGTGAGGAGTCGCCGTCGGCGAGCACCATCAGGTCGATGTCGGACTCGGGATGAGGCGTCTCTCCGCGGGCGCGCGAGCCGTAGAGCCAGATGGCGTGCAGATCGGAGCCGAGCTCGTCGCGCAAGAGCTCCACGAGGCGCTCCACGACGCGGCGCTCGGCGTGCGTGAGCGAGGCGGGAGCCAGGACATCGGAGAGCTGCGTAACCATCGCTTCAGAGGATAAGCCGCACGCCGGAGTCCTCCGCTGTCGAGCCGCCGCTCGACCGCTCTCCGCCGTTCTCTACTGCCGACCGCGTGAACGGGCGCTCAGTCCGGCGAGCTCCCGTTGCGAGCGGCCAGCGTCTGACGGCCGGCGTCGGTCCAGATCGTCTGCTCGCGTCCGGGCCCCACGCCGACGAGCGCGACGGGCGCGCCGGTGTGCTCGGCGATGAACTGCAGGTACTCCTGGGCGGCGCGCGGGAGGTCGGAGACCGTGCGGCACTCGCCGAGGTCCTCCTGCCAGCCGGGCAGCTCGGTGAGCTCGGCGGTCGTGTGGTGCAGGACCGTCTGGTGATAGGGGAAGTCGTCGAACTCCGCGCCCTCGGCGCCGCGGTAGCTGGTGCAGACCTTGACTCGGTCGAAGCCCGAGAGCACGTCGAGCTTGGTCACGGCGAGCGCCGTCATCGTGTTCAGCCGCGCGGCGTAGCGCAGCGCGACGAGGTCGAGCCAGCCGGCGCGCCGCGGGCGGCCGGTGGTGGTGCCGTACTCGCCGCCGCGCTCGCGGATCAGCTCGCCTGCCTCGTCGTGCAGCTCGCTGGGGAACGGCCCCGCTCCGACGCGGGTCGTGTAGGCCTTGGAGATGCCCCAGATCTCGTCGATGTTCTTCGGCCCGACGCCGGTGCCCACGCAGGCGGCGCCCGACAGCGGGTTGGAGGAGGTGACGAACGGGTAGGTGCCGTGGTCGATGTCGAGCATCGCTCCCTGGGCTCCCTCGAAGATCACGCGCCGGCCGTCGTCGAGCAGGTCCCACATCAGCTTGGCGGTGTCGGCGATGTGCTGCTCCAGGCGGTGCCCGTAGGTGAGGTATTCCTCGGTCATCGCATGGAGATCGAGCGACGGGTCCTTTTCGAACGGCCGCAGCGACAGCCGCTTCGGCTCCATCGCGGCGACGATCTTCTTCTTGAGGATCTTCTCGTCGAGCAGGTCCTGCACGCGGATCCCAAGTCGCGCCGCCTTGTCGGCGTAGCAGGGGCCGATCCCGCGCCTGGTGGTGCCGATCTGCTGGCTGCCGAGCCGCGTCTCCCCGGCCGAGTCCAGCAGCAGGTGAT
The DNA here is from genome assembly GCA_035632775.1 of Solirubrobacteraceae bacterium. Lineage (GTDB taxonomy): Bacteria > Actinomycetota > Thermoleophilia > Solirubrobacterales > Solirubrobacteraceae > Palsa-744. Next base: position 799 of record DASQGE010000113.1, on the reverse strand, counting down.
ACGGCATGATCAGGTGCGCGTTCGCCGAGATCCGCAGCCCGCTCACGTCCACCCGCCGGGCGCGCAGCGCGTCGAGCTCATCGATCAGCACCTTCGGGTCGATCACCACGCCGTTGCCGATCACGCAGCGCTTGCCGGGGTACAGGATGCCCGATGGGATCAGGTGCAGCTTCCACTCCACCCCCTCGCGCACGATCGTGTGCCCGGCGTTGTTGCCACCCTGAAAGCGCACGACCGCGTCCGCCTGCTCGGCGAGCAGATCGGTGATCTTCCCCTTCCCCTCATCGCCCCACTGGGCGCCAACTATCACGATTCCGGGCATACGCTGTAGGAGTCTACGTCGGCCTCGGGGTCAGGCCGGACCGGCGGCCCCGGCGTTGGGCTTGCGCGAGCCGGCGGGCTCGGCTCAGGCCGATCGCAGCGGCGCGCGCAGCTCGCGCCGGCGGTCCTCGCCGAACAGCGGCAGCGGGTCGCCGCACATCTCCACCAGGCGCGAGACCGTGCGCGCCCCGATCTGCTCGGCCAGCTGCGAAGGCTCCAGGTTCGTGGTCATGACGATCGAGCGTTCGTCCTCGTAACGGGAGTTGATGATCGAGTAGAGCTGCTCGAGCGCCCAGTCGGTCCGGTTCTCGGCGCCGACGTCGTCGATGTGCAGGAGGTCCACGGTGGCAAGCCGGTCGAGGAAGCCGACGACCCCCTGATCGTCGTCGATCGCCCCGCGGATCAGGCTCAGCAGTCGCGGCAGCGAGTAGATCGCGGTGGTGCGTCCAGCGTCGAGGGCGGCCTTGGAGACGAGCAT
>DASQGE010000112.1:0-38058 GCA_035632775.1 Solirubrobacteraceae bacterium | reverse complement strand
CCCCCCACGCCGCACATCAGCTACTGCATTTCGAGGAGCTCGACCGCGACAGTTTCGCGCCTGTCTGGTACACGAAGCTCGATTTCACGACGAATTTCTTGGACGTGCATTTCCCCGCCGTCACGAATGCCTGCTTGCCGCTCCCGACGGCTTTGATCGTCAGTTTCAGCGAGGTGATCACGATGTTCAGACCGGCTTCTTTGATCACGGGAACGGCGACCGTCAGCTTGTTCGCCGACACCTTGCCGCGCAGGACGAGCAACTGTCCCACCGGCCCGCTCGGGGACAGGAAGAAGACGATTTCGTTCTTGCCGGCGTACGCGGTCACGTTCTCGGGGATCACGGGAAGCACGGGTGCGCCGTTCGCCGTGGCCGTGCCCACTCCGAGCTTGCTCTTGGCTGGGCAGGCGCTCCCGAGCGTGGCCTTGATTTCGGTGCTGCTCGCCTTGCACTGCTTGATCGCGGTGCTCTTGAAGTTGAACTTCGTGTTGGTCGGAAACGTGACAGTCAGCGTCTTCAGTCCCTGCGGCTGCACGGCGCCGGGATCGGCCGATTTCAGGCTCGCCTTGAAGCCCGTGGACTTACCGGCCTTGGTCGCCGTCAGCGTGATTTTCGCTTCCTGCGTGAACTGGGTGCTCGCATACGCGAGGCCTCCGATCGCCAGCATTCCCATGGCGAGGAACATCGCCGTCATTCGAAGCCTTCTCATCGCGTCTCCTCCTTCATGTGTCCGGGCGGGATCGCCCCTTCCAGCTGCTTGGAGTCTTCAAGCGGGGACGAGCCCTCGGGCTTTGGGGTGTCTGCAAGCGGCACTGCCGCGACCTTACGGCCATCCTCCGCGGTTTCCATCGGTGTGGTCTGCGGCTCTGAGATCCGTAGTTCGGCACCTTTCACCCGGGTCGGCCACCAGCTCCAGCGTCCCAGCATCGCGACCGCGGCGGGCAGCAGCACGGGTCGCACGACGAACGCGTCGAGCGCGACCGCGACCGCGACGCCCACACCGAACTCGCGCACGGTCAGCAGGTCTGTCGTCACGAACGGGATCGCGGCGGCGATCATCAGCAGGCCCGCGCCGGTGCTCGCGGCGGCGGTGCGCCGCAGGGCGACGTCGAGCGCACCGTCGACGCTGGCGCCCTTCATCAGCTCTTCGCGTGTGCGCGCCAGCAGCACGACCAGGAACACGAGCGAGATCCCGAAGACGGCAGTGAAGATCCCGACGATCGACATCGGGTCGAGATAGCCGGGACCGCCGAGCGGCGGCTGGCTGCCGCCGAACAGCAGGCTCATCACGCCGAACGTGGCCGCGGCCGTGAGCAGGCCGCAGAGCACGGTGACGATCGGCAGCGCGACGGCGCGCAGCCCCAGACCGAGCGCCAGCGCGACCGCGAGCGCCAGCGCGACGATCACCCAGGGCAGGCGGGCGTTGGTCGCGCTGGTGAAGTCGGCGAGGTTGCCCGCGGGACCGCCGACTGCGACTGCGAAGCGGTTGTGCGCCGCGAAGCGCCGCGCCAGACGGTCGAGGCGGTCGCCGAGCGCGGCCGTCCGCGCCGAGCGCGACGGATACCGCGAGATGACGACGATCTGTCCGGCGTTGCCGCCGCGCGTGACGTTGACGGTGAACCCCGCCGCGTTGCTGCTGGCGGGCGGCGCGCCGGCGATCGCGGCGAGCAGGAAGTAGCCGGAGTTGAACAGTCCCGGCGACTTGGTCTGCAGTTCTTCGAGCTGCTTCGGCGAGGGCAGCTGGCCGCGGAACTTCGCGACGCTCGACTGCATGACGCCGAGGCCGTTGACCAGCTGCCCGGTCGGCGACACGCCGCCGGCGAGTCCGCTTTCGAGTTGCCCGGTGCCGCTCGTCAGCTGACCGAGCCCCGCTTCGAGCGCGCCGGCGCCGTCGCGCAGTTGCGTAAGCCCGCTCGTGAGCTGACCGCCGCCGCCGGAGAGCTTGCCGATGCCCGCGGCCAGCTGGACGTTCCCGGCGCGCAGCTTCGCCAGCCCCGCCTGCAGCTGCGAGGCGCCGGTGTGAAGCTGATCGAGCGCGGTCGTCAGGAACGAGCCCTGTGTCGCCGCGTTTTCGGCGATGCCCGCCGCGGTCTTGGCGTCGGGCGCGACGGCGCCGAGCCCGCTCGACACTCCGCCGACGGCGCCGCCCGCGTGTTCGAGCGCGGAGAGGGCTTCGCCGTAGCGCGGGTCGTCTTTGCCCGAGGTCATGCCGCGCAGCGCGTCGGTCGCGCTGGCGAGGTCTCCAGCGGCGCCCTGCGCCTGGCCCTGGAGAGCGCCGAGGGCGCTGCTCGTGCTCGCCGTGACAGTGGCGAGCTGCTTCAGCGAGGGCAGCCCGGCCGCCACGGGCGCGTGCGCCGAGCTGAGCCCGTTGGCGAGTTCGATCGATCCGGCGAGCGCCTGCGTGGCGCCGTTCTTGAGCGCGTTCGCCCCGGCCAGCGCCTGGCCGAGGCCCGTGGAGAGCTTCGCCGAGCCGCTGCGCGCGGTCGCGAGCCCGGCGTGCAGCTGCGCCGCGCCGGACTGCGCGCTGCCCGAGCCGCCGTGCAGCTGCCCGGCGCCGGAGGTCGCCGACCGCAGTCCGCTCTGCAGCTGCTTGGCGCCGCTGCCCGCCTGGCCGAGCCCGTTGACGAGGCGCTGCAGGTCGGACTTGCCGCCCACGAGCAGCTTGCTCGATTCTTGCAGCGAGCCCGGCAGCTTGCCGAGCGGCTTGGTCTGTGCGCTGAGCTCGCCGGGGCCCGCGACCGAGGCGACGCGGGGATCGCTCGCGATCTGTTCCTGTAGGCGGTCGAGGCTTTCGAGCGTCGCGGCCGTCGTGATCGGCCCATGCGGGTTGACGACGATCAGGTTGAAGGGAGTCGGCCAGCCGGGGCCCATCACGCGCGCGACCTGCTCGAAGGCCTGCCGCGCGGGGTCGCCCTTCGGTAGCTGGCTGACATCGGGCGGTCCGGTCTGCAAGGAGAGCGCCGGGACCGCGAGTGCCAGCAGCACGCCCGTCGCCAGCGCTCCGGCGAGGACCGCGCGCCTGCGCACCCAGGCGCCGGCTCCGACGAGACGATCCCAGTCGCGCGTGATCGCCGCCGGAGCCGGGGCGCCGGCGTTGACCACGTCACGCCCGAACAGGACCAGCGCGGCGGGCATCACCACGACGGCGCCGCCGACCGCGAGCGCGGAGCACAGCAGCACGCCGATCCCGAGCGATGTGAGGATCTTGGTGGGAGCGATCGCGGTCGCGAGCGCCAGCGCGAGGATCAGGCAGGTGCCGGCGAGCAGCACCGCACGGCCGGCCGTAGCGACCGCCTCGGCGGCGGCGGCGCCAGCGTCGTGGGGGTCGCCGCCCGTTGGCGGCCGCGCCTGATGGAAGCGGTCGAGGATCAGCAGCGAGTAGCCCACGCCGAGCGCGAGCCCGGTCATCGACGCGAGCGCCACCGCGATCGGATCGGTGTCGATGACCCGTCCGAGCAGCGCCATCAGCCCAAAGGCCGACAGCACGGTCGCGGCGCCGACGAGCGTGACGACCGCGGCCGCGAGCGGCGCGCGCAGGCCGATGAGCAGCAGCACGAACAGGATGCCGACGGCGATCAGCTCGCTGCGGCGTGTGCTCGACAGCGCCTGGTTCTTCAGCGCACGGTCGATCGAGGGCTGGCCGGTGACGCTTGCGCGCACCGGCAGCGAGATGTCGCGCGCGACGAGCCGTTCGATCTGCGGCTGGTCGTAGTCGACGACGTTCCTTTCCGGCCGGTCGACCGAGACGACGATCATCGCGGCGGTCGCCGACGGCCGCAGGCCCTGGGAGGCGGCGCCGGCGTCCCAGGCCGACAGGGCGCGCGTGTGCGGGCGCCTGACGAGGTCGCGCACGAGCCTGGGCCCCTGGCGATCGAGCTGGGCGGCGGGGCCCCGCAGCAGGATCGGCACGAGCTGCGTCGGACCGAAGTTGGCATTCGCCAAGACCTGCGCGCGCGAGGACTCGGTGCCGGGCACGATCACGATCGAGGGCGACAGCGAGCGCGCGACGCCGAGCCCGATCACGGTGAGCGCGATCGCAACCGCCCCCCACCCGAGCAGCGCCTGCCTGGGCCTGCGAATCGAGAGGCGAGCCAGCCACAACATCCCACCAAGACCGTACGTCCGGCAAGCGCAGCCGGCATCGGTGGCGCCCCCTGGTTCGAGTCAGTAGTTTGCGGCGGGAGCTGGCCTCGAGCTCCAGCGACGCATCGGCTCCGTTATGCTCGGTCGAAACACCTGGGGAAAGGATCCGCGATGACAGTTGGCCTGAGGCTCAAGTTCAGCGGAGCAACGCAGCAGCAGTACGACGCGATCCACGGGCACATGGGCATCGACAGCAACCCGCCCGAGGGCCTTATCTTCCACTCGGCCGGCCCGATCGAGGATGGCTGGGGCGTAATCGACTTCTGGGAGTCGCGCGAGGCATTCGATCGCTTCGCTTCAGGACGGCTTCAGCCGGCCACTCAGGAGCTGGGCGACCGAGCGTTTCCGGCTCCGCCGGACATCAAGGAGTTCTCGGTTCACCACATCACCAAACCGTAGTGTTGCTTGAGCCGCTGGGACGGGAAGGACGGCTGCGGCTTCTGGACGCTGCCGATCGTTGACGTCCCACGCCCGGCTCCTGCGAGTCAGTCGATCGACCCGGGCTCAGCCACCCACACGCTCTCGATCCCGAGTACCCGGCAGAGGGGCTCGAAGTGGCGGTCGTAGTGCAGCACGCCCGCGCCACGTCCGGCGGCCGCTGCGGCGATCAGATAGTCCGCCGCAGGGACGCGTCGCTCGCCTCGCAACTCGCGCGAAGCAGCGAGGGCCGCTGCGCCGGCGCTGCGCGTGACATGGGCCGCGGGCAGAGCGGTCAGCGTTCGCTCGAGGTCGGCGAACTTGTGCTCGTCGCGCGCGCTCGCAAGTAGCTCGAGCGCGACCACGGGACACACGGCGAGCAGATCTGATTCTGCGGTTGCCAGCCAGCGTGGGAGCACCACCGGGTCGCGCTGGCGATTCCACGCCGAGGTATCGAATACAAGCAGTCCGCCGGAGCCGTAAGGCTCAGCGAGAGGCATGAAGCTGCTCTGAGACGGCGAAGTCGTAACCGTCATCGTCCCCTGCTGCGATTCGCAGCAGGTGCTCGCGGGCCTCGCATCTGTCAGCGCGCTCCGCGCGGATCGCCTCCGCGCCACGCAGCGCCAAGTCGCGTACCGCGCGCGAGCGCGGCTCCGTGCCACCGAACTCAGCCACTGCAGCGGCCAGCTCGGAGTCGAGCGTGACCTGGATACGAGGCTTGGTCGGTGGCATCCGCAAAGTGTACCGCACGACTGGTACACCACCCACCCTCAGGAAGAAATACCGGAGGGGGGACGCGAACCCCCGACACGTGAATTATGATCGCTTCCCGGCTCGTCGAAATTGGCTCTGCTAAGCGGATCTAAGCCCAAGAAATATGGCCTGTTTGCGAGCCGGCCCGGCCCTCTAGGGAAATCCTGGGGAAATCCGCGGCCCCTTCTCGCAACTCGTTGGTCGCTTCGAGTCGATGGGGGTCTACAACACCATGAGCCAGAAGAAACGGCCCACGGGCCATCTGCAGGTCAAGACCGACAAGAATGGTCGCGGCCGCTCGTTCTGGGCGTTCTGGCGCGACCGCAACGACAAGAAGGGCGGCCGACGCCTCGGCCCCGCCCACATCCGAGACTCAGGGCGGCGCACCGCCCGCGGCGCCGTCATCTGGCGGGCCGGGCACGGCCCCAAGCCGAGCGCCGAGCACCTGACGCCGAAGGAGGCGCAGGCGTGCTTGGACACGATCCTGGCATATTCGGTCGAGCACCTCGAACAAGCAGCGCGCGAACACGTCCTCGCGCAAATGCCCGATGACCCCAGTGGCGAGCTTGTGTCGATGGATCTAGCAGCCCTGCTGATCAGCTACAGCACCTGGCGCGGCAGGCTCATACCTGCTCAGCATCGTCGGTGTCATATATCACCGCAACTCGCCGGGAGTCAAAAGGCCGTTGAGCACAAAAGTGTGCTCAACGCGATCGTCGCAAAGATCGAGGCCGGCGACGACCTCAAACCACATCTGAGCAGGGCGGTCCTGATAGGCCACGACCCGAAAGGCCGCACCGATCGAGATCCGATGCTCTCTGACTACGGCGTGCACCACCTGCACCTGTCCACAAACTTCGAGAGCGACGGATTCGTCAAACGCACCAAAGACTTGCTCTTCGCCGCGTTCAGGCCGGGGGACGCGTACCTGATCGGCATCTACCAGCACCTCACCGACTGGGCCAAGGAGGACATCCTGAAGACGGTTGCCCGCAATTGGCCCGACATCGGCATCGTGCACGAGTTGCGGTCCGTGATCGGATTGACGTCGTACCCCAGCGATGACCAGCGTCTGGAGCTCCGTAAGGGCGGAATCGCCAGCGCGCCGGTCGAGGTGGACGGTAAGTACTTAATGACCATCGGGCAGACGCTCGCCGGCACTCCGATGCGTGCGACGCAGACGAGCAACCTTCTCATGCATACGTTCCGCGAGTGGCGGGAAAACGGCGACGAGCGGGTGGCCACGGTCCTCCGGGTGCACGAGAAGGCCACAGGACGGCCGATCACGGGCCCGTGGCAGATCGCGGTCTACAACGAGTCAATCGGCTATCTACGCGACAACATCTTCTACGGGATTGCGCAGCTCTCGTAAGTCGCTCTGCACCTCAGTCAGCGGCCTGCTGCCTCGGCATCAAGGTGTTGAGGTCAACCATGGAATCTGGCCGCGGGCTCTCGCGCCGCTTCGTCCACGCTTCGCTGACCCTCCTGGCCTCCTCGATGTCCGTGCCGCCGAGGATCGCATTGCGCTCGTCGACGAGTCGGTTCGTCTGCTCCAACGCAGGCGCGTTTGCAGCCGACAACTGCTCGTACAGCCAGAGGTTCAGTCCAGCCACTAGCTCGGCGTGCAGCTCAACCACCGGACGTAGCGCCAGAGCCTCACCGTGTGAGGCGATGAACTGTCTCGCCGGTGCGGACCAGCCGTCCCACGATGTGAGCTGCTGCACACTCAGTCGGATCTCTCCTGTCGCCACGACCCCCGGCTGAGGCTGCAACCGGACCTCGTGCCCGATGAACGGCAGGGAGTGGTGCAGCACGTAGTTGCGGAGGTTGTGGATGAAGGGAACCTCGGGGTTCGAGATCACGTCGCACTTTCTGCGCTCGAACTCCTCAACGATGGGCCCTGTGCGCCCACGCATGATGCGGCGCGTATGCTCGACCAGTGCCGTCGCGCTGGCGACATAGTTGAGTAGCGCACGCATCACTGATCCCTCGAACTGGATCCGGACGGTCGGGCGCCAGACGTTCTGGAACAGCTCCACCGCGAGGTTCGCGTCGCTCGTCACGCGGTCGAGAAGCACGATCAGGTCATTGCGGTTCGGGATGAAGACCGCATAGACGGAACGGGCGAGCCCGTCGTACAGCTGCTTTTCCCTATACCCGGCGTGGTCGATGATGCGCTGCTGTGCGGCGTCAAGTGCGCCCGCATATTCGTCCTCTGACGGAAGCTCAGTCATTCCGTGATTGTGCCGCAGTCAAGCAGCCGATCTCGCCTCAGGCCAAGGCGACACAGCACGTAGAACTGCCGCAGTCGGAGCAAACGTGCCTTGAGTTGCCCGTGGGACGTTCGTGATGAGCGGGCGTACACCGAGCTAGAGTGATGCTCGTGAGTGGTTATCGAGGGAGATCAGATTGGACAGATATGAGCGAGTTCGTCGTGCATTTCACGAAGGCGACCTCTCGACCTGTCGACACCGACAACACTCCGTACTGGCAGCATCTGGGCATCCTCTGGGATGGGCAGCTCACACCGAGCCACACACGCTGGGGCGTCGCCAGCGACGACGACCAACTGGGAGACTCACAGCGCGCCGTGTGTTTCTCCGAGGTCCCTCTCGCGTTTACGGCGCGGATTGCCGATAGACGGGGAAGTAGCTACGGACTTGGCTTCACCCAAGAGTTTGTGCGTCGCCAAGGTGCGGCCCGCGTCTGGTACCTGGACAAGGATGAGGCCGCGGCATCAGCTTTTTCAGAATTGATGCAGGCCCATAGGGCTGACTTCGATGCAGAAGACCCCCTATGGAAGCTGACGCCGCTCGTCGTGCAGCCACATGAGAAATACAGATTCGAGTGGGAGCGCGAGTGGCGGCTAACTGGTCCCCACGGGCTGCACTTCACGATGGAGGACATTGCTTTCCTCTTCATCCCCGATGAATGGCACACGTCCGCACGCTGCTTCTTCGATAGCTACGAGCGAGGCACAGCACCGATCCCCCGTTGCCCGTTCATCGATCCACACTGGGATGCGGCAAAAATCGAGTCGGCGTTGACGCACGCGGTTAGCGGACCGCTCGCCAGCCGAGCGGCCGACGCCTTGTCGCAGACGTCACGTCTGACCGACGCGGACAGGCGTTCCGTCTGGGCGAATGAACGAGATATCGATCCCGAGCCGCATCGCGTTGGCGATGTTGGCCAGCTGACCGAGCGTGAGGTTGCGCCTGCCGGCTTCGACCGCCGACACGTAGGAGGCCGAGACACCGAGGCGTCCAGCTACCTCAGCCTGCGTCATCCCGACCGCCCGGCGGGTTTCTCTCAGCTCGCGGCCGACGACCTTGGCGTGGACATCCGATACCGCCGTCCGCGGCATTGGCTCTAGGCGGCTGTCGAGTAGTGGAACGCCACGTCAGCCGGCTCGGCCGCAACTACCTCGCTGACTTCGACGTCGATATCTCCGCTGCGGAACGCGAAGGGCAGCAGTCGCGCCCAGCGTTCGGCGCCGTCTGCTCGCGTCACGCGCTCCCTGGTCTCGGGGTCGATGATCGCGAGGTCAGGGTTGATCCAGTCGGCGTGCGGCCCGCTGATGGCCACCTCATCGCGGCCGGCGATCAGCTGCGCAACGGGCAGCTTGATCCACTCCTTTGCCTCGGAGTCGGACTTGAAAGTGCTGAAGTTGACCTGGATCATGATCAAGCTCCGTTCATGTATCGGATGCGCAGGTTGACCTCTTGAGTCAAGATGCTACCACATCTCGGGCACACCAAAAGCGCCTCAGAACTCTCCGGGCAGCAGGACCTTGTTCCCGGCGAGCATACGCTCGGCGCGACTCGCGAGCGCACGCGCACGCTCCGGCAACAGAAACCGCGCCGCGCCCAGCAGCTCGGAGTCACCAACCAGCCGAGCCAGCGACTCGCGCTCGTTAGCGAGCAACGTCGCGGCTCCGTGGTCGTGTCGAGCAGCCACGAAGTCGGAGTAGTTGAGAACGGCTCCAGGCATGGCGAAGCTGTAGCCGTGGTCGATCAGCGTCAGCCGCTCGCCGTCCCAGCGCCAGTTTCCGTCGTGGCGATCCTGCTGCGCGATCAGCGAGTCGAAGAATGCCGCAGGGAAACACCAGGTCGGATTCAGGGTCGGCGCCATGTCCCGCGGCCATCCAATCGCGCGTAGCGAGAGCGAGCCATCCTCGCCCGCGTACTCGCGCAGCACGCACGGCACGACAATCTCGTCCCAGGGCGGTCCGAGCGCCACCGCAAGCCGCCAGGCGGCCGCCTCGTGTAGCGGCGGCGTCTCGTCGGTCTGTCCGTAGGCGATCGCGTTGGCCACGTGCACGCCCGAGAAGGGCTTATGGAACACGATCGCTCCACCGGCGAGTTCCAGCCGCTTCGTCGCATTCACGCCGGGAGAGGTCGTGGGCGCGGGAGGGCCGGCGAACGCCTCGTTGAGCATCTGTTGCTCAATCGCGCTAACTCCCTGGCTCGCCCGAATAGCCGCTATCTGCGCGTCGATCTTCACGCGATCAAGTGTGCCCGCTCGATAGGACGCCCTTGCCAGTGCCCTTCCCCCGCCTCACAGGGAAATCCCTGGGGAAATCCGCCGTCCCCGTGATACCCTTCAAAGCACCGCATTTGCAGGCCTTTCGCCGATGCCGGAGGAGGGACTCGAACCCCCGACACGCGGATTATGATTCCGCTGCTCTAACCAGCTGAGCTACTCCGGCGGGAGCCGCGCAGTTTAGTGGCTACGCCTCGAGCGCCACCGGTCGGTACTCCCTCGTCGTCGGGTCCTGCTCGAGCAGGCCGATCGCCTTCAACGTCTTGACGTAGCGATGCGTCGTCGACGGAGACATGCCCAGCTGGTTGGCCAGGTCGACGATCGTGCGCCACGGCCGGTCCGGGCCGTAGCATGCGAGCACGGACAGGCCCCGCAGCAGCGACTGCGAGAGCTGTGGGTCGTTCAGCGCCGCGCTCAGCGCTTCCTGCGAGGCGCGCTGCAGGTCATACGCCCTCGGGTGGCTCCCCGCCGGCGGATCGTGTGCGTTGTCCAGCGCCGCCAGAAGCAGGTTCGACACGGTCCCGCTCGGACGCTTGCTGGCGCCGCGCATGACCTGCTCGACCTGCACCGGCGACAGCGTGATCGAGATGTCGGCGCCGCTGTCGTGCTTTCTCATTCTCATCGCCCCCAAGGCTGATCGTTGCCTGAGCCGCCCACGGTCGCAACCGCGCGGCCTCCCTCCAGATTTTCTTCTGGATAGCAGTCGCGTTCCGATCATCGGCTGCACCATATACTGGAACTTTATTGAAATCGTCCGTCGTCGTGCTCGCACGTCGCGCCACCACGGGCTCTGATAGACCCCGACGCGATGCACGGCCCCGAGCTTCCGCCACGCGCGCGCCGGCCCGCGTACGCTTCCAGGGTCGCCCGGCGCCTTCGCTCCCGCGCCTTGCGCCTCGCCCGGCGCCTGCCGCGACTGGCCCTGCTCGCGCTGTCGCGCCGCCTCGTCTCGCCCGCCGGCGCCGCCGCCCGCGCCGGCCTGCTCCTCGCGGGGCTCCTGCTCGCGGGGCTGCTCGTCTTTGCGCTCTCGCGCCTGGACCTGAGCCGCGTCTGGCACGCGCTGCTCACCGCGACGCCCGGCTGGATCGCGCTCGCGTTCGCGCTGATGGCGCTCTCGCTGGTGCTGCGCTCGGTCTCCTGGCACGAGGCCCTGCGCGCCGCCCTGCCCGACACGCCGGCCGGCTGGCTCGCCGTCGCCCGCGCGACGATGATCGGCGTGATGGCCTCCGCCGTATTCCCCGGGCGCATCGGCGAGCCCACGCGCATCTTCGTGCTCACCCGCCGCCTGTCCGGCCCCTCGCGGCGGCTGCTGCCGATCGTCGCCGGCACCGTCTTCTCGCAGACCCTGATCAACCTGTTCGCGCTCGCGATCCTCGCATCCATCACCTTCACCAGCGTCCCACTGCCGCACGGCCACCTCTCCGGCCTGCTCGCGGTGCTCGCGGTGCCCCTGGCCATATGCGCGCTCGTGCTGTTCGGCCCGCGCCTGCTGCGCGTCGGGGAGCGCTCCCGCTCCAAGCGTGCTCAGCAGGCCAGTGTCACGATCGCTCAGCTGCTCCACCTCGCCAGGCGCGGTCTGGTCGTGTTTGTCACCCCCCGTCACGGGCTCGCCTCGATCGCCGCCCAACTGTTCGCCTGGACGCTCCAGTGGCTCGCCTGCTACGCGCTCGTGCTCGCGCTCTCACTCCCCGTCCACCCCGCGCTCGCCGCCTCCGCCGCCGTCCTGCTCGCGGTCAACGTCAGCGCGATCCTGCCGGCGACTCCGTCCAACGTCGGCGTCTTCCAGGCCGCGTGCCTGGTCGTCCTGGCCGCCTACGGCGTCGGCGCGGGCCCCGCGCTGGCGTATGGCATCATCCTGCAGGCCGTCGAGGTGCTCACGGCGCTCGCCCTCGGCATCCCCGCCCTGCTCGGCGAGGGGCTCACCTGGCGCGACATCCGGCCCGTGCGCGGCGAGCGAACAGAGGAGGCCCTACCCGACGAGCGCCCGTAGCGACTGCTTCAGCGATCTCGTCGTCTGCAACACCGCCGTCGGCTCGTACCCGCAGTGGGCCATGCAGTTCTCGCACCGCGGGTCCCGCCCGCGCCCGTAGGAGCTCCAGTCGGTGCTCTGGAGCAGCTCCTCATACGTCTCGGCGTACCCGTCCGACATCAAATAGCACGGCCGCTGCCAGCCGAACAGCGAATAGCTCGGTATCCCCCACGCCGTGCACTCGAATTCGGCCTTCCCCTCCAGGAAGTCCAGGAACAGCGGGCTGTGGTTCAGCCGCCAGCGCTTGCGCCGCCCGTCGGCGAACGCCTCGCCGAACAGCTTGCGCGTCTGCGTCACCCCGAGGAAGTGCTCCTGGTCGGGCGCTTTCTCGTATGCGTAAGCGGGCGAGATCATCATCTCGTCGACTTCGAGATCGTCGTTGAGGAAGTCCAGCACCTCGCGCACGGTCTTGGCGGAGTCGTGCGTGAAGAACGTCGTATTCGTCGTCACCCTGAACCCGCGCCTCTTCGCCGCTTCGATCGCCGCGACCGCCTTGTCGAACGTGCCCGCGCGCTCGACCGACTCGTCGTGACGCTCGCGCAGGCCGTCGATGTGCACCGCCCAGGCGAAGTACGGGCTCGGCGTGAAGTTGTCGAGCTTCTTCTGTAGCAGCAGCGCGTTCGTGCACAGGTACACGAACCGCTTGCGCTTCACCAGCTCCCCCGCGATCAGGTGTATCTCCGGATGGATCAGCGGCTCGCCGCCCGCGATCGACACCATCGGCGCGCCGCTCTCCTCGATCGCGCCCACCGCCTGCTGCACCGACATCCGCCGGCGCAGCACGTGCTCGGGGTGCTGGATCTTGCCGCAGCCCGAGCACGCCAGGTTGCACTGGAACAGCGGCTCCAGCTCGACGATCAGCGGGAACTTCTCGCGTTTGGCGATCCGCTGGCGCAGCAGATACCAGGCCATGCGCGTGCTCTGTCTGATCTGGACCGCCATGCCGCCTACCTTAGTCAGCCGTGACGAAGCCCGGCGGGTCCCTGCCCAGGACCCCCGATCGTCGCCGACTCCCCGCCCGGCAGCGCCACGTTTGTCGGCGCCCATTCGCGCAGCGTCGCCGCGACCCGGCGCAACGCCCGCGCGGCGCGCAGCGCCCCGGCCGCCGCCCGCGGGTGCAGCAGCTCGTGACTGGGACTGTCGAGCACCACGCGCACGACGCCGAACGGCCGCCCCGCCGCGCCCGCCGCGAGCCACACCGACTCCATGTCCACCGCCAGCGCCCCGCCCGCCAGCAGCTGCGCGCGGCGCGGGCCCAGCGCCAGCTTCGACACGCACACGATCTCGCCGCTGCGCACGCTCAGCCCGCCCCCTCGCAGCGCCGCCGCCAGATCTGCGGCGTCCGCGCACCCAGCCCGCTCGGGCGCATGCCCTTCGTCGGCTGCCGCGCTCACCCCCTCGGCGACGATCACTTCCCCGGGCGCCGACTCCTCGTCCAGCCCGCCGCAGAAGCCCAGCACGAGCAGCGCATTCCCGGGCTCGCTCGCCAGCATCCGCGCCGACGCCTTCGCGCGCGCGGGCCCCATCCCGGTCTTGCGCACGCTGGCCTCGCGCGCGGCGGAGGAGACGAGGACAGCCTCGACGCGCAGCGGCGCGGCGATCAAGAGGCCCTCGCTCATACGCTCGCCACTCCGCCCGCCGCGGGCGGCCTCGCAGAGGTGCTGCGCTCCCCGCCGGCCAGAGGGGCGTCGCCCGCGCCGAGCTCGAGCGAGCGCAGCGCCTGCCTCGCCGCTGTGTGGCCGCTCAGGACGGCGCCCTCGAGCGTCGCCGGCCAGCCCGTGTCCGTCCAACTCCCCGCCAGCACGAGCCCCGGCACGGCCGTCCCCGCGCCCGGGCGCAACCGCGCCACGCCCGGCGCGGCGCGGAACGTCGCGGCATGCTCGCGCGTGGCGAAGAAGCTCTCGACGCGCGCCTCGCGCGCGCGCGGCAAGAGCTCCGACAGCGCCGGCTCGTAGAGCTTGCGCAACTCATCCGGGCTCATTCCCATCTCCTGCTCGGCGCCCGACAGCGACACCACCAGATATTGACATCCCTCCGGGACGCCGCCCGCCGCGGTGCGATCGAACAGGTACTGCACGGGCGTCCCCACGCCGGCCGCGAACCGCCACTCGCACACCGGCCGGTCGTAGACGACGTGCACGTTGACGATCGGCGAGCTCCCGATCCGCCTCAGCCTCGCCGCAGTGTCTGGGAGCAACGGCTCGAGCAGCCCCGCCGCGCGCGCGTGCGGGACGGCCACGATCACCGCCCGCGCGTCCAGCCCCCCTCTCTGCTCGCCGCCCTCCCCCTGCTCGCCGGCGTGAACCCGAAAGCCCGCGCCCGTGCGCTCGATCCGCTGCGCGCGCCAGCCCAGCCTCAGCTCGACGCCCGCGTCCGTGAGCGCACGCCGCGCGGGCGCGTCGATCGTCTCGCTCAGCGGCCGCTCGTGAAAGCCGATGTCGCCCGCGTCGGAGCGCTCCAGCAGGCCCGTCCTGAACACGAACGCCCCGAGCGCCGCCGACGCCTGCGCCGCCCGCAGGTTCAGGCTCGGCAGCGCGATCAGGTCCCACAGCGCCGCCACCGCCTCATCGCCCTGCCCGTGTCCCGCCAGCCACTCGCCGAGGCTCGCCTCTTCGAGCGCCTCGTCGTCCGGGTCCAGCCGCGCGAGCGCGAGCGCGGCGCGCGCCGCCCCGAGGCGCTGCGCGAGCGTAAGGTGCGGATAGCGTGCCAGCGCTCCTGCGAGGTGCAGCGGCGCCGGCCACGGGCCCCGCCGCAGCAGCGCCGGCTCGCGCCCCGGGCTCAGAACCGGGATCTGAAGCCGGCGCTGCACCGTCACGCCGGCTGTGCTCCCGAGCCGCCGCAGGAGCGCCCTGTAGGCCGCACAGCAGCGCAGGAACACGTGCTGGCCGTTGTCGACGCTGATGCCGTCGCGCTCGAACGAGTACGCCGCGCCGCCGAGCCTGCGCCTGACCTCCACGAGCGTCACCCGCGCCCCGGCCTCGGCGCAGTCCAGCGCGCACGCGATCCCCGCCAGCCCGCCGCCGACCACGAGGACCCGGGAGCTCATCGGTCACGGCCCCCGAGACCGCCGATCATGCTGCGCGCCGCGACCCATGCCTTCTCGTGCGTGCCCAGCGCCATCCGCTCGCCGAGCGCACGCTGCGGGTCCGCCTCGATCCGGTCCAGCAGCCGGCTGTAGATGTTCGCCATCGCCAGCACACACGCGGCGCTGCGTCGATCCAGCAGCGGCGTCAGGGCCATGCCCCGGTGAAACCAGGCGCGTGCGCGATCGGCCTCGAAGCGCACCAGCGCGCCCAGCCATCCCAGCTCGTCTTCCCCCTCCTCGCCCGCCGCGTCGCGCGTGCGGGCAGGCGCTTGCGCGCCGGCCTGTGACCGGGCGCCGCCGAGCTCCCCGCCGGCGGCCCGCGCGAGCTCGGCGAGGAGCGCGGGCGCGTCGCGCTCCTCGCCGGGCGCGATCAAGCCGAAGCGCCTGAGGTCCTGCGCCGGCAGATACATCCGCCCGTTCTCGGCGTCCTCGCGCAGGTCGCGCAGGATGTTCGTCAGCTGCAGCGCCACGCCGAGATCGTCGGCGAGCCGCGCCGCATGCTCGCGGCCCGCGTCGTCCGGATCGCGCAGCGCGAAGATCGCCAGGCAGGCGCGCCCGATCGCCCCGGCCACGCGGCGGCAGTAGAGCACGAGCTCGTCGAACGTCTCGTACGCCACCCCCTCCACATCCATCCGCACCCCCTCGATCAGCGCCTGAAGCGCGTCGGGCGGCACCTCGAAGCGCGCATACGTGTCCGCCAGCGCGACCATCACCGGGTCGCTCTGCGCGCTGTCCGGCCGACCCACGAGCGCACCGTCCGGTGGACTTGAGTCCGTGGCGTCGGGTGGGCTCGCGCCCCCACGAGCCGCCCCTCCCAGCCGCGCGAGCGCCCGCGCCTGCGCGTCGAGCGCTCGCAGCTTCTGCTCGCGCTCCAGCGACCCGTCGCCGATGTCGTCGACCCGGCGCGCGAACGCATACACGGCGCACATCGCCTTGCGCCGCCGCGGCGGCAGCAGGCGGATCCCGTAGTAGAAGTTCGCCGCCGTCCTGCGCGTAACCGTCTCGCAGTGCCTGTACGCCCCGGTCGCGTTCACCTGCGGCGCTCCGCGAGCGTAGCCGCCAGCGCGAGCAGCCGCCGCCCCGCCCCGGCTCGCGGCGAGCCGGCGAGCACGTCGAATCCGGCGCGCTCGATCGCGTCCAGCGCCGCCCGTCCCCCGGCCACGAACGCGGCGAGGGCCAGCCGCTCGCGCGCGCCGTGCAGCTCGTCGATCAGCGGCGCCCCCTGCGCGAGCAACTCCCGCGCGCGCCCCACCTCGAACGCCAGCACCGCCTGCAGCGGCGCTCCGGCATGCTCGTCCGAGAGCTCGGCGACCGTGCAGCCGAAGCGCTCGAGGTCCTCGGCCGGCAGGTACACCCGGCCGCGATCGCGGTCCTCGGCCACGTCCTGGCAGTGCTCGGCCAGCTGCAGCGCCGTGCAGATCGCGTCCGACAGGGCCACCCGCGCCGGCGTCGCCGCGCCGAACACGCCCAGCACGAGCTCGCCCACCGGATTCGCCGAGAGCTCGCAGTAGGCGCGCAGCTGCTCCCAGGTCTCATACCTGGCTGTGCGCTGGTCGAGGCGGTTGGCCTCGATCAGGCGCGCGAACGGGCCGCGCGGCAGAGCGCACTCGCGCAACGTCGGCTGCAGGCGCTGCAGCAGCGGATGCTCGGCCCTGCCCTCGTACGCCCGGTCGAGATCCCGTTCGAGCTCGTCCAGCGCCGCCAGCCGCTCCTGCGCCGCGGCCCCGCCGGCGCCGTCTCGCGGCGCCGAGTCCCCGATCTCGTCCACGAGCCGTGCGAACCCGTACAGCGCCAACAGGCGCCTGCGCAGCCGCCGTGGCAGCACGCGGCTGGCGACCGGGAAGTTCTCCCCGGAGGCGTGCCCCATCACGGCTGCGGCGTCCATCACTCCATGCTGGCTGGCCGATCGGGGAGCGCATCTTGATCACCCATCGGTCGGGGGTCGGACGATCTCCGGCCGGCGGCGACGCACCGCCCGAGCGCCATGATCGGGAACGTGAGCCGGTACAGGTGGTAGTTGATGTAGTAGTCCGACGGAAACCCGGTGCCGGTGTACTGCGGCTCGTCCCACGTCCCGTCCTCGCGCTGGGTCGCCACCAGCCATTCCACGCCGCGCGCCAGCGCCGGCGAGTCAAGCTCGCCCGCGGCATGCAGCGCGAGCAGCGCCCAGGCGGTCTGCGAGGCGGTGCTCTCACCGCGACCGATCCACGCGGGATCGTCGTAGGAGCGCGGGTCCTCGCCCCAGCCGCCGTCCTCGTTCTGATGTTCGGCCAGCCAACGCACGGCGCGCCCGATGCACTCGTCCGAGCGCGCGACCCCCGCGGCGATCAACGCCGGCACCGCGGCGCCCGTCCCGTAGACGTGGTTGACCCCCCAGCGCCCGAACCACGACCCGTCCGGCTCCTGCCGGGAGATCAGCCAGCGCACGCCGCGGCGCGCTGCGGGCGTGTCGAGCATGCTCAGCGCGGCGAGCATCTCCAGCGTGTGCGCGGTCACGTCGGCGCTCGGCTCGTCGATCACCTCGCCGAAGTCCAGGAACGGCAGCTCTCGCACCAGCGAGCGCGTGTTGTCGGCGTCGAACGCGCCCCAGCCGCCATCCTGGCTCTGCATGCCCTGCACCCAGCGCGCCGCCCGGCCGATCGCCGCGTCGATCCGCGCCGCGCTCCCCCCATCGCTGACGCGACGCAGCGCGAGCACCACCTCGGCGGTGTCGTCCACGTCCGGGTAGTTGACGTTGGCGAACTCGAACGCCCAACCCCCGGGCGCCAAGCCCGGCCGGGCGACCGACCAGTCGCCGGTCGCGGTCACCTCCTCGCCGAGCAGCCACTGCGCGGCGCGAACCAGCGCCGGATGCTCGCCCGCGACGCCGGCGTCGGCCAGCGCGAGGATCGCCAGCGCCGTGTCCCACACCGGCGACTGGCACGCTTCCAGGCGCCGGCTGCGCCCGGCCGGCGCCCCCACTCCGCGCGAGTCGTCCTCGTCCTCGACCATGAACCGCTCGAGCCCTTCCAGCCCGCGCCTCATCACCGGATGCCCGAGCGGATAGCCGCCGAGCTGCAGGGCCATCAGCGAGTACACCCACGGTGGCTGGATCCCGCCCCAGGAGCCGTCCGCCTCCTGTCGGCGCACGATCCAGCGCTCCGCCCGGCCGAGCGCGAGCCGGCGCAACGGACCGATCGGCCGGCGCTCGTAGGAGCGCAGCGCCCGGTCGAGCACGGCCAGCAGCCGGCCGTGCCACGAGGCCGCTCCGCGTGCGGGCACCGGCCCGCCGGCCAGCAGCTCATCCAGGTCGAACCCCAGCGCCCGCACCGGCCGGTGGGCTTTGACCAGCGACAGCGCGACGATCGTCTGGCGCGCCCAGCACGCGAAGTCGTACACGTTCAGGGGCATCCACCTTCCCAGCAGCACGATCTCGGGGGGCAGCGCCGGCACCTCGTCCCACGACCACAGCCCGAACAGCGCGAGCCACACGTGCGTGAACACGCGCGCGCGCTCGATCCCGCCGTGCGCGCGCACGAAGCTCGCCGCGGCGCGCATGTGCTCGTCCTCGGGGCGGTCGCCGGCGAGGCGCAGCGCCCAGTAGGCCTCGATCGTCGTCGACAGCTCGCCCGGACCGCCGTCGAAGTTCGCCCACGTGCCGTCCCGGCGCTGCTGCGAGCGGATCCACGCCGCCGTGCGCGCGGTCTCCTCGGGCCGGCGAACGCCGAGGAACTCCCGCAGGAGCATGTCCTCGGCGTCCATCGTCACGTTCGTCTGCAGCTCGCCCTGCCACCAGCCCGCGCCGTCCTGGAGCGAGAGCAGGTGCTCGCATGCCCGCTCCAGCGCGACCCGTGCTCCGCTTGGTGCCTGGACCGTCGAAGGGGACATATCCGGAAAACTAGATCTTTTTCGCCCGTGACGACACTTGCACGCACATTTTCGGGCGCAATCGTTACGCGCCCGGCGCGCCGACCGGCCCCGAACCGGCCGAGACCAGCACCTCGGGGTGCGCGAGCGTGATCACGTGGCGACGCAGCTCGGTCTCGGAGACGGCGCGCGGCAGGGGCGCGACGAACCGGTAGACGATCAGGCCGTCCACCTCGCGACGGTCGTACAGCCGGAAGCCCGGCGCGGGCGGCTCGCCGGCGCTCGCGCGCAGCGGCGCATAGCCCGTCTCGTCGATCTCGCCCACCGTGACCGTCCTGCCGGGCGCGAGGTTGCGCAGCGACGGCAGGTAGTACTCGAGCGGCGCGGCTCCCAGCTCGACCGTCGCGATCGCACGCGCCGCCCCGCCCGCCGCGGGACTTGCGCCGGCGACGGAGCGGGCCTTCCCGCTCGCGCTCCCGCCGCCCGCCGCGACCGACAGCTCCTTGGCCACCCCGCGCCAGTTCCCGCGCTGCAGGCGCGGGCTGAGGTCGACGTCGAGGGAGATCGCGAAGAACGCAAGCGCGGTCGTCGCGACCAGCGCGATCCCGACCGGGCCGGCCCGCCGGGAAGCGACTACGACCGCGATCAGCGCGGTCACGGGAATCGCGGCTGCGAGAAGATTGCGCGGTGCCAGGTAGTCGGCCCCGAAGGCGACCAGCGCGAGCGGCGGCAGGACTCCGCCGGCGGCGATCGCCAGCGCGATCAGCGCGCCGCGCTCCTCTGGTGGGTCGAGCACGCGCCACAGTCCGTAGCCGAGCCCGGCGAGGATCGGCAGCGCGACGAGCAGCTCGACGCCGTGCCCGAGCGGCGCCCCGGAGTAGCCGGTCAGGTAGTACTGCGGGATCGCCTGCAGGCGACTCGCAAGCGCCCAGCGGCCGATCCACTGCGTGCCGTGCCCGCCCTGCGCGGAGATCAAGGGAAGCAGTGCCAGGCCGACGAGCGCGAGCGCCCCGATCGCCGGCAGCGCGGCGCGCCGGCGCGCCCGATCCGACGCCAGCCAGATGACCATCGGGATCAGCAGGAACACCGCGAAGTAGTGGCTCAGCAGCGCCAGCGAGCCGCTGAGCGCGAACGCCGCCATGCGCCGCGGCGTCGGAGTCCGCAGGGCGCGCAAGAAGCACCACATCGCCAGCGCCACGACCAGCACGAACAGCGCATACGCGCGCGCCTCCTGCGAGTACCAGACGAGCAGTGGATTCAACGCCACGAGCGCCGCCGTCGCGATCGCGGTGACACGACGGCCGGTCAGCTCGCGCCCGATCGCCCAGGCCAGTGGAACCGTCGCCACGCCCGCGAGCGCCGAGGGCCAACGCAGCGCGATCTCGCCGGTTCCGAACGCGCGCGAGTCCGCCCAGGCGATCACGTACCAGAGCGGCGGCGTGTTCTCGGTGTGGAGGACCGACCGCAGCGTCGCCCACAGGCTCGGATGCAGGACATGCACCGGCGTGAACGCCTCGTCGTACCAGAAGCTCTGCAGGTCGAGCGTCGAGAGCCGCAGCGCGGCCGCGAGGATCGTCAGCGCCGCGAGCGGCCACAGTTCAAAAAAAACTGCCTCTGCGCGCGTACGCGCGCGCGCGCGCGGGCCACCGTTTGAGAACGTCGTCGCCGACGCGCTCACCCGTGACCCCCGCGACGGCTTTCGAGACCGGAGCCGCTCCCCGTCGGCGCCGCTCCCCGGCCCGTCCCCGGCGCGGTCGACGCCGAAGACGGGCAGATTCCGCGCGGGACGTCCCCGAAGCAGCCG
Source organism: Solirubrobacteraceae bacterium (assembly GCA_035632775.1). GTDB lineage: Bacteria > Actinomycetota > Thermoleophilia > Solirubrobacterales > Solirubrobacteraceae > Palsa-744. The sequence goes on along the minus strand of DASQGE010000112.1, from coordinate 17,439 downwards.
TAGCGATCCTTGCGCGCGTCTTCGACCCCCGGCGGCAGGTACCACCCGCCGTGCACGACCCGGCGCCCGTCGCGCACAGGCCCCCAGACCGCCAGGCACAGCTGGATCTTCGCTTTGGGAGCACCCGGAGAGGTGTTGCCGCAGACCACCTCCCGCTCGGTGCCTTCGCCGAGCACGATCTGGTCGATCCAGAGGTTGTGATAGTCGTGGCCGGTACGCGCGCGCCACGTCCGCAGGTCGGCGATCAGACGCTGGTTTATGTGCGTCTGGCGAACCACGTCGTCGACGGTCGCGGTCGCGAGCAGAAGCCCTGCGAGGACCAGCACGGTCGTCTCGACGAGGCGGACGCGGCTCATCGCACCGGGGCGAAGATCGGCGGTGTCTGGTGCACGACGAACAGGCCCTGCACGAACAGCGTCGCGGCGAGCAGGCGCCGGTCGCGCGAGACGACCGCCAGCGGCAGCGGCCACAGGATGTACCAGGCGAGCAGCCACGTGCTCGTGACCGCGATCGCAAGCAGCGCCCAGCCCGAGGCGGCGACCCAGTCGTAGCCGCGCCAGGTGCGCCACAGCAGGTGCAAGACGATCAGCACGAGCGCCCCCTTGAGCAGGTCGTGGTCGACGGGGAACACCCCGGGCTTGCCGGCCAGGTGGGCGAGCTCGTTGGGAAAGCTGTCGGTGGACACGAACGCGGCGTCCCGATTCAGCGCGGAGACGACGTCGATGCCATGGCTGCCGAACGCGGCGTACCCCGCGAGCGCCCCCAGCGCGAGCGCCCCCAGCGCACCCAGGAGCGGCGCCACCCGGCGCCGGCTGAGGATCATGAACGGCAGCAGCACGCCGACGGTCGCCTTGACGAGCGCTCCCGCGACCACCACTGCGCCCGCGGCGACGTCGCGGTCGGACAGTGTGAGCGCGACGGCGCCCATCATCAGCGCGAGCATGATCAGGTCGTTGTGGGCGCCGCCGAAGCCGTAGATCACGTACAGGGGGTTGGCGCCTACGGCCAGCAGCGCGAACACCGGGTCGAGCCCGCGCCGGCGGGCGAGGAGCCACGTGAGCAGCAGCGTGACGAAGCTCGCGAGCAGCGCGTAGACCTTCATGCCCCACAACGCTCCTACCACGCCGAGAGGCGCGAGCGGATAGGACAGGAGCGTGTAGAGGGGGCCGTAGGCGGTCGCGACCTTCAGCCAGTCTTTCCCGACGTAGCGGTAGACCGGATCGCCGGCGATCGCCGCCGGGCCGTGCAAGTACGGGTTGATGCCGTGCACGACCCCCATGCGGGCGTAAGCGATGTAGCTGAACACGTCGGTCGAGATCAGGACGGGCCCGACGAAGACGATCAGGTGCAGCAGCGCCACCAGCCCGATCGCCCACCTCGCCGACTTCCGGTCCGCTGGCCGATCTGCCGGCCGATCTGATGGCCGATCTGATGGCCGGTCGGAGATCGTCCGATCTCCGACCGGTGCTCGAGCGCGTATGCGCGCCAGCGCGAGCAGGCCGGCGTAGGCGGCGCTGAACGACAGGATCGCGATCACGAACACACGCTGGCTGAGCTGCTCGCCCCCGAGCGAGGTGAGCCACCCCGCGATCTGCGGCGATTTGGGGATCACGGGCGAGTGATCGAGCGCGCCGTCGAGCACGATCTCGACCGTCGCGGCGACAACGACCAGTCCGCACAGCAGCGCGAGCGCCGGCGCCCAGCGCCCGAGCGCGGCGTCCGGGCGAAGGGAGGCGCGGCGTCCGCGCGTGGGGGCGGGCGCGGACGCCCCTACAGCGCCATCCAAACCGTCTTGCTCTCCAGGTAGGCGTCGAGGCCGTCACGGCCGTGCTCGCGGCCTACGCCGGAGGCCTTGAAGCCGCCGAACGGCGCGGACGGGTCGACGGCGCCCCAGGTGTTGACGTAGACCATGCCGGCGCGCAGCAGCGCCGCGAGGCGGTGGGCATTCGAGACGTCCCGTGTCCACACGCCTGCGGCGAGGCCGTACTCGCCCGCGTTGGCGCGCGCGGCGACCTCCTCGAGCGAGTCGTAGGGGGAGGCGACGAGGACCGGCCCGAAGATCTCCTCGCGCGCGATCGTCAGGTCGTCGGAGGTGGTGCTGAACAACGTCGGCGAGATGTAGAAGCCGCCGCTGTCCGTCAGCGCGGCGTCGCCGCCGGTGACGAGCTCGGCGTTCTCGGCGCGGCCGGACTCGATGTAGCCGAGCACGCGCTCGTGCTGCTCGGCGGAGATCAGCGGTCCGAGCTGCGTGCCCGGGTCGAGGCCCGGACCGAGCGGGGTGGCGGCGGCGCGCTCGGCGAGAGCGCTGACGATCTCATCGAAGCGCTCGGCGGGAGCGAACAGGCGCGAGCCGGCGTTGCAGGCCTGGCCGGAGTTGAAGTAGATCGCCTGGAAGGCCCCGGCGACGGCCGCGTCGACGTCGGCGTCGGGGAGGATGATGTTCGGCGACTTGCCCCCCAGCTCGAGCGTCACGCGCTTGAGCGCGCGGCCGGCCTTGGACCCGATCTCGCGCCCGACGGCGGTCGAGCCGGTGAACGCGATCTTCTCGACTCCGGGGTGCTCGACCAGCGCCGCGCCTGTGTCGCCGTCGCCGGTGAGGACGTTGACGACGCCGGGCGGGAAGCCGACCTCCAGCGCGAGCTCGCCGAGGCGCAGCGCGCTGAGCGGGGTCTGCTCCGCCGGCTTGAGCACGACCGTGCAGCCCGCGGCGAGCGCGGGCGCGAGCTTCCAGGAGGCCATCAGCAGCGGGAAGTTCCAGGGGATGATCTGCGCGCACACGCCGACCGGTTCGCGGCGGGTGTAGCAGTGCATGCCCGGGCCGGCGGCGACGGGCAGCACCGCGCCCTCGATCTTGGTGGGCCAGCCGGCGAAGTAGCGCAGGTGCGAGGCGGCGCCGCGCACGTCGACGAACTGCGCGAGCTTGACGGGCTTGCCGTTGTCGAGCGACTCGATCTGCGCGAGCTCCTCGGCGTGGGCTTCGACCGCCTGGGCGAGCGCGAACAGCAGGCGCTCGCGCTCGGCGGCGGCCGTGACCGACCAGGCACCGAACGCCGCGCGCGCGGCTGCGACGGCGGCGGCGACGTCCTCGGGACCGGCGTGCGCGACCCGCGCGATCTCGCGACCGCTGGACGGGTCTAGCGTGGCGAACGTGCGCCCATCCGCGGCCTCGGCGCGCTCGGCGCCGATCAGCAGGCGGTGGGGCTGCGCGACGAACTCGCGCGCGGCGTCGCCGAGCGCGTCGGGGAGGTTGACGGAGGCGGTGGTCATCGATGCAGCCTACCTGTCGAAGTGCGCGTGTTGTATTGGTGGGAGACCCGGAAGCCGGCTGCTTCGTCGAGCCCTGCCGGCGCCGGTCACCACAGCCGCCGGCGCCAGAGCGGACTGGACGGGCCCGTCAGACCCGAAATCCTGCGGGAGGGCCCGTCACGGCGTCAGCACGATCTTCAAAGCCTCGCGCCGGTCGTACATGGCGTAGGCCTCGGGGGCTTCCTCGAGCGACATGTGGTGCGTCACCAGCGGCGTGGGGTCGAGCAGTCCCGCGGACATCATCGCGAGCACGCTGTCGATGTGCCCGATCACGTTGGCGTGGCCGGAGCACAGCCGCAGCGCCTTGATCCACAGCAGGCCCATATGCACCTCGCAGCGCTCGGCGTAGACGCCGATCGTCTGAACGGTCCCGCACTTGCGCGTCAGACGCAGGGCGAGCTCGAGCGCCCGGGGGTCGCCGACCGCGTCGACGCACAGGTCCGCACCGCGGCCCTGCGTCGCCTCGCGCACGGCCGCGCGCGGGTCGCCGTCGGTCAGGTGCACCGCCTGCGCGCCGAAGGACTCGGCCATCGCCAGGCGCTCGGGGACCGAGTCGACGGCGATCACCCGTGCGGCGCCGACCGCGCGCGCGGCCTGGACCGCGCACAGGCCGACCGGCCCGAGGCCGAGCACGGCCACCATGTCTCCGGGGCGCAGGCCGCCGTCGACCACGGCGTGGTAGCCGGTGCCCATCACGTCGCCGGCGAACAGCGCGACGTCGTCGCTCATGCCTTCGGGGATCCGCCGCAGGATCAGATCGGCGTTCGGCACGAGCGCCTGCTCGGCCTGCGTGCCCTGCAGCGAGCCGAGCGTCGCGCCGTGGCCGAACGTGCGCGAGGCGTCGCACTTGTGAAAGGCGCCGCGGCGGCAGAAGAAGCAGTGGCCGCAGGCGGTCTGAAAGCATCCGAGCACGCGGTCGCCGACGGACACCTCGCGGACGTCCTCGCCGGTCGCGAGGACCGTGCCGACGTACTCGTGCCCGATCGTGAAGCCCGGCTCGATCTGCACGCGGCCGTGGAAGATGTGCAGGTCCGAGCCGCAGATCCCGCTGGCCCGGACCTGCACGATCGCGTCGTCGGGACGCTGCAGCTCGGGCTTGGGGACGTCCTCGACGAGGACCTCGCCCGGGGCCTGGAAGGTGACGGCACGCATCGGCAGCGCACCTTAGCGAAGGAGTTGGCGCCCGCGGCTTCGCCTAACATACGGCCGCGATGACGGCAGCCGTGAGCTCGCGTGAGCACATCGCAGCTACGGCGCCTGCCGCGAGGTTGCGTGCGCCCGCATGGCTGCGGCGAAGCCCTCGACTCGGAGCGTCGGTCGCGCTCGGTGTCTACCTGTGCCTGTCCGTGATCGTCTATGGCCACGAAGTCGTGGGCGACCCTTCGCACAAGGTCGTGGGATCAGCCCAGCTGCAGTCCTTCTTCGGTCGCGATCAGAGCGCGTATGTCTGGTTCCTGGCGTGGGGCGCCCACGCGGTCGGTCACCTGCAGAACCCGTTCCTGACGACCGAGGTGTTCGCGCCGCATGGTTACAACCTCACGTGGGCGGCGAGCATCCCCGGGCCGGCACTCCTGCTTGCGCCGCTCACCGCGCTGATCGGTGCTGTGGCGATGTTCAACGTGCTCGCACTCGTGGCGCCGGCGACGGCCGCGTGGACAGCATTTCTCCTGTGCCGACATTTGACACGGCGGTTCTCCTCCGCGCTCGCCGGCGGCCTGCTGTTCGGCTTCGGGACATACGAGACCGGCCAGACGGTCAATCACCTCAACCTTGCGCTCGTCGCGCTGCTTCCGCTCGCCGCCCTGCTCGTGCTGCGTCGTCACGCGGGCTTGACCTCGCGAAGGCGCTTCATCTGCGCGCTTGGATGCCTGCTCGGCGCGCAGCTGTGGATCGCCACCGAGGTATTCACCACGATGCTGCTGTTCGGTGGGCTGGCATTTGTGATCGCGCTGCTGCTCGACGGCCGGGAGCGTCGGCGCGAAGACCTCGTGCTCGGGGCCGAGGCCGGTGGAGCCTTGCTGTTGGGCCTCCTTCTCGGCGCGCCGCTGCTCTACTACGCGCTGCGTTACCCGAATCCCCTGAGCGGCCACTTGGTGGCTGGCGCCGGAGCGGACCTGGCCAACTTCGTGGTCCCGACGCGAGTGACCTGGCTGCACGGCCACGGCCGTGTCGGGGCGCTCGCCGCCAAGCTCGCCTTGAACCTGAGCGAGCAGCTCAGCTACTTGGGGCCCGGACTCCTGCTGCTGCTCGTCGCCTTCGCGGTCGGCTTGCGCCGAAGCAGGCTCGCGCGCGCGCTCTTGTTGTTCATGCTGATCGTGGCGATCGCCAGCCTGGGCAGCCATCTCACGATCGGCGGTCACGACACGGGCGTGTGGCTTCCGTGGGCAGCCGGGTCGCAGCTGCCGTTTCTCGGCTACGCGATACCCGCACGCTTCGTCGTCTATCTCTGGATCGCGGCGGCCGTCGCAGCGGCTCTATGGCTCGACCGGGCACGCGCCCGCCGTGCGCGCTGGGCGTTGTTCGCGGTTGTGGCGGTGACGCTGGCGCCAAACGTGACAGGGTTCACCTGGGGCTCGTTGGTAGACGCTCCGCCGCTCATGACCACGGGCACGCTCGCACGCTACGTTCCCGCAGGGGCGACCGTCATCGCGCTCCCGTTTGGGATCAACGGCAACTCGATGTACTGGCAGGTCGAGGCCGATTTCCGCTTCCGCATGGCCGGTGGTTACGTGTCCTTGGCGATACCCGCGGAATACGGCAGGCAGACGATCGTCCGCGAGCTGCTCGGCAATAAGCCACGACGAAACGTGCTCTGGCGTCTGTGCAGGTTCATCTCCATGACGCACGCCGGCTTCATCCTTCTGCGCGATCGCACAAGCGGGTACTGGCCCCTGGTGCTGGGACCGCTGCACATCCGGGCCGAGCGAGTCGGCGGGTTTGCGATCCTGAACCTTGCCGGGATACAGAACGCAGGGCATGCCTGCCACGCGCCTCCGCTGGCGCCTCCGCCGGCGTCGAAGCGAGCGCCTGGCCCAGCCTAGGGTCAGCCTGAGCGCTCCAGCGAGGACCGTCTCGAGGCGCAGCGGGTGTGTGAGAAGATCAGCCGACTCATGTCCTGGGGCGAGCGTCACAGCCGACGCAGGATCGCGCTGCGGCTGTTCGTGCTCGCATGCGTCGCATGGTCGCTCCTCGGGGCGGCGTCCGCGCACGCCGACCGGCAGCTGGCCGAACAGGACTTCCTGCGCGCGACGACGACGTTCGGCGCGATGCAGCGTGCCTACTACCTGCCCTATCACAACCTCTATCGCGGCTGGCCGGAAGCGTACTCGTATCTGTGGCCCTTCTCCCAGGCGCTCTCGGCGACGGTTGCGCTCGCGGGCGTCCAGCCCGCCTACCGCGTGGACATGGCGGCTCTCTTGAACGGGCTCGCCCACTACTGGAAGGCCAACAAGTCGCCACCGAGCTACGGAAGCTACGTCACGGGTCCCCTCGGCCCGGGGGGAACAACGTTCTACGACGACGACGAGTGGGTCGGCCTGCAGCTCGTTCGCATCTACCGCCTGACCGGCAGCCGCTTGGCGCTCAAGCAGGCGCAGATGATCTTCCGGCTGGTTCTCTACGGCTGGGACAGGAACGCCAAACACCCGTGTCCAGGGGGCGTCTGGTGGACGCAGGACCCGAGCGTCGGCACGCGCAACACCGTCTCCAACGCCCCCGCCGCCGAGCTCGGGCTCTACCTGTACGAGCTCACGGGCAACCACTCGTATCTGGTGTGGGCCCAGCGGTTCTACGCGTGGGTGCTCACCTGCCTGCGCGACCCGGAAGCGGGCCTATATGAAGATCACGTGAGCCTCGACGGAACGCTCGACTCGACGTTCTGGACCTACAACCAGGGCACGATGCTCGGCACGGAGACGCTCCTGTATCGCATCACCCGCGATCCGACCTACCTGCGGCGCGCGTGGCAGGACGCGAGCGCCTCGCTCCAACACTTCGACCAGGCGAGCCTGCAGGCGCAGCCCTCGTTCTTCATCTCGATCTTCCTCGACAACCTCCGCCTGCTGGAAGTGACGAGCCCCGGCACCGCCTACAGCAACGCGATCCAGGAATACGCCGACTGGGCGTGGAGCGCGCGCCGTGATCCCGCCACGGGCCTGTTCAGCTTCAACGACGGCCCCGGCAGCGCGCTTCTCGAACAGGCGTCGATGATCCAGATCTATGCGTTCCTGAGCTGGGGCCCGCGGTGGTATCTGCCACCGCCGCACGCGCACCGGCTGAGGAGGGTGGGGTGAACCGGGAGCGGCGACCGCGGCGCGCGCAGTGATCCAGCCCCCTCCCGGCAAGCCCGCCGCCGGACTCGAACGGCCGTGTAACCTGTGCCGCACCGATGCGAGAGCCCTCCAAGGCGGTGCTGATCACAGGCTGCTCGTCCGGCATCGGTCGCGCGAGCGCGCTGCGGCTGGCGAAGCGCGGTTGGACGGTGTACGCGAGCGCGCGCCGGCCCGAGTCGATCGCCGACCTGGCCGACGCCGGCTGTGAGACGCTGCGCCTGGACGTGACCGACGAGGAGTCGATGCGCGCGGCCGTGGCGGAGGTCGAGCGCGAGCACGGGGCGGTCGGCGTGCTGGTCAACAACGCCGGGTACAGCCAGAGCGGCCCGATCGAGCAGGTCGGGCTCGACGCGGTGAGAGAGCAGTTCGAGACGAACGTGTTCGGGCCCGTGGCGCTGACCCAGCTGGTTCTGGGAAAGATGCGCGCGCAGCGGTGGGGCAAGATCGTGAACGTGAGCTCGATGGGGGGACGCCTGACGTTCCCGGGCGGCGGGTACTACCACGCGAGCAAGTACGCGATCGAGGCGATCAGCGACGCGCTGCGCTTCGAGGTGCGCGGGTTCGGCGTCGACGTGATCCTGATCGAGCCCGGGCTGATCGTGACGGACTTCCCCACGGCGGCCCTCGCCAGCATGGAGGGCGTCGGCGACGGCGGTCCGTACGACGAGTTCAACGCGAAGCTGGCGGCGCTGACGGTGGGCGTGTACAAGAGCCCGATGCGCCACCTCGGCGGCGGCCCGGACACGGTCGCCAAGGCGATCGAGCGCGCGATCTCGCGCCGCCGGCCGCCGGCGCGCGTACGCGTAACCCCGTCGGCGCGCCTGGCGATCCTGAACCGGCGTCTGGCGCCAGACCGCGTATGGGACGCGGCGATGCGCGCGCAGTTCCCGCAGCCGAGGTAAGCGCCACACCACCGCCGAGGTGGGCCACACCGCGGGTAGTCCCACACGCCTGCAAGGGCAGGCCCGGGTGGCGCCTCAGCCTGGATCCGCCGACAGCGGGTCGAGCATCGGCGCCGGGGGTCGAGTCTCCGGACATCGACGGAGCACCCGTACGGTGACCCTTCGGGGCGACGGCGATGGCGCCTGGCGATGCGCCATCCGGTGCCGAGGCGACCGCGAAATCGGTGGATCCAGGCTCAGACGCCCAGCACGCCACAAGCCGGGTGGGGCCGGCCGATCTCGAACCCCTGGGCGTAGTCGACTCCGTAGCGCCGCAGCAGCCGCAGTGTGGCGCGGTCGCCGACGTACTCGGCGATCGTGCGCTTGCCCATCTTCCTGGCCAGGTCGGCCAGCGCCTGCACGACGAGCTGGTCCTTCGGCGAGGACTCGAGCGAGCGGACGAAGCTGCCGTCGATCTTGAGGTAGTCGAACGGCAGGCGCCTCAGGTACTGGAAGGAGCCGAAGCCCGCGCCGAAGTCGTCCAGCGCGACGGCGCAGCCGAGCGCGCGCACGCCCGCGCAGAACGCGCGCGCACGACTCATGTCGGAGATGGCGGCGGTCTCGGTCACCTCGATCACGAGCCGGCGGGGATCGACGCCGTGGCGAGCGAGGCCGCGCTCGATGTGCGCGAGCATCGTGCCGTCGGTGACCGACAGGGCGGAGAGGTTGATCGCCACGCGCACGCCGTCCGGGCGCGTGGCGTCTGCGTCTTGGCGGCCGGCACGCGCGGCGCGCGGGCCGGTCCGCTGGCCGACCCGATCATCAGAGACCCAGCCCTCCGGACCCGGACCGTGCGCCAGGGCCCCCGATCGGCGGTCGCCGAGCAGTGCGGCCACCCGGTCGAGCACGAGCCGGTCGATCTCGCGGATCAGGCCGTAGCGCTCGGCCGCGGGCAGGAATCGCCCCGGAGCGACGAGACGTCCGGCGGCTTCGTCGGCGAGGCGCACGAGCGCCTCGTAGTGCGCGACTGTTCCGTCCTCGAGCGAGACGATCGGCTGGTAGTGCACGACGAACATCTCCTCCTGCAGCGCCCGGCGCAGGCGCCCGAGCCATGGCCGGCGGTGCAGGCCCGCGGGCGAGGAGGGTCCACCGGCGAGGTCGCCGCCGTAGCGACCGGGCGCAGCGGGCGCCGGCGGGCGCAGGAGCAGTCGTGGCGTGGCATGGCTGAGGGTGCAGGAGTGCATGTCGTCCGAGCACAGGCTTTCGACGGAACCCCGCCCGCACCCTGCGACGGGCGCCGATATGGAGGTTTCGGCGGGAAAGCTGTCGGCAAACCTGCGCAAACCTGCCCAGCTTGCGCTCAACGGCGTCTTGGAGCACCTAACAAAATGCGTGCACGTCCGGATGCGGCCGTGTGCGCTTCGCGGGGCTTTGTCCTCGGGATCGCGCCGTAGTGCTGGCCGATCGGAGATCCCGTCGATCTCCGATCGGTACTGCCACGACCCTGCGTCCGCGCCGGACCACCGCCTACGGCGGCGGTGCCCACCCACGACCCCCCACCGATCGGAGATCGGCCAGCACCCGCCAATTTTGTTAGGCACTCTTGGAGGCGCTCAAGCGCGCGAGTATGGCCTGCGCGCGCGGTCGGAGATGACGAGCAGGAGCGCGAGCAGCACGAAGTTCATGACCACGGACGAACCGCCGTAGGCGACCAGCGGGAGCGTCACCCCGGTGAGCGGGATCACGCGCGTGACGCCGCCGACGATCACGAACACTTGCATCGCCACGATGAACGACAGGCCGCTCGCCAGCAGCTTGGAGAAGGAGTCCTTGGCGAGCATTGCGGTCTTCAGGCCGCGCTCGACGAACAGCAGGTAGACGAGCAGCAGCCCGGCGGCGCCGACGAGCCCGAGCTCGTTGGTGATCACCGAGTAGATCAGATCGCTTTCGGGTACCGGCAGGATCGAGCGGCGTACCACTTGGTGGTTTGCGAGTTCGACCGGATACTGCAACAACGACTGGTCGAAGCCCGTGCCGAGCAGCCCGCCGTCGGCCTGAGCGAACAGCGATTGGGCGAGCTGGTAGCTGCCGCCCGGTCGGTTGTAGAGGACCGGGTCGAGCGGGTGTTCCCAGGCGAGCACGCGCGCGTGCACGTGCCCCACGTGCGCGGCGACGAACCAGGCACCGGCCGCGAACAGGACGAGCCCGATCAGCGGGAACGAGAAGCGCCCCGTGGCGACGTACAGGAGCGCGAGGAACGCGCCGTAGAACATCAGCGAGGTCCCCAGCTCGCGCGTCAGCAGCAGCGTGCCCATCGCGGCGCCCCAGACGAGCAGCATCGGTCCGAACTGCTTCATCGGCGGGACTGTCAGGCCGAGGAAGCGCCGCCCGGCGGTGACGAGCACCTGGCGATTGTCGCGCAGGTAGCTGGCGAGGAAGATCACGATCGCGACCTTCCCGAGCTCCGCGGGTTGGAAGGACACGCCGCCGAAGTGGATGTCCAGGTAGGCGCCGTTGACCTGCCCGCCGATCCCGGGCAGGCGCGGCAGCACGGTCATGCCGATGCCGACCGCGGCGATCGTGTAGCGATAGCGCTCGAGCACGCCCACGCCCTCGCGGCGCAGGACGAGGATCGTGCCGGCGAACAGGATCAGGCCGAGCACCATCCATTGCGCCTGCTGGCGGGCGAGCGTCGGTTCGATGCGGTAGACCATCACGATGCCGACGCTCGCGAGCACCGCGCCGAGCGGGAACAGGTACGGATCGGCGTGGGGCAGCGCGAAGCGGATCACCAGGTGCGCGGCGACGCACAGCGCGAGGAACAGCGCACCGTAGGTCAACGAGACGCTCGAGGCATGGTTGAGCGTCACGTTGGTCGCGGCCCCGCGCGTCGTGTCCTGGGCCTGGATGAAGATCGCGGTGAAGCCCGCCGTGACGAGCAGCGCCGCGGGGATGAGGCCCAACAGCTCTCGGTTTCTGGGGCTCAGCATCGGCTGTCGCTTCGCGCGGCCGATCTGGGTTGCGTTTGGGTGTCGCTTCGCGCGGCCGATCTGGGTTGCGTTTGAGTGTCGCTTCGCGCGGGCGATCTGGGTTGCATGGGCTGCGAGCCTACCGGCAGGTGCCTCATGCATACGCGCGCCCCGGCGTGGAGCGCCGGGACAGTCGCTACGCTTGGCCGGCGCGCGCCTTGGAGGGGCGGCGTCTGTCTGCTATGAGCGGCCATCCCGTGACAACCCACGACGACGAGCGCCCGCCCTCGCCGGGCTGGGCCATGTGGAAGCGCTTTGCGCTCGCGGCGGTGCTGATCGTCGCGCTCAGCGCCGGCGCGACGGCGACCGTGGCGCTGAACAGGATCACGAGCATCGCCGAAGAGGTCTTTCCGAAGCTGAACGAGATCAACGCCCCGAAGGGCGTCGTTACGGCCGAATACAGCGGTGGCCCGCAGACGTTCTTGATCCTCGGCTCGGACCGGCGGGTTGGCGCCAAGGACTCCTACGACCGCGAAAACCCGCCGCACAGCGACACGATCCTGCTCGTGCGCTTCGATCCCGAACAGGGACAGACCTCGGTGATGTCGATTCCCCGGGACCTGATGGTCAACATCACGACCCGCAACGGCCTGAGCTATCCCGGCGAAAAGATCAACGCCGCGTACACGATCGGCAACAGGCTCGGCGGCACGAGGGGCGGGATGGTGCTCGCGGCCGAAACGATCGAGCACGAAGTGTTCCCCGGCCTGAAGCTGAACGGCATCGTCGACGTCAGCTTCAAGGGCTTCATCAAAGTCGTCGACACGCTCGGCTGCGCGTACGTGAACGTCGACCACCACTACTACCACGCCTACGAAGACACCCCGGAAAACAACTATTCGAGCATCAACCTGCAGCCCGGCTACCAGAAGCTGTGCGATCAACACGCGCTCGAATACGTGCGCTATCGGCACGGTGACTCGGACTTCGTGCGGGTCGCCCGCCAGCAGGACTTCCTGCGCAACCTGCGCGAGCAGATCTCTTCGAGCGACCCCATCGGCCAGATCGACACGATCGCCAAGGCGGTCGGGCACGCGATCAGCTCGACCTTTCACGCGTCGGCGAGCGAGCTGATCGAACTGACGAAGCTGATCGCCTTCTCGCAGACGAAGCCCCTGCGCCAGGTCAAATTCAGGTCGGCGAGCGACAACTACCAGGGCCCCCGCGGCGGCTCCTACGTGACGACCACACAAGCGTTGACCAAGGCCACGCTCGAAGAATTCCTGCACGGCCACGAGCAGCTGCGCCTGCCGGCGGCCAGGCCCGCCGCGCACACTGGCCGATCTTCGAGCGCTCATCACAGCCCCCACGGCTCCCACACGAGCTCGGGCGGCGGCTCGCCGCGCGCGCTGGGCCTGTACCCGACCTCCTCCGCCGGCGACAGCGAAGCGGTGAAAGCCGCCGTCAGCGTGCCCTTCCCCGTCCTGTATCCGACGTTGCAGATGGGCGCGGCCGAACAGCAGCAGGTGCGCCCTTACGACGTGCGCGACCAGCAGGGCCACCTCCACCACGCCTACGTCGTCGTGTGGCAGCAGAGCACGATCGGCGGCTACTACGACTTCGAGGGCTCGGACTGGCTCAACCCGCCCCTGTTCGCCCACGCCCGGACCCAGACGATCGGCGGACGCCCTTACCGGCTCGTCGACGACGGCGCGCACATCCACGCGATCGGCTGGCGCTCCGGCGGGGTGCTGTACTGGCTGACGAACACGCTGCTCGAGGAACTCTCCAACGCGCAGATGATCGCGCTGGCCAAATCGGCCCAGTCGCTGCGCTGAGAGCCCGGCGAACCCTGAACCAGGCTCAGCCTCAGCCAGGCTCAGCCTCAGCCGGCCGCCGCGTCGCGCGCCTGATCCAGGGCCGCGTTCACCAGCGCGTCCGCCTCGGCGTTCTGCGCGCGCGGGACCGTACGCACCGTCCAGTGCGCGAACCCTCTCAGCGCCGCGAGCGCCTGCAGGTACAGCGGCCTCATCGCCGCGTGCTTGACCTTGTATTCGCCGTTTATCTGCTTGGCGATCAGCTCGGAGTCGTTCACGACCTCGACATCCGTCACCCCCAGCTCCCCGGCCCGCTCCAGACCGAGCAGGAGCGCCCGGTACTCCGCGACGTTGTTGGTCACCTCGCCGAGCAGCTGAGCGTCCTTGGCGAGCGTCTCCCCCTGGGGCGTGGAGATCACGCACGCGGCGGCGCCCGGGCCGGGATTCCCGCGCGCCCCGCCGTCGACATGGACGATCGCCTTAGTAGGGCCCACAACCCCACCATCTACCGTGACGCGAACCCTTGGTCATCGCGGAGCGGAATTATGCACGGCGCTTGGGACGGGACGCATGCACGGCGCTTGGGACGGGACGCGTCGCGGCAGGCGGGCGCGTCGCCGATCGCGACACTCGTGGGCGGCGGCCGGCTAGGAAGCCCTGGCGAGCGGCGGCAGATCGCCGGGAACGCGCGCGCGGCGGCGGTCGCGGACGATGCGCCGTTGCTTGATCGCGGCCGCCGGACGGCTGCCGCGGGCGCGGCGGTCGGACTTGCGCCGATCGACGATCACGGTGACGTTGTCCTCGTGCTCGTAGTGCTTTACGAGCCTCGGATACAGCTCGTCCGCGAGCGGCTTTGGCACGACGCAGTAGATCATGACAACACGGATCTTACCAGCGCGAGCGTGCCGTCATCGATCGCCGCTGCGTTCGCGAGGTGGTCCTCGCCGCTCAGTTCGCTCAGCTCGGTTCCTCGCGCGACGACGCTCGCGCCGGCCAGCTCGTCGCCGAGATCGACCTCGTAGCGGTACCAGCACAGCTCCCAGGCGATGACGATCGCGACCGTGCTCCCGGACTCCGCGAGCGGACGGACGCTCACGCTGGGCGCGCCCAGCGAACGGGCGATCCCGACGATTCGACGGGGATGCTCGCCGGCGTTGAACACATCGAGCGCACGCTGCGCCTTCACGTCGCCGCTGCGCAGCGCTTCGTCCGCGAGCGGCTCGACAGCGGCCGCGGGATTCGGGCCCGCGAGCGGGACCGCCGGCACGGGCCTTGCCGCGTCCCGCGCGGATCCGCCGTCCGGCGCGCCGGCGTCCGCGCCGTGCACCTCGGGCGCGAAGCCGGGCTCCTCGGGCTCGAGCGCGCCGAGGCCGCCATCGAAGAAGTCGTACGCCCGGGTTCCGAGATCTTCCGCCACCGGAGGTGGAATGGCCGTGCCCGCCGGGTCGAGCGGCGACTCCCGCAGCTGGCGCAATCGGCCGAGCAGGTTGCGAGCACGCCGCTGGCGCGCCGGAGGCAGACTCACCGAGTGGCGATCGCTCTCGCGCAGCCAGCCCTCGTCCACCGCACGCGGGGCGCACAGCTCGCACACGTTCCGCCGCTGGCCGCCGGCGAGGAACACGTCGGGGTGCTCGCCGCGCAGCAGCCGCCGACCGCAGACGTCGCAGGCGACATCGGGGTGCGAGGTGACGATCGATCGGGTTGACATCGGCGATCAGGGTATCTCGTCACGCCGCGCGAGGCATCCCACGGCACAACGCAAAGCATCCCGTCGCGCCGCACGAGGCACCCCACGACACCACACAAAGCATCCCGTCACGCCGCGCCAAGCCTCCACCGCCCCGCGCCGGGACGCCACCCCGCGTGGCGGGGCCATCCGGGCACGAGCCCTCAAGCGTGCGTAGCGGCGTGCTCTGCCGCAGTGCCCCCGACCACCTGCTGGGCGATGTGTCCGGGCAACTCCTCGTAGCGCAGGAACTCGAGCGTGTAGTCGCCCTGGCCGCCCGTGATCGAGCGCAGGTCGGGCGCGTAGCTCAGCATCTCGGCCATCGGCACCTCCGCCTTGATCTCCGTCATCCCCCCCGCCGGCTCCATCCCTTGGGGGCGTCCGCGACGGCTGTTGAGGTCGCCGATCACATCTCCGACGTACGCCTCGGGGACCGACAGCGTGACGAGCATGATCGGCTCCAGCAGCACTGGATTGGCTTGCTGCAGGGCCTCTTTCATCGCCTGCGCGCCGGCGAGCTTGAACGCGATCTCCGAGGAGTCCACGCTGTGGTAGGCGCCGTCGTACAGCCGCACGCGCACGTCCTTGACGGGATACCCGGCGAGCACCCCCGCGTTCATCGCTTCGCGCACGCCCTTCTCCACCGCGGGGATGAACGAGCTGGGGATCACCCCGCCCTTGATCTGGTCGACGAACTCGAACCCCATGCCCGGCCGCAGCGGCTCGATCTCGATGTGGCAGTCGCCGAACTGGCCGCGCCCGCCCGACTGCTTCTTGTGGCGCCCGTGCGCCTTGGCCGTACCCCGGATCGTCTCCTGGTAGGGAACCCGCGGAGGCTTCAGCGCGACCTCGACGCCGAAGCGCTCGCGCAGGCGGTCGACCACCACTTCGACATGGACCTGGGACAGGCCCGCGACGATCTGCTCGCCCGTCTGCTGGTCGCGGTGCAGGTCGATCGTCGGGTCCTCCTCCTGCAGTCGTCGCAGCGCGGCGAACACCTTCTCCTCGTCGCCCCTGTTCTTCGGCTCCACGGCGAACGCCATCACGGGCGCGGGCAGCTTCAGCGCGGGCATCTCGATCGGCGTCTCGCGGCCGACCGCAGAGCGACCGGCCAGCCAGTCGCCCGCCCGGGTCTCCTTGAGCTTGGCGACCGCGCCGATGTCGCCCGGTCCGAGCTCCTGCAGGTGGCCCGCCTCGCGACCCGCGAACACGATCAGCTGGCCGATCCGCTCCTTCGCGTGGGCGCGCGTGTTCAGCGCGTGGCTGTCGGCCCGCAGCGTGCCTTGGTAGACGCGCAGCAGGTTGATCCGCCCGGCGAACGGATCGGCGCGCGTCTTGAACACGTACGCGAACAGCTCGGCGTCCGGATCCGGCTCGAGCTCGAGCTCGCCGAGCTCGAGCGCCCCGTGCTTGACGGGCGAGGGCAGGTCCTCGACGATCGCGTCCAGCAGGCGCGTCGTGCCGAGGTTGCGGGTCGCCACCCCGCACACGACCGGGAAGATCTTGCCGTGGTTCGTGCCCTCCTTCAGCGCGTCGACGATCTCCCCGTGCGAGATCTCCTCCCCTTCCAGGTAGCGCTCCATCAGCGCGTCGGAGACCTCTGAGACCTCGTCCATCAGCTTCTCGCGGTACTCCTGCGCAAGCTCCGCCTGCGCCTGCGGGATCGGGATCTCGCTCCAGCAGCGCTGGCCGGCCGAGTCCTGCCTGAACGCCTTCATGTCGACGAGATCGATCACGCCCTCGAGCTCGTGCTCTTCGCCGATCGGGATCTCGGTCGCCACGACGTGCTGCCCGAACGCCTTCTTGAGCTGCTCCAGCGTCCTGAAGAAGTCGGCGCGCTCGCGGTCGAGCATGTTGACGAACAGCATCCGGGCGATGTCCAGCTCGGCCGCGCTCTGCCACAGACGCGTCGTCGAGACCTCGACGCCCATCACCGCATTGACCACGAAGACCGCCGACTCGCACACGCGCAGCGCCCCCAGCGCGTCGGCCACGAAGCTCGGCTCGCCGGGCGTGTCGATCAGGTTGACCTTGCGCCCGTCCCACTGCAGCGAGCTGAGCGTGGCGGCGATCGACATCTGCCGCGCCTGCTCGTCCGTGCCCGAGTCCGACACGGTGGTGCCGTCTTGCACCGACCCGAGGCGGCTGGTCACGCCCGCCTCGAACAGCAGCGCCTCGTGCAGCGACGTCTTGCCCGCTCCCCGATGACCGACGAGAGCGACGTTGCGAATACGGTCCGCTGCTTGGCGCATGCGCGATCTCCTTTTCTAGCCGAGTCTGCGCACCATACCGCCGTCCTCGCTCGAGCGCCAACATCCGGCGTCTGGGAGCCGAGACGACCGAGCGGGGAAGGCATCGCCGCATGCGGCGATGCCCGGCGTCGCACATGTGCGACGCCGTCTCGGGACC
>DASQGE010000111.1:0-37206 GCA_035632775.1 Solirubrobacteraceae bacterium | reverse complement strand
CAACGGCCCATCCGACTCCGCGCTTTTCGGCGGGATGTCCCATGAGCACGTCGAGTCGATCACCGATCCGGAGCCCAACAACGCATGGACGGACTGGGGCGCGTTCACAGGGGAGATCTGCGACAAGTGCAGCACGTTCGTGGAAGCCACCGAATTCGGCACGCCGATCGGCGAAGTCGATGTCGAAGGCAAAAAACGCAAATACAACCACGTCATCAACGGCCACAAGTACTGGTACCAGCAGGAGTGGAGCAACAAAGGCCACGAATGCCTGCAACGGCTGACGTTTGAAGCGTCGGAAGCGCCGACGGCGAAATTTACGAGCGCAACGGTGAACGGCAACGAAGTCAAATTCGACGCCACCGGCTCGACGGCGGGGGCGAACGTCCGCTACACGTGGCAGTTCAACGACTTCTCAGGTCACCATGAAAACGAAACGCAAGAGACCGAAGAACTAACGATTAACCACAAATTCTCCTCGGCTGGCCTCTACACTGTCGCGCTGACGGTGCTCGAGACGGACGGCGCCAGCATAGGCACCGCGCAGGCGCTCGTCGTCGGGAAAACGCAGACGATCAAATTCACCTCGCCCGCGCCGAGCTCGGCGACCGTCGGCGGCGCGACGTACACGGCTGCGGCGACAGCCACCTCGGGGCTTGCGGTGGCGTTTGCGATCGACGCGTCGAGCAGCTCGGTGTGCACGATCTTGGGCTCGACGGTGAGCTTCATCGGCGCGGGCAAATGCATCATCGACGCCAACCAGGCGGGGAACTCCAAATACGCTCCAGCCCCTGAAGTGAAACAGGAATTCGAAGTGGCCAAGGGCTCCCAGACGATCATGTTCACGTCGACGGCGCCTGGCTCGGCGACCGTCGGCGGCCCGACCTACAACGTAACCGCTACGGGCGGGGGTTCGGGGAATCCGGTGACCTTCGCGATCGACGCCACGAGCGGCTCGGTGTGCACGATCTCGGGCTCGACGGTGAGCTTCACCGGGGTGGGTACGTGCACGATCGACGCCGACCAGGCGGGCAACCCCGGCTACAGCGCGGCGCCGCAGGCGCAACAGTCGTTTTCGGTGGCCGCACCCGAATCCACGGCCACGGTCAGCGAAACGTCGACGCTGACAGGGAAGCTCACGCCGGAACTCACGCCGAACAGCAACTTCGCGCTCGGCAACGCGACCGTGAACCCCACCACCGGCGCGATCACGTTCACGGAGTCCGTGGGCGATCCGGGCACGTTCAGCTGGCTGGCCACCTTCCAGAACGGGAGGTTCGGCGTGTTCGCGGCGAGGGGTGCGAATTGCAAGAGGGGCTTCGTCAGGCTGATCGGCAAGTGCCGCCCAGCGAGGATCGTCTTCGCCAGGGGCAGCAAGACCGTTGCGGCCCCCGGCAGCGTGAGCTTCACGCTCAAGCCGAGCGCGTCCGCAGTGAAGGCGCTGAGGAACGCGCTGAAGCACAAACGGGGCCTCCTGATCAGCGTGCGGCTGACGTTCCAGTCCTCGCTCGGAGGCAGCCCCGTGTCCCACACCCGGTCGCTGGCCGTGAGGTTGAAGAAGGGGTAGCGCGCGCGGCGAGTCGCTTTCGAACGCGGGAGGCCGGGCGCTCCTCATAAACTCAACAGACGATGGCCGAAGAGGACACACTGCAGAAGCTGCGGACCTCGCCCTCCGACGACGCCGACGTGGAGGTCGAGCGCGAGGAGGACGCGCCCGCCGGCCGATCGGAGATCGCGGGATCTCCGATCGGTGAAGAGCTCGACGCGCAGACGCGCGCGCGGCGCGACGCGGCGCTACGGCACGTGCGCAAGCTCGGCGATCCCGTGCTGCGCGCGAGCGCGGTCGCGGTCGACCGCTTCGACGACGCGCTGAAGGCCGAGATCGAGCGCATGGGCGAGCTGATGAGCGACGCGCTCGGCGTCGGCCTGGCCGCCACCCAGCTGGGAATCCTGCACAGGGTGCTGGTGTACCGGGCGCATGCCGACGATCCGATCACCGCGCTGGTCAATCCTGTGATCGAGTGGCGCAGCGACGAGCTCGAGGCCGCCGACGAGGGCTGTCTGAGCATTCCGGGCGTGCACGTCGAGGTCGAACGTCCGGCGCGGATTCGCGCGCGCGGTGCAGACGCGTCGGGGGAGGAGCTCCTGATCGAGGCCGAGGGCTTGGAGGCGCGCGTGATCCAGCACGAGGTCGACCATCTCGACGGCATCCTGATTCTCGACCGCATCTCGCGCGAGGCGCGGCGAGAGGCGATGCGCAGGGCGCGCGAAGCCCGCGAAGGCGCGACCGCGCCCGCGCGGGCGCGGGTAGCCGAGTCCGACGCAGCTCCCGCCTAGCCGGGCGCGCGGCGGTCGCTCGTGCGCACCGTCTTCCTCGGCACCTCCGAGTTCGCGGTCGCCGTGCTGGAGCGCCTGGCCGCCGACGATCACCGGCCGCAGCTGGTGCTGACGCGCCCGGACCGGCCGCGGGGGCGGGGGCGCAAGCTCGGCTCCCCGCCCGTGGCGCAGGCGGCGCGCAGGCTGGGAATCGCCCTGGAGCAGCCGTGGAGCGTGAACGAACCCCCGGCGCGCGAGGCGATCGCGCGGGCGAACCCGGACGCGGTGATCGTGTGCGCGTTCGGGGCGCTGATCTCCGAGCCGCTGCTGTCCGAGCAGGAGCTGTTGAACGTGCACCCGTCGCTGCTGCCGCGCTGGCGTGGCGCGGCGCCGGTGGAGCGGGCGATCATGGCGGGCGATGAGCGCACGGGGGTGTCGATCATGCGCCTCACCGTGGGTCTGGACAGCGGGCCGGTGTGCTTGGCGGAGGCCGAGCCGATCGAGCCGCGCGACACGTACGGCTCACTGGCCGCGCGCCTGCAGGTTCTCGGCGGCGAGCTGCTCGTACGCGCGCTCGACCACGCGGCGCGCGGCGAGCCGCTGCGGTTCGCCGAGCAGGACGAGCGGGCCGCGACCTATGCCGAGAAGATCGGCCCCGAGGATCGCCTGCTGGACCCAGCCCTCGCAGCGATCGAGCTCGAGCGGGTCGTAAGGGCGCTGCACCCCCACATCGGCGCGCGCCTGGCGTTGGGCGAGCGGCTGCTGGGAGTCCACGAGGCCCGTGCCACCGCCGCCGGACCGCCGGAGGGAAAGCTGGACCGAGACGGTGAGCGGCTGCTGTACGGCGCGCGCGAGGGGGCGCTGGAGCTCCTGGTCGTGCAACCGCCCGGTGGCAGGGCGATGGACGGGGCGGCCTACCTGCGCGGCCATGGGCTGCCGGGCGAGCGGGCGTCGGCCGGCTGACGGTGGGCTGGCGGTGACACGGCCAGTGGACAGGACTCCCCCGCAGGCCGATCTCCGGGCCGATCCGCCGACCGATCCCCGATCGGCGGTCGCGCCCGCGCGCGCGTGTGCGTACGCCGTCCTGCGCCGGGTGTTCGAGGAGGGCGCGTACGCCGACAAGGCGCTGCAGGGGCAGGCACGGGGGCTCGACGCGCGCGACCGCGCGCTGGCCAGGCGACTCGCCTACGGCGCCGTCCAGCGCAAGGGCACGCTCGACCACCTGATCGGGAGGCTCGCCGAGCGCCCGTCGGAGCGCCTGGACGGCCATGTGCTCGCGGCGCTGCGGCTCGGGCTGTACGAGCTTCTGTACACGCGGGGAGCCCCCGACCATGCGGTCGTCGCCGACGCGGTCGAGCTGGCCAAGGGCTCGGGACGAGCCGGCCACGGCCTCGTCAACGCGGTGCTGCGCCGCGGCGCCCGCGAGGGCGCAGAGCTCCTGGACGCGTTCCACGACCGCACGCCGCAGGACGCGGCCGTCAAGCACTCCCATCCGGAATGGATCGCGCGCCTGTGGTGGGAGCAGCTCGGCGCGGACGACGCGCGTGCGCTGATGGCGCGCGACAACGAGCCCGGCGAGCAGGCGCTGCGCGCGAACACGCTCGTGACCGACGCGCCCACGCTCGCGCGGGCGCTTGCAAGCGGCGATCCGGCCCAGGGTGCTCGGCCCGTGCGGACGCGTCCGGACCCGGACATCCCCGAGGCGCTCGTGCTCGAGGATCCGTTCGACGCGCACGGCTCGAAGCTCTGGCGCGAAGGGGCGTTCCTCGCGCAGTCGCGCGCCGCGATGCTCGTCGCGCGTGCGCTCGATCCGCAGCCGGGGGAGCGGGTGCTCGACCTGTGCGCGGCGCCGGGCGGCAAGAGCACGCATCTCGCGGCGCTGATGCGCGGAACCGGCGAGGTCGTGGCTGTCGAGCGCGATCGTCGTCGCGCGGGCGCGCTGGCGCGCGCCGCCCAGCGGCTGCGCGCGGGCAACGTCCGCGTCGAGCTGGCCGACGCGGCGCTGGGGCGTCCCGAGGGCGCCGCGTTCGACCGCGTCCTTGTCGATCCGCCGTGCTCGGGCCTGGGCACGCTGCAGGCGCGCCCCGATCTGCGCTGGCGGATGGAGCCCTCGCGCATGGGAGAGCTGGAGCGAACGCAGGCGAAGATACTCGCGGCCGCCGCCGAAGCCGTCCGTCCGGGCGGCGTGCTGGTCTACTCTACGTGCACTATCTCCGCGACCGAGAACGAGCTCCAGATCGCAGCCTTCCTGGACGCCAGCCCCCGCTTCGAGCTCGATGATCTCCGCGTCGAGCTGCCCGCGTACTCCAACCCGCACGCCCCCGAGACCGTGCTGACCCTGCCCCACCGCGACCGCACAGCCGGGTTCTTCATCGCCCGG
This sequence comes from Solirubrobacteraceae bacterium, assembly GCA_035632775.1. Lineage (GTDB taxonomy): Bacteria > Actinomycetota > Thermoleophilia > Solirubrobacterales > Solirubrobacteraceae > Palsa-744. Next base: position 32,510 of record DASQGE010000111.1, on the reverse strand, counting down.
CTGCGCCGGAAAGGCTGAAGTTGTGGCCGGCGAGCGCGAAGCCGCGGCGAAAGCGCCCGTCGAGCTCGGCCCGCGCTGCCCGAACTGCGGCGAGCCGTGGCTGCGGCCGACGAACCTCCCGGGCCGCTACCGCTGCGTGTACTGCCTGCACCGCTTCGAGCTCTCATCGGTCTGCCCGAACTGCGGCGAGCACTCGACGATCGTGCGGATGTCCTCGACGGCGATCCTCAAGTGCAACAACTGCGGCGACAGCATGCTCCAGGCGATATGAGCGCGTATGGCGGCGCTGGATCGGCGTCCTCGGTCGTTCGCTGGCCGATCTTCGATCGGTCAAGCACGCCACACTCCCTGCGTCCTAGCCCAGCTTGCCCTACGTCTGTTTCGTGGTGCAGATGACATGAGCAGGTCCGCGAGCGAGCTGCTGAAAGGCGTGCAGGTGGCGCCGTCGATCCTGTCCGCGGACTTCGCGCGGCTGCGCGAGCAGGTCGGCGAGGTGCTCGACGCGGGGGCGAAGGTGATCCATGTGGATGTCATGGATGGGCACTTCGTGCCGCCGATCACGGTCGGCCCGCTCGTCGTCTCGGCGCTGCGCGAGCAGGCGCAAGGGGCGGGGGCGGTGCTCGACGTGCACCTGATGATCGAGCGCCCCGAGCGGCACGTCGCCGAGTTCGTCAAGGCCGGAGCGGACACCGTCACCTTTCATGTCGAGGCCACGCCGCACGTCTCCTACACCGCCGGTCTGCTGCGCGAGCTCCGGGTGGGCGTCGGCGTGGCGATCAACCCCGCGACCCCGGTCGGCGCGCTCGCGGAGGTGGCCGGCGCGATCGACATGGCGCTGTGCATGACGGTCAACCCCGGCTGGGGCGGGCAGCCGTTCATCGCCCACTCGCTGGAGAAGCTGCAGCGAGTAAGGGCGATCGTCGGCGCGGACGTGGCGGTGCAGGTGGACGGCGGCGTCGATCCGCAGACCGCCGCCGGGTGCAAGGGGGCGGGCGCGAACGTGTTCGTCGCCGGCTCGGCGATCTTCTGCGCCGGCGACCCCGGCGAGGCCTACCGGGCGATCGCGCGGGCCGTCGGCGCCGACTGAGCGGCCGCGTCGCGACCGACCGGTCGCGAGCCCTGACGGTAGAGCGCCCACAGCATCAGCGCGAGCAGGCCGGTGGAGCCCGCGTAGCCGATCTCGGTGCGCGAGAGCTGGTTGGCGACGGCCGGGCTGAGCATCCATCCGAGGAACGCGGCCGCGGCCAAAAGCCAGCACACGGCGGCGGCACGCGCGCGGTCGCGCGCGAGCGCCGCCTGGTTGAGCGCGCCCGAGGCCAGGTGCAGTCCCATGCCCACCCCCACGACAGCCAGGCCGAGCCGGCCGTAGGAATAGTGCTGTCCGAACAGGTGGCCCATCACGAACGGCCCGATCGCCAGCAGCCCCAGCGCGACCGCCGTCGCGAAGGCCACGATCGCGAGCACGGTGACGCGGATCGCGCGCGCGAACGCGTCGTGGCCCGCGGTCGTCTCCAGGCCGGTCAGGTGGGGGAGCAGCGAGGTCTGGATCGCCTGGAACAGCTGCAGGGGGGCGCGCGCGATCAGCAGCACGTCGAACACGATCCCGGCGAGCGCCTTGTCGGGCGACGTGGCCGCGACGGTGAGCACCGCGGCGTTCAGGAGCGTCTGCTCGGAGAGCATGATGCCCGACACCCAGCCAGCGAAGCCCGTGCCGCGGCGCAGCGAGAGCTCCTCGTGGGCGGCCGCCTCCTGCACACCCTCCGTCCCAGGTCCCGCCAGCGCGGCGTCCGCCTCGTCGGCCGTGATCGGCCCCGCCAGCGCCGCGTCGGCGGCGTGAGGAATCGGAGCTCGGCCGGCGATCGGGCTCTGGCCGAGCGCCTCGCGGCGCTCCTCGCCGCGGCGCGCGAACGCGGCCGGCACGACGATCAGCGACACCAGCGGCGCCGCCGCGATCCCCAGCGCGACGGCCGTCTGGCCGCTCGCCATGCCCAGCGCCACGGCCAGCGCGAAGCACAGGCGCGAGACCGACTCCATCAGCACCAGCCCGCCGTACAGCGCGAAGTACTCGTGTCCCGCCAGCCAGCCGCGGGCGAAGTAGCTCGCGGCGTAGGCCAGCGTGCCCACCACGAGCACGTCGTACAGCGCCGCGTAGTGTTCGAAGACGTTGTCGATCAGCTCTTCGCGCAGCGCCAGCGCGACGATCAGGAACGTGAGCGCGAAGCCCGCCTGGATGGCGATCGGCACGCGCAGCGGGTGCTCGGCGTGTCCCCGCGCGCGGCGCTCGGCGATCGTGCGCGAGAGCAGCTGTTCGATCGGCCGGTAGATGACCGAGATGATCACGAACATCACCGACCACAAGAGCGCGATCCTGGACGCCGAGGCTTCCCCGAGCACGTGGCTCGAGATCGAGAAGTAGGCGAGGGTCAACAGGCCCGTGCAAGCGATCCCGACCGAGAGGATCCGCGCGCCGCGCCCATAGGAGCGCGTCCGCGCGTCGGGGCCCGCCGGGGGTCGGCGCTCCTGCCATCCTCCCGCGCCGTCGGGACCGGTGTCCCTCGATCCCCTAGAGCCGGACAAGCAGCATCGTCCACGGGAACGGCGAGCGGACCTCGACCACGCTCCCGTACCGCGAGAGCAGCCGCACGAACGCGCGCTTGGACCAGTGGTTGAGGTGGCCGGGCGTGTTGCCGAGCGCCGGCCAGTAGGCGCCGCGCGCCATGTTCAGCATCCTCCACAACGGCTCGCGCGGGACCGACACCAGCAGGTGACGCTCCGCGCAGCGCGCCATCTCCGACAGCGTGTGCTCGGGATCGGGGACGTGCTCGAGCACCTCGATCGCCGTCACGAGATCGAACTCGTCCTGGGCGAACGGCAGGCTCTCGGCGCGCATCACGTGGTAGGAGAGGTTCGGCGCCCGCCGCCCCGACCAGCCCGCCTGGATCGACTCCTCCTCCAGGTCGATGCCCACCACGCGATGGCCTTCGCCCAGCGCGAGCGCCCAGCGGTGCACGAGCACCCCCTCGCCGCAGCCGACGTCCAGGAGCGTCTGCGGGTCGGCGAGCGCGAGCAGCTCGTCCAGCGCGCCCTCGAACGCTGCCATCATGCGCCGCACGAGCGGATTTCTCGAGCTGTACTTGTCGTAGGTGTTGCCGGTGACGATCCCGTCCTCGGAGAGGGTCACGCCCGCGCTCACAGCCGCACCGCTTCGCGCTCCTGCGCCGGGCCTTCAGGGCCCGACCCCTTAGCGGCGGCGTCGCCCGCCTCGCCCGCCGGGGCCCCCGCGCCCGCGGCGGCCTGGGTGTTCGATTCATAGTGCGACGGCGCCACGCCCAGCTGCAGCTCGATGCGGCGCACCCGCTCGAAGGTCTTCTGGGTCATCACGCGCTGCGCGGCGAGCAGGTCGCCGATCACGCCCAGCGCCCACAGCACGACGGCCGCGATGAACAGCACCGCGCCGAGGATCAGCGACTGCACGTGGCCCTTGCCGCTGCCTTCGACGTAGGAGACCGCGAAGCGGATCCACACGCCGATCGAGGCCAGGCCGATCAGCAGGGCGAGGCTCCAGAACACGCGCAGCGGCTCGTACTGGGCGTAGACGCGGAAGATCGAGACCGCGTTGCGGCGTACGTACGCGCCCATCGACGGGAACAGGCGCGACTCGCGCGTCTTCGGGTTGGTGCGGATCGGGACGTGGTCGATCGCCACCAGGAGCTTGCCGGCCTGGATGATGGTCTCCAGCGTGTAGGTGAACCTCGAGACGACCAGCATCTGAATGGCGGCCTCGCGGTTGTAGGCGCGAAAGCCGGAGGTCGTGTCTGGCACCGAGGTCGAGGAAGCCTGGCGCACGACCCACGAGCCGAGCCGCTGCAGCGCCTTCTTCAGCGGCGAGAAGTGCGCGACCCCGCCGACCTCGCGATCGCCGATGACCATGTCGGCGCGTCCCTCGATGATCGGGCGCACGAGTCGGGCGACGTCCGGCCCGTAGTACTGGTTGTCGGCGTCGGTGTTGACGATCACGTCCGCCCCAAGCTTCAGCGCCGTGTCGACCCCCGCTTGAAAGCCCGTCGCAAGTCCCTTGTTGTTGGTCAGTCGCACGAGATGGTCGACGCCGTGGGCGCGCGCCACGGCGACGGTCGCGTCGGTGGAGCCGTCGTCGATGACGAGCCACTCGACCGTGTCGAAGCCCTCGATCTCGCGCGGCAGGTCCGCGAGCGTCTGCGGAAGCTGGTCCGCCTCGTTGAAGCACGGGATCTGAATGATGAGCTTCATTTGGATGCGAGCCTGGTCCACGGCGGGGGGTGGTCAGGAGGGGGGCTTGCCCCTCTCCTGCTCAAGCACGGGATCTGGATGATGAGCTTCACCGTGAGGAAGCCTACCCCGTGGGGCCATCCGTCCAGGGCGCGTCCTTGCACGGATAGGCTCTACGGCTCGATGGCCAGCGCGACGCTCACCAAGCCGCGGCAGGGTCCGACCGCGCTGCAGCGACTGCGTGCCGTGGACGCCTCGACGTGGGCGAAGGCCGGCTTCGGCGTGCTGTGCGCCGGCGCGCTGGCCGGCTACTTCATCTATCCGACGTACCCCACCTACGACTCCTTCTACGCGCTGCTGTGGGGCCGCGACGTGCTGCACCTGCACCTGCCCGACTTCCACGTGTACCGCGGGCCCACGGAGCATCCGCTGGCGATCGCGTTCGGGATGCTCTGCTCGATCTTCGGCCAGGGCGGCGCGCGGCTGATGGTGCTCGGCTCGATCGCCTCGTTCGTGGCGGTCGTCGCGGGCTCCTACCGGCTGGGACGGCTGTGCTTCGGCCCGGTCGTGGGACTGCTCGCGGGGCTGCTCGTGCTGAGCCGCTTCTTCGTGGAGAATCTCGCCGCCCAGGGGTACCTCGACATCTCCTACGTGGCGCTGATCGTGTGGGCGATCGCGCTGGAGGTGGCGCGGCCGCGGCGGGGCGCCCCTGTATTCCTGCTCTTGGCGGCCGCGGGCCTGCTGCGCCCCGACGCCTGGGTGCTCAGCGGCGCCTACTGGCTGTGGTGCTGCTGGCCGCGGCGCGCCGAGCGCCCGCCCCGCGGCGAGGCCGGCGACCAACCCGCCCGCGAGCTGCGCTCGCGGCCAAGCGTCCCGGCGGGCGACACCGACCAGAGATCGGGGGCGCCGCCGTCGAAGGCGGCGGTCAAGCGCCTTCAGTACCTCGGCCTCGCCCTGATCGGGCCGGTCGTGTGGGTGTGCGTGGACGCGATCGTGACCGGTGACCCGCTGTACTCGCTGCACTCGACCGCCGGCTTGGCCCAGGAACTCGAACGCACGCAGGGGTTGCAGAGCGTCGTCGTGTCCGTATGGACGTACGCGGTGCGGATCGACAAGCTGCCGGTCCTGCTCGGCGCGTTGGTGGGCGTGGGGCTGGCCGTGTGGCTGGCGCCGCGGCGCGCGCTCACGCCGCTGGCGGCGCTGGTCGTGCTGATGGGCGTGTTCGTCGCCGAGGGCGCGGCCGGAGCATCGCTCGTCGACCGCTACCTGATGGGCGTCGCGACGGTGCTGCTGCTGTTCTGCGCCGTGGCGATCGGAGGCTGGGCGATGCTCGTGCCCGGCTCGGCGTTGCGGCGGCTGTGGATGGTGGGCGCCGCCGGGCTGGTCGTGTACGGAGGCGCGTCGGCCGCCTCGACCCTGAACCTGTCCAACCTGCGCACGACGCTGGCGTTCCACGAGGACTTCCACGAGGGCCTGGCGGCGGCGCTCGCCGATCCGCGCGTGAAGGCGGCGCTGAAGCGCTGTCCGCTCCTGTCGCTGCCGAACAACAAGCTGATTCCCGACGCGCGCTGGATTCTCGACAGCGTCGGCCAGCACGACATCGTCGCGCGCAGCCAGGCGCGCGCGGACGCCGCCAAGGGCGCGCACCAGCTCCAGGACCGCCTGCGCAGGGGCAGCGTGGCCGTCTACCCGCTCGGCAGCGCGGTCTTCTTCGAGGCGATCGTCGACGTCGGCGACGACCCGAGCGACCAGATCCCGCGACGCGGGTACAGGCGCATCTACACGAGCCGCTACTACGCCGTGTATGAGAGCTGCTGAGGGTTCGCGTGGGTCCTGAGGGTTCTCGCCGGTGGAGCGTGGGCCCCAGGGGCTCTCGCCGGTGGGCGTGGGGCGGGCTGGCGGTCGTGCTCACGGGTGGGCTGGGGCTGCGCCTGTGGGGCATCGGACAGGGGCTCCCGTATGCCTACAACGCCGACGAGGCCGACCACTTCGTGCCGCGCGCGGTCGCGATGTTCGCCCACGGCCTGAACCCGCACTACTTCGCCAACCCGCCCGCGTTCACGTACGCGCTGCACTGGCTGTTCGCCGTCTTCTATGGCGGGGAGACGGGCGCGGTGCACGCGCTGGAGGCGCACCCGGGCGACGTGTACACGCTCGCGCGGGCGGCGGCGGCCGTGCTCGGCGTCGCGGCGCTGTGGCTGCTGTACGCGACCGGCACGCGCCTGCTCGGCCGCGGCGCCGGGCTGCTCGCCGCCGCGATCGAGGCGGTGGCGTTCCTGCCGGTCTTCTACGCGCACCTGGCGCTCAACGACGTGCCGACGCTCGCGCCTCTGACGCTGTCGCTGCTGGGGACCGCGGGGGTCCTGCGCAAAGGCCGCGCGCGCGACCACCTGCTCGCGGGCGCAGGTCTTGGGCTCGCGTGCGCGAGCAAGTACACGGCCGGGATCGTGCTCGTGCCGTATGCGGCGGCGCTCGCTGCGCGCTATCTGCAGGCGGAGCCGGGAGCGCCGCGGACGCTCCTCCTCAGGAGCGCGCTCGGGGGGATCGCGCTTGCGGGCGCCGCGGCGCTCGGCGCGTTCCTGATCGCGAACCCGTACGCGATCCTCGACTACCGGGGCTTCCATCGCGACCTCGTTCATCAGTCATCGCTCTCGGCCGAAGCCCAGGGCAAGCTCGGCGCGCCCAAAGACGGCGGGTTCGCCTACTACCTGTGGACGCTCACCTGGGGCCTCGGCTGGGCGCCCGCGCTGGCCGCGCTGGGAGGCGCGCTGAGCGTGTGGCGCAGGGAGCGGGCGCTTGGCTGGGTGCTGGTGGCGCCCGTGGTGCTGTACCTCGTGCTGATGAGCGTGCAGGGTCGCTACTTCGGGCGCTGGCTGCTGCCGATCTTCCCGCTGCTGTGCATGCTGGCGGCGCTGTTCGCGCTGCAGCTCTCGGCCGTGCTCGCGCGGGCGCTTCCGCGCCTGCGCGTGGCGATCGTCGCGGCGCTGGTCGCGGCGCTCTTGGCGCAGGGACTCGTCTACAGCGTGCACTCCGGGCTCGTGCTCTCGCGCGCGGACACCCGCAACCTGACGCGCGACTGGATGCTCGCGCATGTGCCGGCGGGTGCGAAGATCGTGCTCGAGCCGGTCGCGCCCGCAGCCTGGGTGCGCGAAGCCGGGCCGCGCGCGCGCGCGGCCCGGGGCGGCTATCGCTGGCACAAGTACACCGTGCTGCAGTCGTGGATCTCCGCCGGCGGCGCGCTGCAGGCGCGCCCTACGCGGGTGGTCGGAATCGAGGACTACGAGCGCACCCTCGGCCCGGAGCTGATCGGCCGCTACGAGAGCAAGGGGTACTGCTGGGTCGTGAGCGGCTCGACCGAGTCCGGACGCGCCTACGCCGATCCGCGCGCGGCGCCGCTGTCGATCGCCTACTACCGCGCGCTCGCGAAGCTGGGCGAAGTCGTCTACCGCGCCTCGCCGTACGCGCGCGGACGGGGTCCGGTCGCGTTCGACTTCGACTGGAGCTTCGACTACTACCCGCTCGCCTACAGCCGCCCGGGGCCGGAGATGACCGTCTATCGGCTGCGCGGCGGTCTCTGTGCGTAACGGCACATGACGGGCGCGGAGTTATCCTGAGTGTCGAGATGACCGTCTACACGAACACCGACGAGGTGCATCTGGAGCGGGCGATCGAGCTGGCGCGCAGGGGCGTCGGCATGGTCAAGCCGAACCCGGTGGTGGGGGCGGTGGTGGCGCGCGACTGCGAGGTGATCGGCGAGGGCTGGCACGAACGGTTCGGCGCGGCCCATGCCGAGGTCAACGCGATCGAGGCATGCGGCATGGCGGATCTCGAAGGGGCGACGCTGTACGTGTCGCTGGAGCCGTGCTGCCACGAGGGCAAGACGCCGCCGTGCACGGACGCGATCGTGCAGGCGGGGATCAGGCGCGTGGTGGTCGGCTCCGACGACCCGACCGAGAAGGCGGCGGGGCGCGGTCTGGGGATCCTGCGCGACGAAGGCGTCGAGGTCGTGATCGCAGACGGGGAGCTGGCGACGAGAGCGCGGCTGCTGAACCAGGCCTTTCGCAAGCACGCGCGCGTGGGGCGTCCGTGGGTGCTGTTCAAGTCGGCGATGACCCTCGACGGCAAGGTCGCGACGAGGACGGGCGATTCGCAGTGGATCAGCAGCGAGGCCAGCCGCGAGCTCGCCCACCGCTGGCGCGCGTCGGTCGACGCGGTGGTCGTCGGCATCGGCACGGCGCTCGCGGACGACCCGCGCCTGACGGCGCGCCCGGACGGCCTCACGGACGAGATCGAGAACCAGCCGAGGCGCGTCGTGTTCGACTCGCTCGCGCGGCTGTCGCCCAGCTCGCAGCTGGTGGCGGCGGCGCACGTGATACCGCTGACGGTCGTGGTGTCCCGCGCCGCGGCGCGCGCGGACACCGACGCGCTGGAGGCAGCCGGCGTGCAGATACTTGTGGCGACCGGCGAGAACGAGCCGGCGCGTGTGCGCTCGGGGCTCGAGCAGCTCGGCGCGATCGGCGTGAGCTCCGCCCTGCTGGAGGGCGGTCCGCACCTCGCGGGGGCGTTCCTCGACGCGGGCGAGATCGACGAGGTTCGCCTGTTCCTCGCGCCGCTGCTGCTCGGCGGGAGCGCCGCGCGCGATCCCCTCGAGGGCAAGGGCGTGGCCCACATCTCCGAGGCCCTGCGGGCGTTGACATTCGACTGCGAGCGGATCGGCGAGGATCTGCTGATCAGCGCGCGCCTGCACGAGTGGTGAGCTGCGGAGGGATGGCATGTTCACGGGCCTGATCGCAGACCTCGGCCGCGTGAGCGCGCTCGAGCACGGCCACGAAGGCACGACCCTGCGGATCGACACGCGCCTCGCGGGCGAGCTCGCGCGGGGCGACTCGATCGCCGTCGACGGCGTCTGCCTGACCGCGACCGACGTCGGCGAGGGGAGCTTCGCGGCGGAGGCGATGGCGCAGACGCTGCGCCGCTCGTCGCTGAGCGCCCTGGCGGTCGGCGCGCCGGTGAACCTCGAGCTGGCGCTGCGCGCCGACGGGCGCCTCGGCGGGCACGTCGTGCAGGGCCACGTCGACGGCACGGGCACGGTGAGGGACGTCCGCGAGGAGGGCTTCGCGCGGGTGCTCGCGATCGAGCCCGACGCCGCGGAGCTGAGGCGCTACCTCATCGAGCGGGGCTCGATCGCCGTGAACGGCGTCAGCCTGACCGTCAGCGCGCTGGACGACGACGGCTTCGAGGTCTCGCTGATTCCAGAGACGCTGCGGCGCACCAACCTGGGGAGCATGACTGTGGGGGATCGGGTCAACCTGGAGATGGACGTGCTCGCCAAGCACGTAGAGCGACTGCTGGAGGCACGCGTATGAACACGCATGGCGGCGCCGGATCGGCGTCCTCACCGATCGGAGATCGGCCAGCACGTCACGCTCGCTGCGTCCTTACTCTGCTGTCCTGCGTGCCCATATCGGCATGATTGGTATTCGAAGGTGACCGCATGACCCGGTCCAAGACAACCGCGAAGCAGCCAACCGCGACCGATCGGTCAGACGGCGCGCGCACGAGCCCCTTCGCCACGATCGAGGAGGCGATCGAGGATGTCCGCCATGGCCGGATGGTGGTCGTCGTCGACGACGAGCATCGCGAGAACGAGGGGGATCTGACGCTCGCGGCCCAGTTCGTGACCCCGGAGGCGATCAACTTCATGGCCAAGGAGGGGCGCGGGCTGATCTGCCTGGCGCTCCCCCCCGAGCGCTGCGAGGAGCTGGGCCTAGACCTGATGGCGGCCAAGAACGAGTCGGCGTTCGAGACGCCGTTCACGGTCACGATCGAGGCGCGCCACGGCGTCACGACAGGCATCTCCGCGGCCGATCGCGCGCGCACGATCCAGGTCGCGATCGATCCGGGATCCGGGCCGCGCGAGATCGTGCAGCCGGGACACGTCTTCCCGCTGAAGGCGCGGCCGGGCGGGGTGCTCGAGCGAACCGGCCAGACCGAGGCTGGCGTCGACCTCGCCCGCCTGGCCGGCCTGAATCCGGCCGCGGTGATCTGCGAGATCATGAACGACGACGGCACGATGGCCCGCGTGCCCGATCTCGCCGAGTACTGCGCGCGGCACGGGCTGCGCATGGTCACGGTGGCCGATCTGATCGCCTACCGCCGCCGCCACGACCGGCTGATCGAGCGGGTGGTCTCGACGCGTCTGCCGACCGCGTTCGGCGAGTTCGAAGCGGTCGGGTATCGCTCGCTCCTCGACGACAAGCACCATGTCGCGCTCGTCAAGGGCGAGGTCTCCGGCGTACAGGACGTGCTCGTGCGGGTGCACTCGGAGTGCCTCACCGGCGACGTGTTCCATTCGCTGCGCTGCGACTGCGGCGAGCAGCTGGAGTCGGCGCTGGCGATGATCGAGCGCGAGGGCGAAGGCGTGCTGCTGTACCTAGCCCAGGAGGGGCGTGGCATCGGCCTGCTCAACAAGCTGCGCGCCTACAAGCTGCAGGAGGAGGGACTCGACACCGTCGATGCGAACCTGCGCCTCGGCCTGCCGGCCGACCTGCGCGACTACGGGATCGGCGCGCAGATCCTCGTCGATCTCGGGCTCAGCTCGATCCGCATCCTCACCAACAACCCGAAGAAGATCCGCGGCATGGAGGGCTACGGGCTGTCGGTGACCGCCCAGATCCCGATCGAGCACCTGCCGAACCCCCACAACGAGGCCTACATGCGCGCCAAGGCGCAGCGGATGGGCCACATCCTGCACCACCAGGGCCTGAACCTCGACGCGGAGCTGCTGCGCTCCGAGCGCGAGCAGGATCGCGCCGTCGCCGGGGAGGAGCATGCTCGGCGAGAGGGCGCCGAGGGGGACCACACGGAGGGGCGTCGGGAGGCGTGAGCCAGGCGGGGGGGAAAGCGAGGGCCGGAGGCCCGAGCGGTCACGATCGCCCGGCGGGCGATCGTCCGCATCAGAACGCCGGCGGGATGCCGACGTGAGCACTTCATTCTACGCGATCGCGGTGGGGCGCTTCTACGAGGAGCTGGCTGACCGGCTGGTCGCGGGCGCCCGGGAGGCGTTCGCGCAGGCCGGTCACGAGGACGTCGAGGTGTTTGACGTGCCGGGCGCGTATGAGCTGCCGCTGGCGGCTAAGTACGCGGCCGAGTCGGGCCGTTTCGCGGGCGTCGCCTGCCTGGGCGCGGTGATCAGGGGCGAGACCGACCACTACGAGTTCGTCTGCGCGCAGGCGGCGAGCGGGATCATGCGGGTGCAGCTGCAGACGGGCGTGCCGTGCGCGTTCGGGGTGTTGACGTGCGCCACGATGGAGCAGGCGCTCGCGCGCGCCGGCGGCGGCAGGCGCGACCAGGGACGGCACGCCGCCGAGGCGGTCCTGCGGATGGCCTCGCTGCGGCGCGAGCTGGCCAGCGGCTAGACTGCGGGGCGCGATGGCCAAGGTGTGTCACAGCTGCGGCAAGGGTCCGGCGTTCGGGCAGAGCCGCAGTCACTCGATGGTCGCCACCAAGCGCCGGTTCGACCCGAACCTGCAGAAGGTCAGGATCATGGTCGGCAAGGCGCCGCGGCGCGTGTACGTGTGCACGCGCTGCCTGAAAGCCGGCAAGGTCACCAAGGCCGCCTGACGGCCTGTCACGGGTCCGTGAGGGCCCCCGACCTGATAAGACGTGTCGCAGTGAGCGACACCAACCTGGTTCGTTTTCGCGCGGCGGTGGCGGGGGCGCTGGCGCACCTGGAGTCCCGCAGGGAGGAGGTCAACGACCTCAACGTGTTCCCGGTTGCGGACGGGGACACCGGCGACAACATGGCGCTGACGCTGCGCGCGGTCCTGGCGGAGCTCGACCGGCTGCAGGGCAGCAACGGGGTGCGCACGATCGACGAGATCGGGCGCGAGGAGATCGTGCAGTCGGTCGCGCGCGCCGCGCTGCTGGGCGCGAGGGGCAACTCGGGCGTGATCCTCTCCCAGCTGATCAGGGGCGCGGCCGAAGAGCTCGTCAGCCGCCCCGGCGAGCTGATCGACGCGATGCTGATCGGCGCGGCGCTGGCGAACGCGGCGGACCGCGCCTACGCCTCGGTGCGCGAGCCCGCGGAGGGCACGATCCTGACGGTCGCGCGCGAGATGGCGCACAAGATCATGACCGACGTCGCGCACAGCTCCGAGAACCCGAGGCTGGGGCCGGCGACCGATCCGAGCAGCCAGGACGCGGCGATCGCCGACACGCTGGAGCGCGCGGTCGCGGTCGGGCAGGAGTCGGTCAAGCGCAGCCCCGAACTGCTGGCGGCGCTGCGCGAGGCGGGGGTCGTCGACGCGGGCGGGTACGGACTGACGATCATCTTCGCGGGCGTCGTCGCGGCCCTGCGCGGGGATGAGCCGCCGCAGCTCGAGCATCACGCACCGGCGCAGATCACCCACCCGGAGCACGTTTCGAGCACGTACCGCTTCTGCGCCAACTTCGCGGTCACCGGCGACGGCCTGAGCGCGAGCCGGTTCATCGCGCCGCTGGAGGCGCTCGGCGACTCGGTGCTGGTCGTCGGCGATGCGAGCACGCTGAAGGTGCACGTTCACACCGACGAGCCCGAACGCGCGACGGCCGTGTTCGCACAGGCGGGGGAGATCTCGCGCCTGGACATCGCCGACATGCGCGCGCAGGTCCTCGAGCGCGACGAGCGCTTGTACGGCGCGGGTCGGGACGGCGATCCGTCGGGCGGGGGCGGCTCGCGGGTGCGCTGTGGAGCGCTGGCGGTGGTCGGCGGCGACGGGGTGAAGGCGATGTTCGAGGAGCTGGGTGTGCGGACGATCGACGGCGGACCTACGCTGAACCCCTCGACGTACGAGCTGCTGGCGGCGATCCACGACGTGCCGGCCGAGGAGGTGCTGGTGCTGCCGAGCAGCCCGAACGTGGTGATGGCGGCGGAGCGCGCGGCGGAGCTGTCGGACAAGCTGGTGCTGGTGGCACCCGCGGTCAGCCAGCAGGCGGGCCTGGTCGCGGCGGTCGCGCTGGACGAGAGTCGCAGCGTGGAGGAGAACGCGCTGGCGCTGCGCGAGGCGCTCGCGCATGTGCGCACCGGCGCGGTGGCGCAGGCCGCGCGCGACGACGCGCACGGTCGCTTCGCGCGTGGCGAGGCTGTCGGCTTCGTCGCCGAGGAGGTGCACGCCTGGGGCGACCCGGCGGACACGCTGAGGGCCGTGATCGAGCGGCTGGCCGAGGACGCCGAGCTAATCAGCTGCCTGGAGGGCGAGGGCGCTCCGCTCGAACGCGAGCAGATCGAAGCGATGGTCAATGGCGCCGTCGAGCTGGAGCTGCGCGACGGCGGCCAGCGCGCGTACTGGTGGCTGCTCGCCGCGGAATAGGCTCTGGCTCTGGCTCTGGCTCGGGGCGCGGGGCGGTTCGATGGTGCGACTGGCGGACTGGGCGGGGGTCCCGCAGTATGTGCATTGTTTGTATAGCGTATTTCTATGGTATACACATTTATATACTATAGTTATACACACAATAGAAATTGGTATGAACATCTCGGACCTTTACCATCCGATTGGCGTGGGTCGGGGTTGCGAGAGGTCGGCGACATCGGTCATGGTCGGCATCTCGGACCTTTACCATCCGATTGGCGTGGGTCGGGGGCTCTCGACGCTGGATCGGGGCACAGGTGATGACCGCAGGTCTGTGCATGATGGAAGGTAGATGTCCCGAGACGCGACAGCAACCGCGATGTCCACCGAAGACGCGGACATGCTCGACCGGGATCTCACCCCACAGGACCTGTATGTGCTGCCAAGGGCGTTTGCGTCCAGCGACGGCCCGACCAGGGATGAGCTGCTCGCGGCCCCGGTGCGCTGGCCGAAGCCCTCGCGCCTGGAAGAACCGCTGGATGTGCCGCCCGGCAAGATGGCGGACGGCCTGAGGACGCTCGGCCTGACGAGCGTCGGCGCGCTGCTCGAGCACCTACCGCGGGACAGCCGGGATGCACGTACCGTGAAGGGTCTCAGGGGCGGGGAGGGTGCGACGATCGCCGTGCAGGTGCGCGCGATCGGCGTGCGGCCGGTGCGCAGGCGGGGAATGAAGCCGCTGGTCGAAGCGACAGTATTCGACGAGACCGGGAGCGTACGGGCAGCGTTCTTCAATCAGCCGTGGCTGGCGCAGCGATACAAGCCCGGGACGCGACTGGTGCTGCACGGCAAGACGACCGCGAGAGGGACCTTCAACGTCGTCCATCACGCGGTCGGCGCGAACCTGGGCGCCGATCTCGGCGCGGGGGGGACGGACGCGCCGGGCGAGATCGCGCACTACCCGGCGACCGAGGGCGTGAGCTCGACGCAGATCTTGACGCTCGTGCAGGGCGCCAGAGGCGCGCTGGCGGACGTGCCGGAGGCGCTGAGCGCGGCGGCCCGAGTGCGCGAGCGGCTGCCGGACCGGGCGGGCGCGCTGGCGGCGATGCACTTCGCGCGCACGGCCGAGGACCGCGAGGCGGGGCGGGCGCGGCTCGCGTTCGAGGAGCTGCTGCTGACGCAGCTCGTGTTCCTGCGCCGCAGGGCCAGGCGCCGGGCGGGCAGGGGCGCGCCCGTGCTGGACCGGACGCCGTCGCTGAGCGCGCGCTGGCTCCAGGAGCAGCTGCCGTTCGCGCTGACGGAGGACCAGCGCGGGGCGATCGCGACGATCGGGGAGGACCTCGCCCAGGAACGGCCGATGCAGCGACTGCTGCTGGGGGAGGTCGGCAGCGGCAAGACGGTGGTCGCGCTGTGGGCACTGTTGCGGGCGGTCGAGCACGGCATGCAGGCGGCCCTGATGGCGCCGACGGAGACGCTCGCCGAACAGCACTTCGCGACGTTGCAGAAACTGCTCGGCGGCGAGCAGATGGAGGTGAGGTGTGCGCTGCTGACAGGCTCGACGGGAGCGCGCAAGCGCGCGGACATGCTGGGCAAGCTGGACAGCGGTGAGCTGTCGCTGATCGTGGGCACGCACGCCCTGATCGAGCCGGACGTCCGCTTCCGGGCGCTCGCGGTCGCGGTGGTGGACGAGCAGCACCGCTTCGGCGTGCGCCAGCGGGCGGCGCTGGACGGCAGGGCGATGATGGGAAATCCCACCCGTCCGGCGCCGCACGTGCTGCACATGACCGCGACGCCGATCCCGCGCACGCTCGCGCTGGCGAACTACGGCGACCTGGACACGACCATGCTGCGCGAGCTGCCGCAGGGCAGGCAGCCGATCGACACGCGCATCGTCTCCGGCGAATCCGAGCGCGCGCGCGCGTACGACGAGCTGCGCGTGCAGTTGCGGGCGGGCCGGCAGGCGTACGTGGTGTGTCCCCTGATCGAACAGGCCGAAGGCGCCGGGGAGGACGTTGCCGCACCGATCACAGGTCGGCCAGCGGACGTGCGCGCCGCGACCGCCGAGCTGGAGCGGCTGCGCAAGGGCGAGCTCTCCGACCATCGCCTGGTGCTGCTGCACGGCGGCATGAAGCCGCGCGAGAAGGCCCTGGCGATGGCGGAGTTCGCGTCCGGTGCGGCGGACGTGCTGGTCGCGACGACCGTGATCGAGGTCGGGATCGACGTGCCGAACGCGACCGTGATGCTGATCGAGAACGCCGAGCGGTTCGGGATCTCCCAGCTGCATCAGCTGCGCGGACGAATCGGCCGCTCCGAGCATCGCTCCAGCTGTCTGCTGGTGGGGCCGCCGGGCGCGGCGAGGCTGCGCGCGCTGGCGGAGCGCTCCGACGGGTTCGAGCTGGCCGAGATCGACCTGCGGCTGCGCAAGGAGGGCGAGCTGATCGGCACCAGGCAGTCGGGGATCGGCCAGTTCCAGATCGCCTGCCTGCCAGAGGACGAGCCCCTGCTGGAGCGCGCGCGGGCGCGCGCCGAGGCGATCGTGGCCGCCGACCCGCAGCTGACGATGCCGGAGCACGCGCTGCTGGGCGACGCGCTGGAGCTGGCGTTCGGCGCCGAGGCGCTCGAGCCGATCCCGGGGTGAGGGTCCGCGTCCCGATATCTGCCGGGATTGATGCGGCCGTCCCGCGGCGTCATACGCTGGCCGATCTTCGATCGGTCGCGATGCTCGACGTGCTACTTCAAGCACGCCTGCTGGCCGATCGGAGATCACATGATCTCCGATCGGTGCGTGCGGCGTCTGCTGGCCGATCTTCGATCGGTCGCGGCCCGACCACCTCAACCCACCATCTATCGTGACACGAACCCTGAGGGTGATCGCGGGCCGGTACGGCGGGCGCCGGCTGACGGCGCCGAAGGGCAGGACGACGAGACCGACGTCGGACAAGGTGAGGGAGGCGCTGTTTCAGATGCTCGGCGACGTCACGGGCGCGCGCGCGATCGACCTGTTCGCGGGCACCGGCGCGCTCGGCATCGAGGCGCTGTCGCGGGGGGCCGAGCGGGTGGTGTTCGTCGAGCGCAACCGCGGCGCGATCGAGGCGCTGCGCGCGAACCTGACGGCGCTGGAGGTGGGTGAGGAGCAGGCGCTCGTCAGGCGCGAAGACGCGCTCGACGCGCTCAAGAGAGCACGAGAACGCAAAGAGACATACGATCTCGTTCTGATCGATCCTCCGTACGGACGGGCGCGCGAGTTGGGGGGAAGGCTGTCGGCGTCGCTGCCGGAGCTGCTCGAGCCGGGTGCGCGCCTGGTCGCAGAGAGCGATCGGCGGATGCCGCTCGAGCTGGAGCTGGCGCTGTCGAAAGAGCGCCGGTACGGAGACACAGAGATCAGGATCTATCGTCACGAATGACCGAGAACAACAGGTTCATAGCCGTCTGTCCGGGCTCGTATGACCCGATCACCAACGGCCATCTCGACGTGATCAGGCGCGCCGCGGCGCTGTTCGACGAAGTCGTGATCGCGGTCGTGAACCGGTCGGTGCGCAAGGACAAGACGCTGTTCGGGATCGAGGAGCGGCTGAGCTTCATCGAGAACGCCACCGCCGATCTGCCGCGGGTCAGGGCGGAGCCGTTCAACGCGCTCGTGGTGGACTTCGCCCGCAAGGCCGGCGCCAAGGCGATCGTCAAGGGACTGCGCGCGATCTCGGACTTCGAGTACGAGCTGGAGATGCACCAGCTGAACAGGCGGCAGGATCCGCAGATAGAGTCGATCTACCTGATGGCGAGCTCGGAGTACAGCTTCTTGTCCTCGAGCGGCGTCAAGGAGCTCGCGATCTTCGGCGGCAACATCGACGATCTCGTGCCCGCCGAGGTGGCGCGGCGCTTGCAGGAAGAGCTCAGACGTTGACGAACTGGACTGGAGATCCACTGCCCGGCGGCCTGTGCGCCCGCAAACCGACCCGCGCAGGCCATGGGCGGCGCGAACGGAGATAGTGTGTAGAAGATGGACGTCCTGGTGCTGATAGACAAGCTCGACGACTTGGTGCACAACGCCAAGCCGGTGCCGCTGACCGACCAGGTGAGGGTCGACAAGGAGGAGATCTACGACATCCTCGACCAGATGCGGGCGACGATTCCCGAGGAGATCAAGCAGGCGCGGTGGATCGTCAAGGAGCGCCAGGAGATGCTCGCAGAGGCCAAGAAGGAGGCCGAGCGGATCCTCAAGGAGGCGCGCGAGCGCCAGGAGCGGCTGGTCGGCGAGGAGGAGGTCACCAAACAGGCGGAGCGCGCCGCCGAGGACATCGTCGAGGACGCCAGGGCGCGCGAGCGGGAGATCAGGCTCGGCGCCGAGGACTACGCCGACGAGATCCTGAACACGCTCGAGGTCAACCTGTCCAAGTTCATCGCGGCCGTCCAGCGCGGACGCGAGCGTCTCCAGGGCAAGGACGAACCCGCCGAGGTCGGCTAGCTGTAGTTCCTGAGTAGGTTGTTCATCGAAGTTGCACGCTAACGCTGGGCTCGCGTACGCAGTACGCCACGCTCCTGCGTCCGCGCCGGACCACCGCCTTCGCGGCGATGTCCCCCAGCGATGCCTGGCGGCGTAGCGCTCGAAACCTGGAAGCTGTGAGAAGCCGGCGTTATTGGGTAGGGTCCGCGCGGCATGAACGCGCGCGAAGCCAGGTACAAGCTGCAGGTCGGACGGACGCTGCTGGGCACGGGCATGATCCAGCCGGTGCGCCCGGACAAGGCCGTGCGCTCGCTGCTGGCGCTGAGCCGCTGGGGACCGACACCGGCCGCGGCGTATACGGGTTCGGCGATCCGGTATCCGGACAGGGAGGCGATCGTCGACGAGCGGGGGACGCTGACGTTCGCGCAGGTGGACAGGCGCACGAACGCGCTCGCACGGGGGCTGCGCCGCGAGGGCGTCGGCGAGCAGGACGGGGTCGCGATCATGTGTCGCAACCACCGGGGGTTCGTCGAGGCGACGGTGGCGTGCTCGAAGCTCGGGGCGAGCGCGCTGTACCTGAACACGGCGTTCGCCGGGCCGCAGATCGCGGACGTGATGAGGCGCGAGGACCCGGTGGCGCTGATCTATGACGAGGAGTTCGACGACCTCGTCGAGGAGGGCGGCTCCGGACGGAAACGGTATGTCGCCTGGCACGACCCGGGAGAGAGGCCTCTGTCCGAGTCCGATCCCCTGCTCGAGGAGCTGATCGCGGCCGAGCCGGACTCGCCGCTGGCGCCGCCGGCGGAGAAGGGACGGGTCGTCATCCTGACGTCGGGGACCACGGGGGCGCCGAAGGGGGCGGCGCGCAAACAGCCGGACTCGCTGGAGCCGGCGGCGGCGCTGTTCTCGAAGATCCCGCTGAAGGCGCGCGAGACGACGATGATCGCCGCGCCGATGTTCCACTCTTGGGGGTTCGCGCACTTCACGCTCGCGCTGCCGCTCTCCTCGACGTTGGTGCTGCGCCGGAAGTTCGACCCGGAGGACACGCTCAGGGCGGTAGCCCACCACCGGGCCACGGCGCTGGCGGTCGTGCCGGTGATGCTGCAGCGAATGCTGGAGCTGGGAGAGGAGCGGCTCGCCCGCTACGACGTGGACTCGTTGAAGGTGATCGCCGCGAGCGGGTCGGCGCTGCCGGGGGAGCTGGCTACACGGGCGATGGACGCGTTCGGGGACGTGCTCTACAACTTGTACGGATCGACTGAGGTGGCGTGGGCGACGATCGCCACCCCGGAGGATCTGCGCGCGGCGCCGGGGACGGCGGGGAGGCCGCCGATGGGGACGGTCGTCAAGCTGCTGGATTCTGAGGGACGCGAGGCCGCGCCGGGCGAGGGCGGACGGATATTCGTCGCCAACGAGATGGTCTTCGAAGGCTATACGGGGGGAGGCGGCAAGGAGGTGGTGCGCGGCCTGATGAGCACCGGCGACGTGGGCCGGTTCGACGCTCAGGGACGCCTGTTCGTGGACGGTCGCGACGACGAGATGATCGTCAGCGGCGGCGAGAACGTGTTCCCGCGCGAGGTCGAGGACCTGCTCGCCGACCA
Organism: Solirubrobacteraceae bacterium; assembly: GCA_035632775.1. Lineage (GTDB taxonomy): Bacteria > Actinomycetota > Thermoleophilia > Solirubrobacterales > Solirubrobacteraceae > Palsa-744. The sequence goes on along the minus strand of DASQGE010000111.1, from coordinate 12,894 downwards.
CACGCAGATCGAGGAGGCCGCGGTCGTGGGCGTGCCGGACGAGCAGTTCGGGCAGCGGCTGAAGGCGTTCGTCGTGGCGCGCAACGGGGCCGAGCTCGACGCGGACGCGGTGAAGGAGTACGTGAAGGCGAACTTGGCCCGCTACAAGGTTCCGCGGGAGGTCGTGTTCCTGGAGGAGCTGCCGCGCAACTCCACCGGCAAGGTGCTCAAGCGCGACTTGCAGGCGCTCACCTGACGAGTTCTCGGGGGGCGAGCCCGGGTCGGGCGGCGGCCACGCGGGGAGCGCCCGTTCCGAGCGCGTGTGGCGAGCCGGAGCGCTTTCGACACATCTCTCATCCCCGCTGACAGGCTGTCCGTGGCACGGCCCCGAGGCTTGGCGCCGAGACGTGGCGCGAGGCGCCACGCGGACACAGACGGGCGCTAGCCTGGGAGGATGGCGGCGCAGACGCGTTACTTCGACCTGGCCGGGCTGCGGCTGAGCGCCGGCGAGGGGCGCAGGCTCGAGCTGGAGGCGCCGATCGAGCCGCTCGTGCTGGGGGGCGAGCCCTATGAGGCGCGTCCCGCGAGCGCGCCGGTGACGCTGGACGTCTCGCGGATGACCGGCGGCGGCTATGCGCTCAGGCTACGGCTGGGCGCGGCGCTGCACGGGCCGTGCATGCGCTGCCTGAAGGAGGCCGGGCCGGCGGTCGAGGTGGACACGCGCGAGGTGGCCGTGCCAGGCGGGGGCGAGGAGCTGACGAGCCCGTACGTGCACGAGGAGACGCTCGACCTCGCGGCCTGGGCGCGCGACGCGTTCGCGCTGGCCGTGCCTGTGAAGGTGCTGTGCAGGGAGGACTGCGCCGGGCTGTGCCCCGAGTGCGCGGCGGACCTGAACGAGGCGGGCCCCGAGCATCACCACGAGCGTGCGCCGGACTCCAGGTGGGCGAAGCTGAAAGAGCTGAGGTTGGAATAGGAGATGTGAACGGCATCCTGCCTTCTGGTCGTGTCGGACTCCGCTTCTCGATTCAATTTGTGACCGCTGCGTCCGCCGCGACACGTCACCGTGGCCGGCGGCACGCAGCCCGAAGGGCTGGGTCGGGCCGGCCGTTGGAAGGCGCTCGGGTTTCCTGCGCTGATAGCCTTCCTCCGCGATGGCGGTACCCAAGAAAAAGCAGTCGCACAGCCGCACGAGCAAGCGCAGGGCCCAGCACAAGGTGGGTCCGCCCACGGTGAACGAATGTCCGCGCTGTTACAGCCTGCGCAGGCCGCATCGCGTGTGCCCAGTGTGCGGGACCTACGCCGGCCGCGAGGTCCTCGCCCCGGGCGCGACCGACGAGCACGAGCACGAGTAGGGAGTTGCCGGACCGGTCTTTCCCCGCGGCCGCGTCCGACCGGGACGGGCAGACGGTGGTCGTCGCGGTGGACTGCAACGGCGCGGATCTCGGTCCGGCGGAGGTCGCGGCGGGCGCGGCGCTGGCCGCGGGCGAGGGCGCGAGGACGATCCTGTTCGGGCCCGCCTCGGAGTTGAGCGGCGCGATCGGCGACGCGCCGCGCGGTGCGATCGAGGTGGTGGACGCGCCCGTGTCGATCGCCAAGAGCGCGGACCCCGCGAGCGCCGCGCGCGAGCGCCGCGAGGCCTCGATCGTGCAGGCGGCGGCGGCCGTGGCCGAGGACAGGGCGCAGGCGCTGGTGTGCGCGGGCGGAACGGGCGCGGCGCTGGCGGCGGGACTGTTCAACATCAAGCGCGCTCGCGGGATCCACCGGCCGGCGCTGGCGCTGCCGCTGCCTGTTCCGGGCCGGCCGGTGACGCTCCTGGACGTGGGCGCCAGCGCGCAGGCGAGAAGCGAGCACCTGACGCAGTTCGCGTTCATGGGCGCGGCGCTGGCGCAGACGGTGCTCGGCGTCGAGCGCCCGCGCGTCGGGCTGCTGTCCAACGGCGAGGAGGCCGAGCGCGGCAGCGAGGTCGTGGTCGAGACGCACAGGCGTCTGCTCGCGCTGCGGTCGGGCACGGGCGCGGACGCGGGCGCGGGGTTCGAGTTCGTCGGCAACGTCGAGGGCGGCGACGTCGTCACCGGCGCGGCCGACGTGATCGTGACGGACGGGTTCACGGGGAACGTGGCGCTGAAGCTGATGGAGGGCGTGTCCCAGACGATGCTCGCGGCGATCAGGGACGCGGCGACGTCCTCGACCAGGGCCAAGCTGGGAGGGATGCTGCTGAGGCCGGCCTTGCGCGGCTTCCGCGAGGAGATCGACCCGGAGGGTCAGGGGGGCGCGTACCTGCTCGGGCTGCGCCGGCTCGGAGTGGTTCCGCACGGCGGCTTCTCGAGGAACGGGTTCGCGCAGGCGATCCTGCGCGCGCACAAAGGAGCGCGCGAAGACCTCGTCGGCCGCACGCACGCGGCGCTGGCGCAGGCGGGCGCGCTGAGGAGCGCGCCGCCGTCTTCCGGGCGCCCGGCGCCGGACGCGGGCGGCTCCTCCGGCCAGGCGGGGTCCCTGTCCGCGTAGAGCGCTAGCCTGCCGGACGATGACCCGTGAGCAGGTGTTCGAGCTGATCAGAGACCATCTGGCCGACGAGCTGGACGTCGAGCCGGGTCGCATCGTCGAGGCGACGCGCTTCAAGGAGGACCTCGAGGCCGACTCGCTGGATCTGTATACGCTCGTGCAGGAGCTCGAGGACAGCTACGGGATGCGCATGACCGACGAGCAGGCGGCCGCGATCGGCACGGTCGGCCAGGCCGTGGACTTCGTGTTGGCCCACGCAACCCCCGCGTGATGTGCTCGCCGTATGAGACTTCTGAGTCAACTGCTGGACAAGCTGCCCGAGGAGCTGCAGCGCCACGATGAGCGCGCATGGCGGCGCTGGATCTGCGTCCTCCCTCCCTCGTGTGCGAAGCACACTTCGCTCGGTGCGTCCTTGCCCAGCTTGCCCTGCGCACTCATCGGAGCGTGGTGGTGGATATGAAGGTCCTCAACGAACTGCTGGACGAGCTGCCCGAGGAGCTTCAGCGCCAGGTGTTCACGCACGCCTCTTGGACCGACCGGCGCGAGGACTCCTATGCGCGGCTGGCGTTCCTCGGCGACAGCGTGCTCGCGCTGGCGATCACCACGCACCTGTATCCGCGGCTGGAGGCCGAGCGCTTCGGCGCGGGCAGGCTGACGAAGATCCGCGCACAGGCGGTGTCGGGACCGAGCTGTCGGGCGGTCGCCGAGCGATTGGGCGTGCCGGCGCGGTTGCGCGCCGCGGCCCCGCTCGGGGCGTCGGACGGCGCCACCGCGCTGGTCGAGACCGAGCGCGTGCTCGCGTCTGTGATCGAGGCGGTGATCGGCGCGTGCTACCTGACCGCGGGCTACGAGCGCACCGCCGAGGCGGTGGTCGAGGCTTTCCAGCCGGAGATCGAGCAGGCGCTGGAGCACCCGGTGGACTTCAAGTCGACGCTCCAGGAGCTGCTGGCCAGGCGCGGAGCGCTCGTCAGCTACGAGATCAGGAGCGAGAGCGGTCCGCCGCACGAGCGAACCTACGAGGTGGTGGCGCTCGTGGACGGCGAGCCCGTCGGAGGGGGCATGGGGAAAAGCAAGAAGCACGCCGAGCAGGAGGCCGCGCGGGTTGCCGTCGAGCGATTGCAGGCGAGATCATGAGCGCCCGGACGCGGGGCCGGATGCCCGCTCCCACGGCCGCTGGACGGGGGTGGCCTGCGCGGACGCGACCCAAGAGCTCGAGATCTGAGACGGTGCGATGCGGCTGAAGTCGCTTACGCTGAAGGGCTTCAAGTCCTTCCCCGACCGCACGACGCTCGACTTCGGGCCGGGCGTGAGCGTCGTGGTCGGGCCGAACGGGTCGGGCAAGTCCAACGTCACGGACGCGGTGCTGTGGGCGATGGGCGAGCAGTCTCCGCTCGCGGTCAGGGGACAGTCGATGCAGGACGTGATCTTCGGCGGGGGGCACGGCGTGCAGGCGCGCAGCGCGGCCGAGGTCGAGATCGTGCTCGACAACTCCGACGGCGCGGTCGATCTGCCCGTCAGCGAGATATCGATCGCCCGCCGTCTCGACCGCTCCGGCGAGGGCGGCTACAGGCTGAACGGCGCGCGCTGCCGGCTGACCGACGTGATCGAGGTGCTGTCGGACACCGGTCTCGGCAAGGAGACCCACTCGGTCATCTCCCAGGGTCGGGTCGAGTCGATCGTGACCTCCAAGCCGCGCGACCGGCGCCTGCTGATCGAGGAGGCGGCGGGACTCGGCAAGCATCGCAAGCGCCGCCGGCGCGCCCAGCTGAAGCTGGAGCGCACCCAGGAGAACCTCGATCGCGCGCTCGACGTGGAGCGCGAGGCGCGCACGCGCCTGCGCCCGCTCAAGCGCCAGGCCGAGGCCGCGGAGCTGCACGAGCGCTTGGAGCGCCAGACGCTGGAAGCCCGCTGGACGCTCGCGCGCGAGGCGCTGCGCGTCCGCGGCGCCCAGCTGCGGACGGCCGAGTCGCGGGTGCGGGACGCGCGCAAGCGCCGCGAGGAAGTCGAGGCCGGGCTGCAGGCCGTCGTGAGCCGGCGCGGCGAGGCCGAGCGCGCGCTGACAGAGCGCTCCGAGCGTCACGACGCGCTCGCGCGCCGCGCCTACGACGCCCGCTCGGCGCGCGACCGGGTGGGCATGCGCTGCGAGCAGGCCGGCGTGAGCGCGCAGGCGCTGGCGCGGCGGATCGAACGACTGCAGGCCGAGATCGCCGAGCCCCTCGCAACGCCGTCCGCGCCGGCCCTCGCGCGCTCGCGCGAGGAGGCCACCGAGGGCGCCTCCCCCATCGTGTCCGCGACCGGCGACTCGCCCGCAGGGCAGGAGGGGCAGACATCCTCCTGGGAGCGCGCCTGGGAGCAGGTCCGCAACGCGATCGCCGACGGCGTGCGGCGCGCGCTTGCACAGACGGATGGGGCCGCGCGCGCGCGAGTCCTGGACGAGGCGCTCGCCGAGGCCGAGGGTCTCGCCAGGGGGGCCGCCGAGCGGGCGGTCGCACAGGCGCTCGCCACGGGCGACGCCGCGGGCGAGCTCCGCCGCGCGGAGCTGGCCGCGGCCGAGCTGTCCGAACGTACGCGCCGGATCGAGCGCCTGCGCGCCCGGCTCGCCGCAGATCTGGCGCTGGCGCCGGTCGCGGAGCGTCTGCGGACGGCGCTCGATCGGCTCGGCGAGGCGATCGAGACCGGCGTGGTCCTGCGCTCGCAAGGAGAGCTCGAGCAGGACAGCGCCGCCGGCGAGGATCTCGCCGGCGAGCTGCGCGCATGCGCCCGGGAGGAGGCCGAGATCCAGACCGCGCTGCGCGCCTGCAGCGAGGCGGTCACCGAGGCCGAGGTCGCAGCCCAGCGCCTGCGCGACCAGGCGATGGAGGCCGAATCGGAGCTGCGGAGCATCGCCGAGCGCCTGCAGCGGCCGCTGCCCGACGACGAGGGCGCGCCCGAGCAGCCGCTCGCGGCGGAGGAGGCCGAGGCGCTTGCGGCGCGCGTACAGCGCCTGGAGCGCCGGCGCGAGCAGCTCGGTCCGGTGAACCCGCTCGCGCAGGAGGAGTACGCGCAAGCGCTCGCCCACGTGGAGGAGCTCGAGTCCAGGCGCGCCGATCTGGAGACGGCCCTGCGCGAGCTGAAGACCGTGATCAGGGACACCGACCGCCAGATAAGCGAGACGTTCGAGCGGACCTTCGCGGCGGCCGCCCAGAACTTCGAGGAGCTCGTCGGCGACCTGTTCCCGGGCGGGACCGGGCGGCTGCGGCTCGTGCGCGACGAGCAGGCGCCGCGCGCGGTGCTCGGCGGCCAGCCGCTCGGCGATGCGGGCACGCGCGCAGCGGGCGAGGCGGCGGCTGACGCGGGCGAGGCCGCAGCAGACGCGGAGGCCGAGCGCGACGAGCTCGAGCGCGAGGGCGAAGAGAGCCCGCTGGGCGTCGAGATCGAGATCACGCCCGCCGGCAAGTCGACCAAGCGCCTGTCGCTGCTCTCCGGCGGCGAGAAGTCCATGACCGCGCTCGCGTTCCTGTTCGCGGTGTTCCTCGCGCGACCGTGTCCCTTCTACATCCTCGACGAGGTCGAGGCTGCGCTGGACGACCTCAACCTCGACCGCTTCCTGCGACTGCTCCGTCGCTATGCGGACCGTGCTCAGTTCATCGTCATCACCCACCAGAAGCGCACCATGGAGGCCGCTGACTGGCTGTACGGGGTGTCGATGGGCACGGACGGCGTCTCCAAGGTCCTCTCCCGCCGCCTGCCTCCGGAGGCGGCCGGCCGGGAGGAGGCTCCCCAGCAGGCGGTCCGGGCGTCGTCCTCGGTGGCGGGTCTCGGTTCGGGCGGGCCTGCCGAGCCGGTGACGGCCGTCGCCGAGGTCGAGCCGGTCGAGCCTGTCGGGCCGGCGACGCCCGTCGCCGAGGTCGCCTGAGCCACCCGGCGGCGGGAGTCCCGTGGCGCGCGACTGGAGCGAGCTGTTCATCGTCGACGACCGCGAAGGTCCCGACGGCGAGCACGGCGCGGGAGGCCCCGAGGGGGGCGGCGAGCGCAGGCGCGGACTGTTCAGACGCCTGCGCGAGAACCTCACGAAGACCCGGGAGGCGCTCGGCGGCGAGATCAAAGCGACGCTGTTCGGGCCGCTCGACGCCCAGGCGTGGGAACGGCTGGAGGAGGCCTTGATCGTCGCCGACGTGGGTGTGCGCACGACGGCCTCGATCGTGGCCACGCTCGAGGCCGAGGCCGACGCGGGCGAGCTGTCCGGGGGCGAGGCGCTGAACGAGCGGCTGATCGGGCTGCTGGCGCAGACGGCGCGCGTCGGAGACGAACGCATCGACATCCGCGCGAAGCCGGCCGTGATCCTGGCGGTCGGCGTGAACGGCACCGGCAAGACGACGACGATCGGCAAGCTCGCCTGGCATCTGCAGCGCGAGCTGGACCGGACCGTGCTGCTCGCCGCCGCGGACACGTTCAGAGCGGCCGCCGGCGAGCAGCTGCAAGGCTGGGCGCAGCGGGCGGGCTGCGAGATCGTCACCGGCCAGGAGGGCTCGGACCCGGGCGCGGTCGCGTTCGAGGCGATCGCCCGGGCGCGCGCCGAGGGCGTCGACGTGGTGATCGTCGACACCGCCGGGCGCCTTCACACCCAGGACGATCTGATGGCCGAGCTGGGCAAGGTGCGTCGCGTGATCGGCCGCCAGCTGGAGGGGGCTCCGCACGAGACGCTGCTGACGATCGACGCGACGACCGGCCAGAACGGAGTGCGCCAGGCGCAGCTCTTCGCCGCGGCGGCCGGCGTCACCGGGATCGTGCTGACCAAGCTCGACGGCACCGCGCGCGGAGGCATCGCGCTGGCGATCGCGCACGAGCTTCAGCTGCCCGTGAAGCTGATCGGAATCGGCGAGACCGTCGAGGATCTAAGGCCGTTCGACCCCGACGACTTCGCGCGTGCGCTCGTCGGCGGCGAGTAGTCTGAAGATATGGACGCATGGATCGCGTGGCTCGTAGCCGCCTGCGTGCTCGGCATCGGCGAGATGCACCAGGGCGGCTTCTATCTCGCGCCGTTCGCGATCGGCGCGGCGCTCGCCGCGATCGTGGGTCTGCTGGGCGTGGGCGCGCTGCTCGGCGCCGTCGTGTTCCTGGTCGCGTCCGGGATCGTGTTCGCCACGCTGCGACCCGTCGCGCGCAGGCATCGCCGGCTCCCCCCGGCGATCAGGACCGGCGCCGCGGCGCTCGTCGGCAAGCCCGCGATCGTGATCGAGCGCATCGCCAACGACGAGGGAGTCGGGTGCGTGAAGATCGACGGCGAGGTATGGACCGCGCGCAGCTTCGACGAGGACGAGATCATCGACGCGGGCGAGCGGGTCGAAGTCGTGGAAATACGAGGAGCCACGGCTCTCGTCATGCACTGAGGAAACCATGGGGGTCTACCGAGGCATGGGCGTCGGGTGTGTGTATAAAAACCAAAACTGCGTGTAACCATGGTTATACGCAATCTGAAAAGATGATAGTCGCCACCTTTATCCCGTACACGCTCGCGTGTCTTTCGTCCACCGAGGATGCCGGCAACGGCGCGCGTGACCAGCTGACCCTGAAACGCAAACGCAAAGGACATCTCCCATGGTCGCTCTGATCGTCGTCGCCGTGGTCGTGCTGTTCGCGCTGCTCGTCGCGGCGCGCACGATCCGCGTCATTCCCCAGGCCAGGGCGGGTGTCGTGGAGCGGCTCGGCCGCTACAGCCGCACGCTCGAACCGGGCCTGAACATCCTCACGCCGTTCATCGATCGTGTCAAGCCGCTCGTGGACCTGCGCGAGCAGGTGGTGAACTTCTCGCCGCAGCCGACGATCACCGAGGACAACGTGGTCGTCGCCATCGAAACGGTCCTCTACTTCACGATCACCGACCCACGCTCGGCGACGTATGAGATCTCCAACCCGCTGCAAGCGATCGAGCAGCTGACGGTGACGACTTTGCGCAACGTGATCGGGGGGCTGACGCTCGAGGAAACCCTCACCTCGCGCGAGAACGTCAACGCCCAGCTGCGCACCGTCCTGGACGAGGCGACCGGCAAGTGGGGGATCAGGATCAACCGGGTGGAGATCAAGTCGGTCGATCCGCCGCCGGACATCAAGACGGCGATGGAGAAGCAGATGCGCGCCGAGCGCGACCGCCGCGCCGCGATCCTTACCGCGGAAGGCGAGAAGCAGTCGCAGATCCTGACCGCCGAGGGCGCCAAGCAGGCGGCGGTGCTCACGGCCGAGGGCGAGCGCCAGGCCGCGATCCTGCGCGCCGAGGGCGAAGCGAAGGCGATCGACACGGTGTTCAGCGCGATCCATGCGGGCAACCCGACGCGAGAGCTGCTGAGCTACGAATACCTGCAGATGCTGCCCCAGCTCGCCGAAGGCGACGCCAACAAGGTGTTCGTCGTGCCGTCCGAGTTTGCGCAGGCGTTCGGCGGCATCGGCGAGGCGCTCGCCCGTCGCACGGGCGGCCGCGCTCCCGAGCCCCCTCCGTCGCGGCCCGCGGGCGGTAAGGGTTGAGCTCCGCAAGCTCGATCAGCTCAAGCGCGATCGCCAGCCCTCCGTCGCGGCCCGCGGGCGGCAAGGGTTGAGCTGAGCGCCGGCTGCCGGACCGGCGGCTGCCAAAATCAGCGATCTAGGGGACCCCTGTGTTCGATGCGCTCGCCGAGAAGCTCCAGGCCACGCTCGCGGACGTGCGCCGGCACGGGACGCTGACCGAGCAGGACGTCGACGCCGCGATGCGCGAGATCCGGCTCGCGCTGCTGGAGGCGGACGTCAACTTCAAGGTCGTGCGACAGTTCACCGCGCACCTCAAGGAGCGCTGTCTCGGCTCGGAGGTCATCGGCAGGCTGAACCCCGGCCAGCAGGTCGTCAAGATCGTGGCCGAGGAGCTGACGGCGCTGATGGGCGGCGTCGCCGCCGAGCTCGGCTTCTCCGGACGCCCGCCCACGGTGATCCTGATGGCCGGGCTGCAGGGCTCGGGCAAGACGACCGCGACCGCCAAGCTCGCGCGACACCTGCGCGAGGAGCGCGGCGCCTCGGTCGCGCTCGCCGCGTGCGACACCTACCGGCCGGCGGCGGTCGAGCAGCTGGTCAAGGTCGGCGCGCAGGCGGGCGCGGACGTGTACGAGCGGGGGACCGAGCTCGACCCGGTCGACATCGCCGCATGGGCGCTGCAGCGCGCCAAGCGGGAGGGCAAGGACGTGCTGATCGTCGACACGAGCGGCAGGCTGCACATCGACGAGCAGCTGATGGCCGAGCTCGTTCGCATACGCGCCGCGGTCAAGCCGACCAATGTGCTCCTGGTCGTCGACGCGATGACCGGCCAGGACGCGGCCGGCGTGGCCGAGCGGTTCGCCGAGGAGGTCCAGTTCGACGGCGTCGTGATGAGCAAGCTCGACGGCGACGCCCGCGGCGGCGCGGCGCTGTCGGTGAAGGCGGTCACCGGCAAGCCGATCATGTTCGCCTCCACCGGCGAGAAGCTCGATCAGTTCGAGCGCTTCCATCCCGACCGCATGGCCCAGCGGATCCTCGGGATGGGCGACGTGATGAGCCTGATCGAGCAGGCCGAGCGCCAGTTCGACGAGGACGAGGCGCTCGCGCTGCAGCGCAAGCTGGGGCGCGACGAATTCGGCCTCGACGAGTTCCTCGCGCAGCTGAAGACCGTCCGGCGGATGGGCCCCCTGACCAACCTGCTCGGCATGATCCCCGGGCTCGCCGGCCATCAATTGCAGAACATGAAGGTGGACGAGCGCGAGCTCGACCGGGTGCAGGCGATCATCCTGTCGATGACCCCCGAAGAGCGTCGCCGCCCCGAGCTGATCAAGGGCTCACGGAGGCTGCGCATCGCCCGCGGTTCGGGCACCAACGTCCAGCAGGTCAACCGGCTCGTCAAGCAGTTCGGTCAGACACGCAAGCTGATGAAGCAGCTCGGACGCGGCAAGATGCCGGACTTCGGGGCCCTCATGCGTCAGGGCCGATAGGGGGCGGCGCACGGGTCGGTCCTGGGAGAACGCGCCGAAACCACTAAGAGTGCCTAACAAAATAAGCGGGTGCGGTCGGGGTGGTCGTGGGTCGAGCGGGGCGCGGATCCAGGGTCGTGGCAGTAGTAGCACTACGGCGCGATCCGAGGACAAAGCCCCGCGAAGCGCACACGGCCGCATCCGGACGTGCACGCATTTTGTTAGGTGCTCTAAGCTCTGCGTTCGCAACGGCGTAAGGCTCATAGAGAGGAACAAGTGTCGGTAAGGCTCAGGCTCACGCGGGTGGGCGGCAAGAAGGACCCGATCTGGCGGGTGGTCGTCGCCGACCAGCGCTCGCCGCGCGACGGTCGCGTGATCGAGACGATCGGCCAGTACAACGCACAGACGAACCCGTCGACGATCTCGATCGACGCGGACCGCGCGCGCAGCTGGCTCGCGCGCGGCGCGCAACCGTCGGACACGGTGCGCAAGCTGCTGCGCATCCAGGGCATCTCAGGCTAGGACCCCGCTGAGCTGTGCTGGACGATCTTCTGATCGGTCTGTGTCCTCGGTCGCTGATGTGCGTAGCACGCCACGCTCCCTGCGTCCGTGTCTCGCTTGCTCAGCGGGGCCCTAGCCGCGCGGAGTCGGCAAGCGCGCCGGCAGGGCACCGGGGCGTGAGTCCCCGGCGAGGAGGATGACGAGCGAGGAGATGTCCGGCGAGGCCCCGCGAGAACTGCTCGAGTACCTCGCCGAAGGTCTGGTCGACGAGCCCGAGGACGTGTCGGTCGAGCAGTTCGAAGAGGACGACGGCACGATCGTGCTGGAGCTGTGCGTAGCGGACGGCGACTACGGCCGGGTGATCGGTCGCGGCGGGCGCACCGCCCAGGCGCTGCGGACGGTCGTGAAAGCCGCGGCGACGTGCGCAGGTCGCAGGGTGCTGATCGACATCGTCGACTGACCGACTCGAGACGGGTCGGAGGCAGAGGAGATACCTACGGCGGTGGATCGCAAAGCGAGCGCTCCGACATATCGGCTGCAGGCGGGTCGGGTCGGCCGCGCGCACGGTCTCGACGGGAGCTTCTACGTGACGCGGCCCAAGCCGCGCCTGCTGGCGCTCGGAACGGACGTGACGGTCGACGGCAGGACCATGAAGATCGTGCGTCGCGCCGGTACCGACCAGCGTCCGATCGTGCGTCTGCAGGACGTCGAGGATCGCGCCGGCGCGGAGGCGCTGCGCAGCCTGCCGTTGACCGTGGCCGCGCGAGATGCGCCGAAGCTCGCCGAGGACGAATGGTGGGCGCACGAGCTCGAGGGCTGCCTCGTCGTCGACGGCTCGCGCAGCGTCGGGACGGTGATCCGCCTGATCGAGCTGCCCTCGTGCGAGGCGCTCGAGGTGCAGCCGCACGCGGCCGGCGAGTCGCTGCTGGTGCCGATGGTCAAAGACGCGATCCGCACGGTCGACGCCGCCGCGGGCCGGATCGACGTGAACATGGACTTCGTCGGGGAGTAGCGGTGACCACCCAGGCAATCGACTCGCACGCCGCTCCCGGTTCAGCGTGGATGCACCGATCCGACGATGGGCGTCAGATGCGAGCTTCCGAGGCGGAGCAGCAGCCGTGGAGATAGACATATTCACGCTGTTCCCCGAGTGGTTTCAGTGGTTCTCCGAGCAGCGTCACGTTCGCAACGCGCTGGCGGCCGGAACGCGCGTCGAGTGCGTGAACTTCCGCGATCACACGCCCCTCGGCGCCGGCCAGGTCGACGACACGCCGTTCGGGGGTGGAGCCGGCATGGTGCTGCGCGTCGACGTCGTCGACCGCGCGCTGCAGGCCCACTACGGAATCGACTCCGTGCGCCTGCGCGATCAGCGCCGCGTGATCGCGCTGACGCCCGGCGGGCGGCTGCTGGACGACGAGCTCGTGCGCGAGCTCGCGGCGGAGCCGGCCCTGACGCTGCTGTGCGGGCGCTACGAGGGCTTCGACGAGCGCATCGTCGAGCATCTCGCGGGCGAGCAGATCTCGATCGGGCACTACGTCCTCGCCGGCGGCGAGCTGGCGGCGATGGTGGTCTGCGACGCCGTGCTGCGCAAGCTGCCGGGCGCGCTCGGACACGAGCAGTCGGCGGTTCAGGAGTCCTTCAGTCCAGCCCTCGAAGGCGGCCTCGAGTACCCGCAGTACACCCGTCCGGCCGAGTATCGCGGCTGGCGCGTGCCCGAGGTGCTGCTCTCCGGCCACCACGAGCGCATCGAGCGCTGGCGCCAGAAACAAAGCCGGGAGCGGAGCGACCCGGGCGCCAAGCGCCATGAGCAGGGATGATCGAGGCGAGTCTCAGAACCGCTTTCAAAAAGATCGGCACGCCCGGAATGCGTCCCTGGACACGGCGCTGGATCGTCACGTGACGGCTCGCACGTGCTGGCCGATCCCGGACGATCGGCAGCATGCGCTTCGCCGCCCCGCGTCGCCCAGCTTGG
>DASQGE010000110.1:0-5104 GCA_035632775.1 Solirubrobacteraceae bacterium | reverse complement strand
CCTACGCGCGAACGGGGGCTCAGCGAGACAGCTACGAATGGTCTGTCAACGCAGCACGACGGCGTTTATGCTATGCTCGCCCGTCAAGTCCTCCGGGATCTGGGGGCACGTATCTTATGGCGATGGCGCATGTCTTGCATCTTGCATTAAGCCGACTCACAAGGAGCCAACTCTTAGACAAGAAGGGGAGGATCTCGGAGCATGAGAGGATCTTTGAGCATCATGAAGAGGACTAGGATCACGGCGGTACTCACCGCAACCATGGGTGCGCTGGCGATCGCCGCGACGCCCGCCTTGGCCCACGAATTCACGGCCAGCTCGGTCGGGCCGACGAAGGGCAAAGGCGAAGAACAGCTGCTGCAGCTTGGGCCGTTTAAGGTTTTGTGCGAAAAGGCCGTGACCAAAGGACAGGTAACCGAAACGTCCTCGAGCACGCTCGTCACCGAAGTCAAGTACGGCCACTGTGGCGATGTCGAAGGCCCGAAATTCGCCGGTCACGCAGTCGAATACGGAGCGTCGTTCAGGACCCCGGTGATTTTTGAATATCACGCCAACGGTGTCGTCAACAATGGCTCCGAAACCGAAGAAGTCAAAATCAAAGGCGGGGCGGTCCTGCTCCTGATCAACGGGGGGCCGAAATTCAAATGCACCCTCACCTGGCCGTCGCAGACGATCCCGCTCAGGGCTGTGAAAAAACCGCTGGAAGAATACTCGGCAGCCGTGTACTCCAACGAAGAAGTGGAAACAGGACGGCTCAAGAAGTTCCCGCCCCTCGGCATTCAGCATAGACTCCTGATCGAAAATGAATTCAAAGGAATGGAATATTCCTACAAGGGAGTTGGGTGCAACGGATGGACGAGCCCAATAGTAGAAGAAACCAAAGGCAAAAACGGGTCCTACATCGGTTCGTTCGAAGAGGAACTGGTCAACGGGAATCTGGAATTCCACTGATCCTGGGCTCCCCCCGCTCCGGGAGTCGGGTAGGGTAGCGTCATCGAAAGCGAGGCGGGAGACGGGTTGCGCAAGCGGCCCGTTTCCCGCCTTTTTGCGTTGTGGGGGTCGTCTCGTCGCGCCACGGGGACGCCCTGCCGGAAGCGCGGCGCTCAGCGCGATGCCGCAGCGGGCGTGGCGGAGCTCTCGAGCCGGTAGGCGAGGCTCCTGAGCTCGGCGCCGGCGATGCGCTCCGCCTCGCGCAGCTCACCTTCCTCGCGTCTACTGTGAATCCCGACTGATCGCGCGTGCGCGCTCTGCACACGCTTACGCATTCTTGGTGTCAGCGGTCGATCGAGGTGCCTGGCGATCGCCTCTCCCTGGCCGAGCGGATCCTGCACGATGTCCTCGTAGCGCACCTGCAGGACTCGCCCGGACGCTATGACCCCGGGTCGATCGGTGAACCCTTTGCAGCGCCTGACCATCTCCCTCCACATCCAGATCGCCCGGACGTAGGGCGTGGCGTCCAGGAAGCCGCCCTCCTCCCCCTCGGCCACCCACCATGGAACATAGCGGTCGCCGACGCGTCTGCCGATGATCGTCTCGTTCGACTCCAGGTCGGTGAGCTTCTGGTCGCTGAGGACGTCATAGCTGCGGACGAGCGAGTCGGCGACGTCGCGGCCGTCTCGAAAGATGTAAACGATGCGGGCCTCGGGCAGGGCCTGGAAGGCGAACTCCGGCGCGAACGCCAAGAAGGGCTCCTTGTAGATGAGCAGGTCCTCCGTGCGCATCCCGCTCGCGGCGTAACGCAGCCCACGCAATCGGCGGTCTGCGACCCACCACTTTCGCAGCGCCGCGGCGCGCGATCGGTAAGCGCCCGAAGCCAGGTAGTCGGTGAGCGCACACCTGAAGCTGCGCTGCAGCACGTCAGGCACATCGTCGGGCAGCTCCTGAGCCGCGAGATGGGCGATGCCGACCGGCAGCAGGTTCCCACTGACGCACTCGGCTTGGGGCAGCGCGCCCAGGAAACCCATCAGAAAGGTCGTTCCCGATCGCGGCGCTCCGAAGACGACGGCTCGCTGCACCTCCTCAGCCTCGGCCACGCTCAACCTCCATCACACGCCTCCCCGTCCGCACGATCACCGCCGAAGCCCGTCCAAGGCTCATCCTAGACCGTAGCCCGGCTTCGGGTGTGACCGGCTTTTGTCAGTCCTCGTCGCGCGAGCGCGATTCACCTCGGCGCTGGACGGCTCGCGTCACGTGCGCGGAGAGGCGGCGCTGGAAGGTCGCGACCGAGAAGCGCTCGGCGTTTCGCACCGCGCGGGCCGGGTCGAAGTCGAGCTCGTCGATGCTCTCGATCGCCCGCGCGAACGAGTCGACGTCGTCGAGTGTCGCCAGGCGCCCCGTCTGCCCGTCGATCACCGTCTCGAGCGCCCCGCCCGCGGCAGCCGCGATCACCGGCCGTCCAGCTGCCTGGGCCTCGACGGCGGTGATGCCGAACTCCTCCATGCTCGGGACCACCACCGCACGGGCGCCCGCGTACAGCTCGGCGAGCTCCTCGTCGCCGGTGCGTCCCAGGAACTCGGCCTCCGGATAGGCCTCGCTGAGCGCGGCGTGGTCGGGTCCTGAGCCGACGACGCGGATCGGCGCGTGGGCTCGTCGGGCGGCCTCCAGCGCGACGTGCAGGCGCTTGTGGCGGACGATCTCCGAGACGACCAACAGCCAGTCGCCCGGCCGGCCCGGGGAGAAGCGGTCGGTCTCGACCGGTGGATGGATGACCGTTGCGTCGCGGCCGTAGTAGCGCTTGATCCGCTCGCGGCTGAGCTGCGAGATGGCGATGTAGTCGTCGACCCGCCGGCTGGCCGACAGATCCCACGCGCGAATGCGGCGCAGCTGCCGGCGCAGCAGCGGACGCAGCACGGGGGAGGTCTCCTGCAGGGCGCGATCCTGCTCGTACCACGCGTAGCGGAACGGCGTGTAGCAGTAGCAGACGTGCACGGCGCCGCGCGGAACGCCAACGCCGTGCGCGAAGGCGCTGCTGCTGCTGAGCACCACGTCGCAGGCAGGCAGCTTCAGCCGCTCCACCGCCCACGGATAGAGGGGCAGCAGGCGCCTGAAGGTGGACTGGCGCACGCCCAGGCGCTGCAGCGGCGAGGTGAAGATCGCGCGGCCCGCGAAACGTCCGTTCGTTCCCGGCTCGTCGTAGAGCAGTGTGAAGATCGGGGCCTGGGAGTAGAGATCGGCGATCGCGGCGAATGTGCGCTCGGCGCCACGCATCACCAGGAGGTAATCGTGGACCAGGGTGACGTGCTCGGCCGAAGGGGGGAAGGAGCTTGAGGTGTGATTCATCGCGGGCCCCACGGCGGATCTGCGGGCCGAGGATCAGACAGGATAACCGTCTTGGATAGGCTCTGACAGTGATCGGAGATGGGCCGCGGCAGCGGTGCGAGACGGTTGACGGAAGGGGCGTCAGGTGCGGATACTCGTAACGCTGCCCTGGGGCGAGCGCCTCGGCGGCGCCGAGGCGATGCTTCAGGCGGTGCTCGACGGGGCGCGGGAGACTGGACATGAGATGGAGCTCGTATTCCTCGAAGGTGGGCCCTGGCCGGAAGAGCTGATCGACGCCGGCTTTCACGTCGAGATCCTCCCCGCCGGCAAGCTTCGCCACGTACACCGCTGGTTGGGGACGGTCCTTCGGCTCGCGCGGATGCTCCGACGCCGCCAACCCGATCTGATCCTCAACTGGGCGGCGAAGACACAGCTGTACGGCTCACCGGCCGCCGTGCTCGCCGGCATGACCGGCCGCGTCCTGTGGTGGCAGCAGGGGATTCCGACGGGCAACTGGATCGACCGCTGCGCCACCGTCCTTCCCGCCCGGGCGATCGGCTGCTATTCGCAGGCGGCGGCCGCGGCCCAAGCACGGCTCTCGCCCGCTCGACCGACGTTCGTGGTCTCTGCCGGCGCACACGTCGCCCCCACCGAGTCCGAGGAGGTGAGCCTGGGGCTTCCCGCCGGCGTGCCCGTCGTCGGCCTGGTGGGACGCCTGCAGCCGTGGAAGGGCCAGGATCGACTGCTCGCCGCCCAGGCTCTGCTGCGGGAACGGGGATACCCCATCCACACGCTCATCGTCGGCGGTGACGCGTATGGCCTCTCCCCGGAGTACGCCGGCTCGCTGCCGTCGCTTGTCAGCCGTCTTGGGCTCTCCGGCGCCGTCACGATGACCGGCCAGGTGCCCGACGCGGGACCGTATATCGACCAGATGGACATCCTCGTCAACGCGTCCGATCCCGAGCCCTTCGGGATCGTCCTGCTGGAGGCGATGGCCAGAGGCGTGGCGGTCGTCGCGGTCGACTCGGGCGGTCCGGCCGAGTTCGTCGAACAGGGCAGGACGGGCATGCTTGCAGCTTCAGGTGAGCCGGCTGCATTGGCGGATGCGCTGGAGCCTCTGCTGGCGTCGCCCGCTCTGCGTAGCGAGCTCGGCGAGGCCGGCAGGGAGCGATTCCTGAAGGACTTCACCGACGTGGCCTTGCGCAAGAGATTCTTTCACGAGCTGGAACGGTGTTCCGTCAGGTAGTCTCTGCCCGTCCGAGTCGACGATCAAAGGGGCATGATGCAAGCGGATAGTGTCGCAGGTCGGGGGCGAATATCGGTCTATGTGCGCCAGCGGCGTCGGATATCGAGGTTGCGCGCGGACATACGTCGCAGAACGCAGCGACGCCGGTTGCTGGCTCTCCTCCCCGAGGGAGGAGTGTGCGCCGAGATCGGGACCTGGCGGGGCGATAACGCGGCGAGAATTCTCAGCAGCAGACGCCCCAGGCAGCTCTATCTGGTCGATCCCTGGGAGTACCGCACAGAGGACAAGTACGAGCAGGCTTGGTTCGGCCGTCGCGCACGGTCCGGGCAGCAGGATATGGACGCTATCTATGAGAGTGTTGTGGATCGCTTCCGGTCTGACATCGACAACGGGCAGGTGGTTGTCAAGCGCCAGCGATCCATCGATGCGGCTGCCTCCTTCGCCGATGATGCCTTGGACTGGGTTTACATCGACGGCGACCACAGCTACGAGGGGGTGAAGGGAGACCTCGAAGCGTACTACCGGACAGTCAAGTCCGGCGGCTTCCTCGCCGGCGATGACTACGAGAATGCCGGATGGTGGGGGGACGCAGACAAGCGG
>DASQGE010000109.1:0-63940 GCA_035632775.1 Solirubrobacteraceae bacterium | reverse complement strand
GTCGATCTCGGCCACGAGGTCCACCTGCTCTGCCAGGATCGCCATCCCGAGCGCCAGCCGTTCGTCGACGCGGCCGGGAACTGGGAGCAGGGGAGCCTGCGCGTTCGGACGCTCCGCAGCCGCGACGGCGGCCATGCGCGTTGCACGGTCTACCGTCCCGACATCGGCTCGCTCCTGCCGGTCTACGTGGCCGATCGCTACGAGGGCGTGCAGGCGCGCGCCTTCGTCGAGTGCACAGATGCGCAGATCGTCGCCTACATCGACGCGAACGTCGCCGCCGTGCGCGAGGTCGTCGCCCGCGCGCGTCCGGAGATCGCGCTCGCCAACCACCTCGTGATGGGCCCGGTCATCCTCGCGCGCGCTCTCAGCGGCGTTCCGTATGCCGTCAAGATCCACGGCAGCGCCTTGGAGTACACCGTCAAGCGCGATCCCGACCGCTTCCTCGCGTACGCCCGCGAGGGTCTCGCCGGCGCGCGCGCGATCCTCGTCGGCTCTCGCCACACCGCGGTCAGCCTGTGGGACGCGCTGGACGACCCCACGCTTCGGCGACACACGCGCCTCGGTCCGCCGGGCGTGGACGTCGAGCTGTTCGCTCCGCGCGAGCCCGCCCGCGCGCGCGAGGGCCTGATCGAGCTCACCGCCCGGCTGCGGTCAGGCGCGTCACGGCTCCCCGCCGCCTCGCCCGGCCGGGATGCTCCGGGCGAGGATGCCTTCGCGCGCGACGATTCGGCCGCCGCCCGCGCGCTGGAGCGCCTCGATCCCGAGCGCGACAGGCTGGTCGCGTTCGTCGGCAAGCTGATTGTCAGCAAGGGCGTCGACCTGCTCCTCGCCGCCTGGCCGCTCGTGCTCGAGCGGGTGCCCGCCGCGCGACTGGTCGTCGTCGGCTTCGGCGCCTACCGGTCGG
Source organism: Solirubrobacteraceae bacterium (assembly GCA_035632775.1). GTDB lineage: Bacteria > Actinomycetota > Thermoleophilia > Solirubrobacterales > Solirubrobacteraceae > Palsa-744. The sequence continues at coordinate 63,036 of DASQGE010000109.1, read as the reverse complement.
GCCTGGAAAGCCTGCTCGCGGCCCTCGCCGCCGGCGATCTGGACCGTGCGCGGGAGATCGCGCTGGCCGGCAGGTCCCTGGAAGGCTCGCCGAGCTCGGTCCTGCGGCGACCGTCCGCGCAGCGGCCGCTGCGCCATCTGCTCGCATTCCTCGACGGCCTGCGAGATTCCGAGCGCGCCGGCTACCTCACTGCCGCGCAAGCCCTGCCCGAGCGGGTCCTCTTCACGGGGCGTCTCGACCACGAGGAGCTCGGCGAGCTGCTGCCCGCATGCGAGGCTCTCGTCGTGCCGAGCACCTTCCCCGAGGCGTTCGGCATGGTCGCCGCCGAGGGGGCCGCCTGCGGCGCGCTGCCGATCGGCGCCGCGCACTCCGGCTTGGCGGAGGTCGCCGACGCGCTCGCCCGCGCCGTGCCCGCGCCGGTCGCGCCGTTGCTGTCGTTCCCGATCGACGACTCCGCCGTGCGCGCGCTCGCCGGGCGCGTCGTCGAGTGGCTGCAGGCCGATCCCGCGCTGCGCGCCGGGGCCCGTGCGGGACTGGTCTCCACGGTACGCGAGCGCTGGTCCTGGGAGGGGGTCGCGCGGGGCGTGATCGCCGCGACGCGGGGCGAGCTGGACGCGCTCGCCAAGCCCTGATGGTCGGGCGTTTGGTTCGCGTCAAGATAGATGGTGGGTCGAGGCGGTCGGGACGTGGACCCTTTGGATAGAGTTCCCGCGCCGATGCCCCCTTTCGACGGCCATCACCCCAAGAGCTTGCGCGCGCTCGGCCCGATCGCCGCGGCCGGCTGCCTCGTGCTCGCCTCCGCCGGCTGCTCGGTCAAGCAGGGCGAGAACGCCGACCTGATCGCCGGCAAGCAGCAGTTCGTCGCCAAGTGCGGCGCCTGTCACACGCTCGCCCGCGCCGGCACGAAGGGCACGGTCGGACCCAACCTCGACGAAGTCCTCGGCGAGTCGATCGCCGAAGCCCACGGCCGCAGCGCGATCCGGGGCGTGGTCGAATACCAGATCCGCCAGCCGAACCCGTTCGGCGTCATGCCCAAGAACCTCGTCACCGGGGCGGCCGTCAACGACGTCGCCTCCTACGTCGCCGCCGCGGCGGCGCGGCCCGGCTCGGACACGGGTCTGCTCGCCAGCGCCGTCAAGGCCCCCGGCGGCGGCAAGCCCGCCGAAGAGAAGAGCGGCAAGCTGCAGATCCCCGCCAACCCCGAAGGCCAGCTCGCCTACGCCACCAACAAGGCGACCGCGGCGGCCGGCCCCGTCACGATCGAAATGCCGAACGTGTCCGGCGTCTCCCACAACATCGCGATCCAGCAGGGCTCGAGCGGCGCGACCGAAGGCCCGACACCCGTGCTCGGCGCGAGCGCCTTCACGACCAAGGGCACAGCCTCGGTCAAAGTCGCCCTCAAAGCAGGCACCTACACCTTCTTCTGCCAGGCTCCCGGCCACCGCGCCGCGGGGATGTGGGGCACGCTGACCGTCAAGTAGCCGCCGCCAAGCGCGGGCGCGCCGATCAGAGCAGCGCGCGCAGGATCAGGATCGCGGCGATGATGACGGCGAACGCCGCGACGACGTACAGCAGCAGGCGGAACGCCTCCTCCTCGCTGCGCAGCGGGTTCAGCACGGCCGTCGCCTCAGGGTCGATCGCGGAGAGTTTTGCACGGCGCCATCTGACGGTCGTGGGTCAAGCGGGGCAAGGACGCAGGAAGCGAAGTGTGCTACGCACATGAGCTGGCCGAGGACGCAGCATCCGCGCCGTGCCCACGGCCGTCAGATCACGTAGACGGTGGTGTAGACGATTATCCACATGATGTCGACGAAGTGCCAGTAGATCCCGGGCACCTCGACGCCGCGGTGCTCCTCGGGGGAGTAGTGGCCGCGGAAGGATCTGATCGTCACGAACAAGAGCAGCATCAGACCGATGAGCACGTGCGCGCCGTGGAGGCCCGTCAGCGAGTAGAAGATCGTCTGCTGGGCGGCGTCCTGGGGGGCGAAGCCGATGTTGGCGTACTCGTTGATCTGGACGAACAGGAACGTGCAGCCGAGCAGGAACGTCGTCAGGATGCCCGCCTTCAGGCCCCAGCGGTTGCCGTTCTTGATCGACGCCTGCGCCCAGTGCAGCGTCAGCGAGGACGACACGAGGATCGCGGTGTTCACGCCGGCCACCTCGACCGGCAGCTGCGTTCCCAGCGCGGGCCACGGGTCGCCCTGCGCGACCCTGATGAAGAAGTAGGCGGTGAAGAACGCCCCGAACACCATCACCTCGGAGATGATGAAAAGGAGCATTCCCAGCAGCTGGGGCTCCACGCGCGAGCTGCGGTTCGCCGGTGGCGGGCCGTGGTGCTCGTGCTCGCCGTGTCCGGCGCCGTGGACCGAGATGCTGGCTGCCTCCATCGCGTGCGCCTCCTCTATGCCGCCGGCGTCGCGGCGGGGGTGTCCTCGATGTTCACGACGACGTGCTCGACCGGGGCCGAAGTGGCGCTCTGCACGCGCTCGATCAGGTTGGCGCGCATCCACCCCGAGCGCTGGTCCGGCAACGTCGAGATGACCACGTCATCGACCCGGAACAGCTCCAGCGCGTTCAGCGCGGCCGTATAGGGGTCGGGGTCGCCGATCATGCCCGACGCGAGCAGTCCCGCGCCGTGCAGCCGATCGAGCATCGCCGCCAGGCGCGCTCGTGCCTGGCGCGGCGCCTCCCCGCTGCCGTCCTGCTGGGGGACCACGGCGATGAACAGCCGCCCCCGACCCTCGGCGCCCTCGGCCCCCTTGGCCCGCAGGCGCTCGATCAGCTCCTCGCCGCTCGAGGTCTTGCCGGCGATCACGAGCGTCACCCCGAACGGCAGCCCTTCGCGCTCGAGGTCGGTGACGATGTGCTCGACGGGCAGGCCCGAGGCGTTGTGGATGCGCTCGATCAAATCACGCCGCAGCCAGCCCGAGTGGGTCGCCGGGTGCGTGGAGAGGATGATCTCGTCGGGCCGGCGCATCGCGATCGCGTCCATCGTCGCCAGGAACGGGTCGGGGTCGCCGACCTCACCGGTCGCCTGCATGCCCTCGTCGGCCGCGCGCGAGAGCGCGAGGTCGACCCTCACCTGAGCCGATTCGCGCACCGCCTCGTCGTAGATCACCAGACCCGCGGACGGCTTGCTCTGGGGCACCACCAGGCGGAAGCGGACGTCCTCTCCGGACGCCGCACGCTCGCGCGCGACGTCGAGCAGCTTCTCGCCGCCGAGCGTCCGGTTGGCTACCACCAAGATCTCCCTCATCGCTCTCTGCGGCCTCCTGTCACTCGCTCGGGGACAGCGTCACGCCTGGCGGGGCGCTCGCTCCCGCGCCGGCCGGCGCGGGCTTGAAGATCCCGTGCACCGCTCCCGGCACGCCGTACTCGTAGGGGCCGCCCACGACCGTCGGGACCCTGTCGAAGTTGAACACCGGCGGGGGCGAGCTGACCTGCCACTCGAGCGTCAGGCCGCGCCACGGGTTGGCGAGCGCGCGCGGCCCTCCGCGCCAGCTGGTGATCATGTTGTAGACGAAGATCAGGGTGCTCAGCCCGAGCCCGAAGCTGGCGATCGAGACGAGCAGGTTCAGGTCGGCGAACTTGGTCGCGTACGTCGCCACCCGCCGGGGCATGCCCTGCAGGCCGAGGACGTGCATCGGCGCGAAGGTCAGGTTGAAGAGGACGAGCGTCGTCCAGAAGTGCCACTTTCCCAGGCGCTCGTCGAACATGCGACCGGTCATCTTCGGGAACCAGTAGTAGACGCCGCCGAAGATCGTCATCAGCGAGCCGCCGAACAGCACGTAGTGGATGTGCGCGACGATGAAATAGGTCGCGCTGACGTGGATGTCGAACGGGATCATCGCCAGCATCACGCCGCTGATCCCGCCGAGCGTGAAGGTCGTCAAGAAGCCCAGCGCGAACAGCATCGGCGTGTCCAGATGCAAAACCCCGCGCCACAGCGTCGCCAGCCAGGAGAAGATCTTGATGCCCGTCGGCACGGCGATGATCGCCGTCGTGATCGCCATCGGGATCCTGATCCAGGCGGCCATCCCGGAGGTGAACATGTGGTGCGCCCACACCGTGAACCCGAGCACGACGATCGCCAGCAGCGAGAACGCCATCATGCGGTAGCCGAAGATCGGCTTGCGCGACTTCACGGCGATGATCTCTGAGATGATCCCGAACCCGGGCAGCATCATGATGTAGACGGCCGGGTGCGAGTAGAACCAGAAGACGTGCTGATACATCAGCACGTCGCCGCCCGCGCCGGCGTTGAAGAAGTTGAAGCCGAGCGCCCGGTCCAGCAGGACGAAGAACTGCGAGGCGGCGATGAACGGGGTGGCGATCACGACCAGCAGCGAGGTCGCGAAGTTGGCCCACACCAGCAGCGGCATCCTGAAGAAGCTCATCCCCGGCGCCCTCATCGTGATGATCGTCACGAGGAAGTTGAGCGCGGTCATGATCGACGACGCGCCCGCGAACTGGACCCCGATCGAGAAGAACGTCTGCCCGACCGGCATGTTCGTCGAGAGCGGGGTATACGCCGTCCAGCCGTCCGCGAACGCTCCGCCCGGCGCCAGGAAGCTCGCGAGCATCATCGCGCCCGCGACCGGCAGAAGCCAGTAGGAGAGCGCGTTCAGGCGCGGGAACGCCATGTCGGGCGCGCCGATCATCAGCGGGATCACGAAGTTCGCCAGGCCCGCGAACACGGGGATCACGAACAGGAAGATCAGCAGCGTCGCGTGCACCGAGAACAGGCCGTTGAAGGTGTTCGCGTCCACGAACTGGGCGCCCGGCTGGGCCAGCTCGGCGCGCATCAGCATCGCCATCAGGCCGCCCACGAGCAAAAAGAAGAACGACGTGACCGTGTACTGGACGCCGATCACCTTGTGGTCGGTGTTGACCCGGAAGTAGTCCCTCCAGCTGTACGCGCCGTGCCCCGAGTGGTCCTCGGGGCGCGTCGGTTTGCCCAGCGCCCAGTAGAACCAGTAGTCGAAGCCGCCGATCCCGATCAAAAACAGCAGCGGCACGGCGATCAGCGAGACCGTCAGGATCGCTTCGCCGTCGATGAAGTGACGGAAGGTCGTGTGGCCGGTGCTCATCCGCACGAGCCACGTCAGTCCGGTCGCGAACGCGACGCCGAGCACCATCATCCAGGCGGCGCGATAGAAGCCCGGCGCGCGCAGTTTCGCGCCCAGCGACGGGCTTGCGCCGCGATGCGAGGACTGCGCGGGCGGTCGCGCGGGACCGGGCGCCTGGACCGTCGTCGCCATCAGCGTGCTTCCTCGGAGCCGTATTCCGGATGGGCGGCAAGGTCATCAGGGAATCGGCTCGGGCTCATCGGCGCGCACATTATCCCGCAGCCGCCCCCACGACTGCGCCGGGGAGGCGGGAGCGGGCCGGGTTGCCGGCCGATGCCGTGGCCACGGTGGAGCCCGCGCGTTCCTGAGCCTTCAGCCATGCCTGGAACTGCGCTCGCGTCACGACGTGCACGGTCGAGCGCATCAGCGAGTGCCCGGCGCCGCACAGCAGGTTGCAGACCACCGGGTAGTCGCCGACCCGGTCGAGCGTCGCCCGGTAGTGGGTGGTGATGCCGGGCACGACGTCCTCCTGCAGGCGGAACGCCGGGATCCAGAAGGCGTGGATCACGTCCTTGGAGCGCATGTTGAAGTACACGGTGTCGCCCTCCGGCAGATACAGCTGGTAGCTCTTCAGGGGCCTGCCGCCGGTGACCGACGGGGGATATTCGTAGGTCCAGAAGAACTGCTGGCCGGTCACGCCGATCTGGACTTCCGGCACTCCGCCGGGCTTCTTCTCGTTGTCGCGCAGCACCACGAACGAGTAGGAGACGAGCCCGAGCAGCAGCAGCGCCGGGATCGCCGTCCAGAACACCTCCAGGCGGGTGTTGCCGTGGATCGGCTGCCCGTCCTGCAGCTCCTGGCCGGGCCTCATGCGGAACTGCCAGACCGAGAACAGGACCACCGTGACGACGAGCACGAAGATCGGCACCGACGCGATCACCAGCACGTGGTAGAGCCGGTCGGTGTTCTTCGCCTGCGTGGTCGCCTGCACCGGGAACCAGTGGATCGCGTAGCTCAGCGCGATGCCGGCGGTGGCGGCGAGCAGCGCCGCGAGCAGCGCGCCCCCGATCGCACGCCTGCTAGGCATGGTCCGCCCTCGCATGGCTCGCCTTTGCACGGCGGGCGCCGGGCGCGCCGCTGGCGATCTTGGGCTTTAGGGCCTCGTCCAACGCGATCTCCTCCATCACGAGGCGGCATCCTAGTGCCTTCAGGCGATGCGATGCCGGGCGATCGAGGCGCGCCATGCCGGGGCGTCTGGCCGCGGTGCGCGGGCGAATGCCCGGGCGGAATCGGATCGCCCTTGACCGGGGGCGCTCGGAGTACTACATTGAGGCAATCGTTGCAAGTACGCGGGTGGGCGATCCGCCCGGGCTGAGCGCGAAAGGAGCCGCCGATGCAGGTTCGCGAAGGTATGAGTCCGGCGATTCTCACGGTCGGCCCCAGCCACACCCTGCGCGCGGTCGCGCGGCTGATGTCCGCGCGCCAGGTGGGCGCCGCGGTCGTGATCGACCCCGACGGTTACGGTCCCGGAATCGTCACCGAGCGCGACATCCTGCTCTCGCTGGGCTCCGAGGAGGACCCCGACCGGGAGCTGGTCGCCGATCATTTGACGCGCGACGTCGTGTTCGCCGCGCCGGACTGGTCCCTGGAGGAGGCCGCTTCGGCGATGGTTCGCGGCGGCTTTCGCCACCTGATCGTCGTCGACCACGGAGAGACGGTCGGGGTTCTGTCCGTGCGCGACATCGTCCGCTGCTGGACCGAGGACGGGGCGATCTGTCCCGTGCCGGCCAGCGCGGCCGTGGGGTGAGGGGACCCGCAAGGGCCCCCAAGAGGGCAGGGCCGCACGCGGTGGAGGGGCCGCGTGCGCCGGCCCATCTCCCCGGCGACCCACTCGTGTCGCGTCAGCCGACCCGCTGCGCCAGTCGAGCCCGCTCGTGTCAGTGAAGCCCCGCTGGTGCTAGTCGAGCCCGCTCGTGCCAGTGAAGCCCCGCTGGTGCTAGTCGAGCGGAAGCTCGTCGATGTCGTGGCGCGTCTGTTTGATCCAGCGCACCACGCACACGATCGTCAGCACTGCGCCGATGACTGTCAGCTCGATCATCGTCGTGATCCCGACGAGCAGGAGCGTGATCCCCAGCGCGGTCAGCACCGGCAGGATCGTCGGTCCGGGCAGGTGGATCTCCTCGCCCGCGGGCGGGACCTCTGGCTCGAGCGGGCTGCTCATGAGACGTACACGGCCGCCACGACGAAGGTGATGCCGAACATGAACATGCAGATCGCGCCCACGATCAGGCCGGTCGTGATGTTCTTGCGCGCCAGACGCCTTGTCATCATGGCGGAGAAGCATACCTTCTGCGACCGACCGCCTGGTGTGACCCGTTGCGCTTGCAAGAGGGCCGGAGGGCCGGTCACGGGCGCCTGGAGGGCGTCCGTCGCCGTCAAGAGGGTCGGCCGGATGCCGACTCGAGCTACAGATGCACGTCGGCGACCATTGCGCAGAACAGCAGCGCTAGGTAGAGGAGCGAGAACAGGTACAGCTGCAGCGCCGAGCGCCGACCGATCGTCCGGGATCGGCCAGCCCTGCGCTGGAGCCGGATCGCGCCCGCGATGAAGCCGAAGCCGAGCAGCATCGAAGCGACCAGATAGATCGCGCCGAATCCGCCCGCGCAGAACGGCAGCTGCGTGACCGCGTACAGCAGCACCGTATACAGCAGGATCTGGCGGCGGGTCTCGGCCTCGCCGCGCACGACCGGGAGCATCGGCACGCCGACCTTCGCGTACTCGTCCTTCATCAGCAGCGACAGCGCCCAGAAGTGGGGGGGTGTCCAGAAGAACACGATGAAGAACAGGATCACCGCGGTCCCGCTCACCGAGCCGGTGACGGCCGCCCAGCCGACGAGCGGCGGGACGGCGCCGGCCGCGCCGCCGATCACGATGTTCTGCGGCGTGCGCCGCTTCAGCCATACCGTGTACACGAGCACGTAGCCGAGGAAGCCGGCGAACGACAGGCTCGCGGCGAGCACGTTGACCGCGGCTGAGAGCTCCAGGAACGACAGCCCCGCCAGGGCGCAGCCGAACAGCAGCGCGGCGCGGGGGGAGACGCGTCCGGCGGGGATCGGCCGGCTGGCGGTGCGCGCCATCCGCGCATCGATGTCGCGGTCGAACCAGTGGTTGACGGCGCCCGCGCCGCCGGCCGACAGGTAGCCGCCGAGGCAGGTCAGCGCCACCAGCAGCGCGGAGGGGTCGCCGGCGACGTACATCGTGGCGATCGTGCTCAGCAACAGCAGCGACTGGACCTTGGGCTTGGTCAGCTCGAAGTAGTCGGCGACGACGAGCCTCGCCCGCGGAGCGACGCCGAGTCCGGGCGCCTCGATCGCCGAGGCCGCGCCTGTCGGACGCGCGCTCATGCCTGCCTGAGCCTAGCGCTCGGCCTGCATCGGCGGGTCCCGACCGCGGCCACTACACGCCTACCTGAGTGGCGCCCGCCGGTACGGTCGCTGCGCCCGGCGCCGGGACGCCGGCGCCGCTGCGGCGCCGGATCTCCCGGCGGATGTCCTTCATCGGCTCGGCCGAGCGCACGAGCGGAATCACGTCGAAGTTGTTGGCCGGCGGCGGCGAGGTCGTGAACCACTCGAGCGTGTTCGCCTTCCACGGGTCCGGTCCCGCGACCGCGCCCGTCTTGACGCTGCGCGCGACGTTGACGATCGTCGCGATCACGCCGGCGGCGAGGATGAACGACCCGATCGTGGAGATCAGGTTGTACAGCGCCAGGTTGCCGACGTCCGGGTACTCGTACACGCGCCGCGGCATCCCGTCGAGGCCGATCACGTGCTGGACCAGGAAGGTCGTCAGGAAGCCGACGAACATGAGGCAGAAGCTCGCCTTGCCGAGACTTTCGCCGAGCATGCGTCCGGTGATCTTCGGGAACCAGTAGTAGATCGCGGCGAAGATCGCGAACACCGAGCCGCCCATCAGCACGAAGTGGATGTGGGCGACCACGAAGTACGTTTCGTTCAGCTGCCAGTCGACCGGGAACACGGCCAGGAACACGCCCGAGATGCCCCCGATCAAGAACAGCGCCAAAAAGCCCGCGCAGAACAGCAGCGGCGTCTTGAATTCGATCGTGCCCCGCCACAGCGTCGCGATCCAGTTGAGCATCTTCACGCCCGTCGGCACCGCGATCAAGAACGAGCTGAGCATCACGAACACCAGGATCGCCTCGGGGATCGGCGCGGTGAACATGTGGTGCGCCCAGGTCAAGAAGCCCAGGAACGCGATCGCCACGGTCGAGGCCGCGATCGCCTTGTAGCCGAAGATCGGCTTGCGCGCGAACACCGGCAGGATCTCCGAGATCACGCCGAAGGCGGGCAGCACCATGATGTAGACCTCGGGGTGCCCGAAGAACCAGAACAGGTTCTGCCACAGCAGCGGCGAGCCGCCCTGCGCGGGGTCGTAGAAGTGCGTGCCGAAGTGCCGGTCGGTGAGCAGCATCGTGACCGCGGCGGCGATCACCGGCATCGCGAAGATGATCAGGATCGAGTAGGTCATGATCGCCCACACGAACAGCGGCAGCCGCCCCCAGCTCATCCCCCGCGCGCGCATGTTGGCGACCGTCGCATAGAAGTTGACCGCTCCGAGGATCGACGAGAGCCCCGTCAGGTGGATCAGGTAGATCCACGCGTCCTGGCCGCCGCCGGGGGAGTAGATGGCGTTCGACAGCGGCACGTAGCTCGTCCAGCCCGCTTCGGGCGGGTTCCAGAAGATCGAGGCGTAGAACACGAGCCCGCCCGCCAGCAGCAGCCAGTAGGAGAGGGCGTTCAGGCGCGGAAACGCCATGTCGCGCGCGCCGATCATCAGCGGCAGGAAGTAGTTCGCCAGGCCCGCCATCATCGGCACGACGAACAGGAAGATCATCGTCGTCCCGTGCATCGTGAACAGCTGGTTGTAGATCTGGGGCGTCACCAGCGTGTTGTTCGGGGCTCCCAGCTGCAGCCTGATCAGCAGCGCCTCGACGCCGCCGAGGCAGAAGAACACGAACGTCGTGACCATGTACATGATCCCGATCCGCTTGTGGTCGGTGGTGGTGAACCAGCCGGTCCAGCTGCGTCGCTCGGACTCGACGCGGTGGGCGACTATCTCGGGGACTGGAACTGCGACGGTGGCCATATGGGAACCGATCTCTCCTGGCTGGACTCGTTAGGGGTTTTCGACCTGTCCGGCGCCGACCTGCGCGCCCAGCTTCGCCCGCGCGGCCTTCGCGTCGGCGTTCGCTTCGGCGATCAGCTGCTTCTGGTAGGACAGCCACGCTTCGAACTGCGCCGGCGGCACGGCCTTGACCGTCGCGATCATGCGCGCGTGTCCGCGCCCGCACAGCGCCGAGCACTGCCCGCGGTAGACGCCGGGCTTGTAGATCTTGAACCACGCGTAGTTGTGATAGCCGGGCACCGCCTGGAACTTGCCGCCGAGCTGAGGGATCCACCAGGAGTGCACGACGTCCGCGGAGACGATGTTCAGCGTGACCGTGGTGTTCGTCGGCACGACCAGCTCCTCGTAGGAGTACGGCGCGCCCAGGCCGTCCGGTTCGTCGGCGCCGGGATAGACGTACTGCCAGATGTACTGCCTGCCGATGACGGTGATGTTCAGGGATTTGCCGTTCGGAGGCAGCTTGCGCTCGGCGCTCGCGTACAGCTCGCCGCTCTGGCCGACCAGGTTGCCGGCGCTTGCGTCCGAGTTGGGGGGGTTCTGGATCGAGCCGAGCTTGACGAACGTGATCACCGCCAGCGCGAGGAGGATCACAGCGGCGCCCACCGTCCAGCCGATCTCCAGGCGGGTGTTGCCTCTGATCTGCGCCGCCGTCGCGCCCCGGCGCGCGCGGAACCTGACGAGCGCATACGCCAGCCCGCCGATCACGGCGACGAAGATCGCCAGGGCGATGCCCAGGATGATCTTGTAGAGCGAGTCGATGTGGTCCGCGTTCGGCGATCCACCCGACTCGGGCGTGAAGAACGCTAGCGTTGCGGGGAGCAGGTGGCCCAAAGCGCGCGGGATTCTATTCACGCTCGGACGCGAAGCGCTTGATGACGTTTGCCACGAGGCCCTCGCCGGCTCAGGACGCTCCCACGCGGGTCTTGCGGGATGGCTCCGGAGAGCCCTCGTGCGAGCCCGCCGGGGGTTTGGCCTACCTGCCCGAGAAGCGGGCGGCGCGCTTCTGCACGAACGCCAGCGCGCCCTCGAGGAAGTCGTCGCTGCCGGCCATCTCGCGCTGGATCTGGGCCTCGAGCTCCAGCTGCTCGTCCATCCGCGCGTACAGCCAGTTGTTCAGCTGGCGCTTGGTCCCGGCGTAGGAGCGCGTCGGGCCGGCCGCCAGGCGTGCGGCCAGCGCACCGGCCTCATCGGCGAGCTGCTCGTCGGGGACGACGCGGTTGATCAGCCCCCACTGTAGGGCGCGCTCCGCGGGCAGACGCTCGCCCAGCATCGAGAGCTCCGTGGCCCTCGCCATGCCGATTCGCGTCGGCAGGAGCAGCGAGGAGCCGCCGTCGGGGACGAGGCCGATGTTCACGAAGGCGAGCAGGAAGTACGCGCTCTCGGCCGCCAGGATCAAGTCGCTGCACAGCGCCAGCGAGCAGCCGATGCCCACCGCCGGCCCGTTCACGGCCGCGACCACCGGCTTGGGCATCTCCCTGATCGTCGTCATGATCGGGTGATAGCGCTCGGTCAAGGTCTTGTAGACGTCCGGGCGGCCGTCGGGCGTGGTCTCGCCGCCGCTGAAGTCCTTCAGGTCCGCTCCCGAGGAGAATGCGCGACCGGCGCCGGTGATCAGCACGGCGCGCGCCGCATCGTCCTCGCGCGCTCGACGCACGGCCGCGAGCAGGTCTTCGCCGAGCTGCCTGTTCCAGGCGTTCAGCGCCTCCGGACGGTTGAGCTCGATCCTCGCGACTCCGTCGGCGAGGTGCACGTTCACGGTCTCGAGCTGGGCGTTATGGTCGTTCATCGCTCTCCTTTCCAGATAATCCTATGGTGTGACGATGACCCGTCCCGTTATCGGCATGTGCGCGGCCCTGGAGAGGGCGCGCTGGAGCGTGTGGGACCAGCAGGCGATGCTGCTGCCGCGCAACTACGTCGACGCCGTCCAGCAGGCCGGCGGGCTGGCGTTGATGCTGCCGGTGGATCCGCTGCTGAGCGAGGAGCCGGGCGAGGCGCTGGACCTGATCGACGGCCTCGTGCTGGCCGGCGGCGCCGACATCGACCCGTCCTGCTACGGAGAGCGGCCCCACCCCGAGACGGTCGACATGGTGCCCGAGCGCGACTTCTTCGAGATCGCGCTCACGCGCGCGGCGATCAGGCGGGATCTGCCGGTGCTGGGGATCTGCCGGGGGATGCAGCTGATCAACATCGCCCGCGGAGGCACGCTGCTGCAGCATCTGCCCGAGCGCTTCGGCCACCACGAGCATCGCCGCGTGGTCGGTTCGTTCGACGGCGCCGACCACGACGTGATCCTGGCCGAGGGCTCGCTGGCGGCGCGGGCGGCCGGTGAGCTGCGGCACGCGACCAAGTCCCACCATCACCAGGGAGTCGACCGGCTGGGGGAGGGCCTGCGCGTGAGCGGGGTCTCGACGCTGGACGAACTGCCCGAGGCGATCGAGCTGCCGGACAGGCGGTTCGTGCTCGGCGTGCAGTGGCATCCGGAGGCGGATGTCGCGAGCAAGGTGGTCGGCGCGTTCGTCGCCGCGGCGGGCGCCCCCGCGCGTACGCCGGACGCGCCCGCCGGCGCTCCCGCGGGCTGACGCGCCGGGGTTTCGCGGCCGCGCAGCGGCGGAGCGGAGCCCGCGCGCGGGCCCGCGCGACCGTGCGCCGGCGCGGGCGTCCTTGGCCTGTCGGCCCGAGCGCGACCATATACTCCGGCGCGGTGCGGGTGTCCAAGGCGATTAGAGCGACCGCCTGGGGAGTTGTGGCGGCGGGGGTCGCGGCGCCGCTCGCGCGCAGGCATATCAGGGCGCCCCCGCTGGTCACGCAGACGGTCGCGTTCGCCGCTCCGGTCGGGCTGTGCGTGGCGGTGCGCCGCTCGCGCGCGCGCGACGTGGCGGTGTGCTGCCTGCAGATGTGGGCGTACCTGGCCGCGTACGAGACGCCGCACGACGACGAGACCGGGCAGGCCGAGCGCGTGCACATCGACTACCCGATCGACATCGACCGCGCGATCGGCTTCGGCGAGCTGCCGACGTTGCGACTGCAGCGGGCGCTCGCACGAGTCGACTCCGACAGCGGGGTGCCCGCGTGGCGGACGCTCGATCGCGTGCTCGTGTGGGCCCACTGGGTCTGGTTCATGGTGCCCCACAGCGCGCTGGCATACGTACTGGTGCGCCAGCCCCGCCGGTTTCCGCGCGCGGCGGTGATGACCTACGCCGTGTTCGACCTCGGCGCGACCGTCTACTGGCTGGCGCCGACCGCGCCGCCCTGGTACGCGGCGTCGGCCGCGGGGCGCATGAACCACGGCGAGCCGGACCTGCGGCGGATGATGGTCGAGTACGGCGAGCACTTCTGGAGAGACGGCTGGGGGCCTCTCTACAGTGTGCTTGGAGGCAATCCCCTGGCTGCGATGCCCTCGCTGCACTTCGCCACATCCCTGATGGCCGCGCTCCTGCTCGCCGAGACCGGCCCGGTGGCGGGCGCGCTCGGCGCCGGCTACACCGCGACGCTCGGATTCGCGCTGGTGTACCTGGGCGAGCACTACGTCGTCGACCTGCTCGCCGGCGCCGCGCTCACGGGGGCGGTGCGCCGCCTCGGCCCGCGCGCCGGGCCGGCGCTGGCCCGTTTCGGCCGCGCGGTGGCGGCGCTCGAGGCGCGAGCGCACGAGACGGGGTCCTAGGCACGGTGGGGGGGAGCGACGGGCACGGGACGCAGCCGAACGAGCCGGCGGGCGTTGCGCGCGCGGCCCGGCAGGAGGAGATGCCGCGCATCCCCGTCACGCGCCGGCGGGCGATGCTGTTCGGCGCGTTCGTGGTCGTGTCGCTCGCGTTCCTGTACGTCGTGCTGCCCCAGCTCGGCGGCATCAAGCACTCGCTTACGCGCCTGAACGACGGCAACGCGTGGTGGCTCGGCATGGCCGCGCTGCTCGAGCTGCTGTCGATGGCCGCGTACCTCGCGATCTTCCAGGGCGTGCACGTGCCGCCCGGCTCGCCGATCCGCCTGCGCGAGAGCTACCAGATCATGATGGCCGGGCTCGCCGCTACGCGGCTGTTCGCGGCGGGGGGCGCGGGCGGGGTCGCCGTGACGGCCTGGGCGCTGCGCCGCTCGGGCATGGGGCGCCGCGACGTCGCGACGCGGATGATCGCGTTCCTCATGCTGATCTACGCCGTGTATATGGTCGCGATGATCGTCTGCGGCGTCGGCTTGTACATCGGCCTGTTTCCCGGCGAGGCGCCGTTCGCGATCACGATCGGTCCCGCCATCGTCGGCATCGTCGCGATCACGACGATGCTCGCGATCGCGTTCGTGCCGCACGACCTCGAGAGCAACCTGAGCGTGACCAGCAGCGACGAGCGCATCGCGCGCTGGGCGAACCGGCTTGCCGCCGGCACCGCGTCGCTGTCCAGCGGCGTGCACTACGCGTGGGGCCTGCTACGCCGTCCCGAATGGGCGCTAGTCGGCACGATCGGCTGGTGGGGGTTCAACATCGCCGTGCTGTACGCGGCATTCCGCGCGTTCGGCCAGGCGCCGCCGACCGCCGTGTTGATCCAGGCCTACTTTGTCGGGCTGCTCGTCGGCCTGCTGCCGTTGCCCGGCGGGATCGGCGGCGTCGACGGCGGCATGATCGGCGCGTTCGCCGCGTTCGGCGTCAGCGTCGGTCTCGCTGTGCCTGTCGTGCTCACCTACCGGCTGCTCGCGTTCTGGCTGCCGAGCATCCCCGGGGCGATCGCCTACTTCCAACTGCGGCGCAGCGTCAGCCGCTGGGACGCCGACCCCGCCGCCGTGCAGCAGGTCGTCGGCACGCTGCCGCGCTCCGCAGCCGCTTAAAAAGGCTATACTTTACAAAGTAAAGCGACCTGACGGTATCCTGTGAGCAGCGGGCGCCGAGAATGGAGATGAGATGAGCGACGTCGAGAACGTGATCATCATCGGCAGCGGGCCCGCCGGCTACACGGCGGCGCTGTACACCGCACGCGCGAACCTCAGCCCGCTCGTGATCGAGGGATTCGCCTGGGGCGGGCTGTTGCAGCAGACGACCGACGTCGAGAACTACCCGGGCTTCCCCGAGGGGATCATGGGACCGGAGATGATGGCCAAGCTGCGCGCCCAGGCCGAGCGCTTCGGGGCGCGGCTGCTGACCGAGCAGGCCGAGCGCGTCGAGCTGGCGAGCGAGCCGGGAGGCGTGCACAGGGTGTGGGTCGCAGACGTCGAGCACCGGGCGCGCACGCTCGTGCTGGCGATGGGCGCCGAGCACAAGAAGCTGGGGATTCCCGGCGAGGAGGAGCTGGGCGGGCGCGGCGTCAGCTACTGCGCGACCTGCGACGCGGCCTTCTTCAAGGGCGCCCAGACGGTCATCGTCGGGGGCGGGGACTCGGCCATGGAGGAGGCGATCTTCCTGTCGAAGTTCGCTTCGAAGGTGACCGTGGTCCATCGTCGCGACGAGTTCCGCGCGTCGAAGATCATGCTCGAGCGCGCCCGGGCACAGGCGAACATCGAGTTCCTGACCCCCTACACGGTCAGCGAGTTCGTGGCCGGCGAGAACGGCGCGCTCGGACATGCCGCGCTGATCAACGCCGAGACCGGCGCCGAGCTCCAGATCCCCGTCTCGGGCACGTTCATAGCCGTCGGCCACGAGCCCCAGTCGGCTCTGGTGAGCAGCCAGGTGGACCTCGACGAGAACGGCTACGTGATCACCGAGGGCTCCTCCACGCGCACCAGCCGTCCCGGGGTGTTCGCCGCGGGCGACCTGGTCGACCACACCTACCGCCAGGCCATCACCGCCGCCGGCTCCGGCTGCCAGGCGGCGCTGGACGCCGAGTGGTATCTCAGGGACACGCCGGGCGTGCCCGTGCCCGCGCAGATGGCCGCGGGCGACCCGGCCGAAGCGCAGTGGGCGCCCGCGCAGGCCGGCAGCTGAGCTACATCTGGGGCGGGAGGGCGCCCTCGAGCTCCAATAGATATCGCTTGCGGTCCAGCCCTCCGCCGTAGCCGCCGAGCGCGCCGCCTGAGCGCAGGACCCGGTGGCAGGGGATGACGATCGGGATCGGGTTCGAGCCGAGCGCATTGCCGGCCGCGCGGGCGCCGCGCGGGCTGCCCGCCTCGGCCGCGACCTCGGCATAGCTGAGATGGCCGCCGTAGGGGATCGCGGCGGTCATCTTCAGCACGCGCCGTCCGAACGGGCCGATCAGGGTCCAGTCGAGCGCCAGCTCGAACTTGCGCCGGCGCCCGGCGAAGTACTCGTCCAGCTCGCGCCTGAGCTGGTCGAGCAGGCTCGGGGCCTCCACGATCCGCGGCGAGACGCGCCAGGCGAGACGCTCGAGCATCTCCTCGGGGTGCTCCTCGGGGAACGCCAGGCGTACGAGGCCGCGCTTGGTGACGGCTGCGTGGAGCGTGCCGAAGGGCGAGTCGACCGGCGCGTAGCCCACGTCCGCGAGGCCGTCGGCGACGATGCGCTCGACCAGGCGCTCGGCCGCCGCCGCGGCGGCGCCGGACGCGTCCTCGCGTGTCTGGGGGCCCGTCTTCAGGGCGCTCTCGATCTCGGTCCTCATGCCGGCAGCTCCTTTCGCAGCTTGAGAAGTCCCTCGTGCAGCGAACGGCGGGCGGCCTGCTCCGAGCAGCCGATCGCCGCCGCGATCTCGCGGTGGGCGAGGTCCGCGAGGAAGCGCAGCACGACCGCCGAGCGCTGGCGCGGCGGCAGCTCGCGCACGGCCTCCCACAGCTCGCTGTCGCGGGCGGGCGGACTCGCCGAGTCCCGGCCGTCGACCGCCTCGGTCTCCGCGACCGATCGGGGATCGAGCGGCAGCGCCCGGCGCGCGCGTCCGCGGTGCGCGTCGAGCGCCTTGCGATGGGCGATCGTCAGCACCCATGCCTTCAGGTTCGAGTCCGGCCGCAGCCGTGGATAGGCGCCGAGGGCGGACACGAACGTCTCCTGGAAGCAGTCCTCGGCCTCCTCGCGCCCGACCGACGCGACGAGGAAGCGCCAGACGTCCTCGCGGTGTGCGTCTACGAAGCGCTGAAACGGGGGCAGTCCGTCGCTCACGGGGAATGAACGCGGGCGCCCGTGAGAACGTGAGGTCGTCGTCTTGGGGCGAGCCCGTTTCGCCGTGCGCCCACGCGCGGCGCTCCCGAGCGCTTCGAGGTGGCGCGCCGGCAGCGCTTGCAGGATTGCGCCGCGCGTGTCACGCCGTGAGCTCGTACTCGAAGAAGCCCGCTCCGGTCTTGCGGCCGAGGCGTCCCGCGCGCACGAGACGCCTCAGTTCCGGGGCCGGCCTGTAGCGCTCTTCGCGGTACTCCTCGCATAGCGCCTCCAGCGTGCCCAGCACCGCGTCCAGGCCGATCTCGTCGGCCCACTGCAGGGGCCCGCGCGGATGGTTGAGCCCGAGCGTCATGCCCGTGTCGATGTCCTTCGCGCTGCCCACTCCCTCGCCGAGCGCGAACGACGCCTCGTTGACGAGCTGGCACACGATCCGTCCGAGCACCAGCCCCGGCGCGTCGGCGACCCACACCGTGTGCTTGCCCAGCGCCGCGAAGAACCGCTCGGCGCGTGCGACCGCCGCCGGGGAGGAGCGCTCGCCGCGGGTCAGCTCGACGAGGCTCGTGCGCTGAAGCGGCGGGAATGCGTGGAATCCCACCGCGTCGCCGTCGGGATCGAGCGCCCCGAGCGAGCCCGCGGCGCACAGGAGGATCCGCGGGGAGTACAGCGGCTCGGGCGGCGGCGGGCGCAGCGCCTCGGGACGCGGCGCGTTGCGCTCCGGGCGCGCGGGTCCGCTCTCCTGGCCCTGGGCCTGCGCCGACCCCGGCCGGCCCGACCCAGCCCTTTGGGCTGTGTGCCCGCCGGCCGCCAACGCCGCTGGCCTGCGCGCGACCCGGGAGTCTGCGAGCGCCCCGTGACGCATGCGGGGCTCGGAAGCCGGATGCGCGCCCCCCAGTCCACGCCCGTCCGGATCGCATTCGACCGTCAGGCCCGCCAGCTCGCGCGGTGTCGTGCGCCGAGAGCTCACCTCGTAGCCGGCCCGGGCTGCCGCCTCGCGCAGCTCATAGGCGAGCGGGCTCTCGCCGACGATCGCCACGACCCCCTCGCCGTCGCCGCCGTTGGGCGGGGCCGGGTCCTCCGGGCGGTAGGGGTCGCAGCTGTAGTCGTAGTAGCCGCGCCCGGTCTTGCGCCCGTGCAGCCCGGCGGCCACCCGCTGAGCCTGGATCGGAGACGGTCGCCAGCGCGGCTCGCCGAAGCTGAGCTCGTAGAAGCTTTCCGACACCGCCAGCCCCGTGTCTACTCCGACGAGGTCTGAGAGCTCGAACGGGCCCATCTTGAAACCCCCGCCCATGCGCACGATCCCGTCGATCGTCTCCACGTCGGCGATCCGCTCGGAGAGCAGCCGCAGCGCCTCCAGGCCGAACGGGCGGTTGCAGCGGTTGACCAGAAAGCCGGGGCCGTCAGCCGCCCTGATCGTGTCCTTGCCCATCGCCTTGCCGGTCTCCTCGGCCAGCTGCAGCGAGCGCTCGTCCGAGAGCGCGCCCGCGATGATCTCGAGCAGGCGCATCAGCGGCGCAGGGTTGAAGAAGTGCATCCCCACCACCCGCTCCGGCTTCGGCACCGCGGCCGCGATCGCCGTGATCGGCAGCGACGAGGTGTTGCTGGCCAGCACGCATCGCTCGCCGACGATCTCCGCCAGACGCGCGAACAGCTCGCGCTTGAGCTCGATCCGCTCGGGCGCCGCCTCGATCACCAGCTCGCACGGGGCGAATGCCGCCAGCTCGTCCACCGCCTCGATCCGCGCGGCGGCCGCCTGCGCGTCCTGCGCGCTAAGCCTGTCCTTGTCCGCTTCCCTCTCGAGCCCGGCCTGCACCCGCCGCGCACCCTCCTGCAGCGCGTCTGGCAGTGGGTCGTGCAGCAGCGTCCTCGCCCCCGCGCGCGCTGCGAGCTGGGCGATGCCCGCGCCCATCGTGCCGGCGCCCACCACGCCGATTACCCGGGCCGCCGACATCTCAGCCCGGCACGAGCGCGTTGATCCCGGTCATCGCGCGCCCGATGATCAGCTTCTGGATCTGGCTCGTCCCCTCGTAGAGCGTGGTCACGCGCACGTCCCTGAACCAGCGCTCGACCGGGTGATCGTCCACGTAGCCCGCGCCGCCATGAATCTGGATCGCCGTGTTCGCGCACTCGACAGCCGCCTCGGTCGCGTGCAGCTTGGCGATCGAGGTCTCGGTCGTGTTCGGCCTGCCCCTGTCCTTCAGGAAGCCCGCCCTCCAGACGAGCATCCGCGACGCGTCCGTCTTCAGCACCATGTCCGCGATCATCGCCTGCACGAGCTGGAAGCTCGCGATCGGCCGGCCGAACTGCTCGCGCTCCTTGGCGTAGGACACCGACTCCTCGACGCATCCCTGGCAGATGCCGACGCACCCCGCCGCGACCGAGTAGCGCCCGGAGTCGAGCGAGGACATCGCCACCTTGAACCCGTCGCCGATCTCGCCGAGCAGCGCGTCGTCGGGCACCTCGACGTCTTCCAGCGAGATCGCCGCGGTGTCGGACGCGTGCAGGCCCATCTTGTGCTCGATCGGCTGCGGCTTGAAGCCCGGCTGGTCCGTGTCCACGAGAAAGCACCCGAGCCCGCGATGCCCCTTCTCGGGGTCGGTCTGGGCGAAGATCAGCGCGACCTTCGCGTAGTTGCCCATCGAGATCCACATCTTCGCGCCGTTGATCACCCAGCCCGAATCGGTCTTGCGCGCGCGCGTCTTCTGATTGGCGGCGTCCGAGCCCGTGTCCGGCTCGGTCAACCCGAAGCACCCGAGCCACTCGCCCGAGCACAGCTTCGGCAGGTAGAAGCGCTTCTGCTCCTCCGTGCCCCACTTCACGATCCCCGAGCAGACGAGCGAGGTCTGCACCGAGATCACCGTCCTGATCGCAGAGCACCCGCGGCCGATCTCCTCGACGAGGAGCCCGTAGCTGAGGTGGTCCAGGCCCGCCCCACCGTACTCGCGCGGGACGATCGCCCCGAGGTAGCCCTGCTCGGCGATCTTCTTCACGAGCTCGGTGTCGAAGCGGTGCTCGCGCGCGTTCTGCCTGGCCCGCTCGACTACCTCCTTGTCCGTGAACTCCCGTGCGGTCTGCTTGATCAGGCGCTGCTCGTCGGTCAGGTCGAAGTCCATGTCGCTCCTTTCAGCTTCGGTGTGCTCCAGGGCGCCTGCACGCGCCGCTCGATCTCCTGGGGGAGCCCCTCGATCGGCAGTCGCTCCTGCGCCAGCGAATCGCGCTCGCGCACGGTCACCGTGCGGTCCTGCACGCTCTGATGGTCGATCGTCACGCACAGCGGCGTCCCGATCTCGTCCTGGCGGCGATAGCGCTTGCCGATCGAGCCGCCCTCGTCGTACTCGGCCTGCACCAGCTCGCGCAGCGCTTCGTAGACCTCGCGCGCGAGCTCCGGCTGGCCGTCCTTCTTGACGAGCGGCAGCACCGCCGCCTTCACCGGCGCCAGGCGCGGATGCAGGCGCAACACGGTGCGCTGCTCGCCGATCTGTCCCTCGACGCCCCGCCCGTCGCCTCCCACGCCTGGCACGAGCTCCTCGTCATATGCGTCGATCAGGAACGCGAGCGTCGCGCGGTCGGCGCCAGCCGCCGGCTCGATCACGTGCGGCACGTACCGCTCGCCGCTGCTCTGGTCGAAGTACTCGAGCTTCTCGCCCGAGTGCTTCGCATGCTGGGTCAGGTCGAAGTCGCCCCTGTTGGCGATCCCCTCGAGCTCCGACCAGCCGATGGGGAACAGGTACTCGACGTCGCTGGTCGCGGTCGAGTAGTGCGACAGCTCGTCCTCGTCGTGCGCCCGCAGGCGCAGGTGGTCGGGACGCAGGCCCAGCTCCACGTACCAGCGCTCGCGCTCGGCCAGCCAGTGCTCGAACCACCTCAGCGCCTCGTCCGGTGCCACGAAGAACTCCAACTCCATCTGCTCGAACTCCCGCGTCCTGAAGATGAAGTTCCCCGGCGTGATCTCGTTGCGAAACGACTTGCCCACCTGCGCGATCCCGAACGGCGGCTTCTTGCGCGAGAACTGCAGCACGTTCTTGAAGTTGATGAAGATCCCCTGCGCCGTCTCCGGGCGCAGGTACGCGGTCGCGCCTGACTCCTTGACCGGGCCGATCGTCGTCTCGAACATCAGGTTGAAGTCCCGCGCGTCCGTCAGGTCGCACTCGTCGGTCTCGCCCGGGTGCTTGGACGGTTTGCGTCCGCACTGAAGCTCTGAGAGGTGGTCGGCCCGGAAGCGCTGCTTGCAGGTGCGGCAGTCCACGAGCGGGTCGGTGAACCCGGCGAGGTGCCCGCTGGCCTCCCACACCTTGGGGTGCTGCAGGATCGCCGAGTCGATCGCGACGATGTCCTCGCGCTCTTGCAGCATCGCTCGCCACCAGGCGTTCTTGACGTTGTTCTTCAGCAGCACCCCGTAGTGCCCGAAGTCGTAGGTCGAGCCGACCCCCCCGTAGATCTCCGACGACGGGAACACGAACCCGCGCCGCTTGCACAGCGCGACGATCTTGTCCATCGTGACGACGTCCTCGCCCGCCGTCGCGGCGGCGGAAGCGTCCTGGCTCGACCGGTTCTCGCTCATAGCCCGCGGATGGTATTGGACGCTTGTGGGGCTGCCTCCGGAGCCGCTCGCGGAGTGTGTCGCGGAGAGCGCTTGACAAAAATCTCTCCCTGCCACTTGACAGATGCTAAAAACTGTGTTTTTCTTCGTGCAATGCACGGTAGCCAAGTCAGGCGGAACGGGTTTCTCCCAGCGGGCGGCCCGGCTCAGAAGGTCCGCGGACCGGGACTTGCTCGAGCGCCGCTACCCATACCTCTCCGGTGGCGCTCGAGCAGGTCTCGGCACGTGAGCTCTTCGTGCCGGCCTCCCTCGACACTGGGCGTCGCGGCCCGAGAGGGTCGCGACGCCCGAATCCGTCCGCCTGACGCGGTCCACCCGGCTGCGGGCCGTACGCGCGGAGCCGGTCGCATGTCTCACGATCTCGGGTGACTCGGGTCGGCCGGCGCGTCTCACGCCGGCCGCCCCGAGGTGCGGCTTGCGGCCGAGGGCCTATCATCGCGCGCCGTGGCCCGGATCCTGATCCTCGGCGGCGGCTGCCGCGGCACGTCCCTCGCGGCCGGTCTCTCCGCGGACGGGCACGCGGTGCGGATCGTCACCCGGACCGAGGCTCGCCGCGGCGCGATCGAGCACGCCGGTGCCGAATGCCTGATCGGCACGCCCGATCGCCTGGCGACGCTGCGCGGAGCGCTGGAGAACGTCGCGGTCGCCTGCTGGCTGCTCGCGACGGCACGCGGGGCGCAGGGGCAGGTGCGCTCGCTGCACGACTCGCGCCTGCAGTCGTTCCTCACGCTGGCCATCGACACGACCGTGCGTGGCTTCGTCTACGAGGCTCCCGGTCAGGCCGGGGTGGACGGGGCGGCCGGGTCGGCTGTGGCTCTGGGGTCGGCTGGGGCTCCCGGGGCGGCCGGGGCTCCCGGGGCGGCCGGGTCGGCTGTGGCGGAGCGAGAGGGATTCGAGGCCGAGGGTCATCCCGGGGCCGTGGGCGCTCGCGTGAGCGCATGCCGGACGGTGGAGGCGGTCGTCCTCGCCGAGGGCGTCCGGATCGTGCGGGCCGCGGGCGTGCGCAACGCCATCCCTGTGGCGCTCGTGCGCGCCGATCCTCTCGATCTCGACGCATGGCTCCCAGACGCGCGGGCCGCGATCTACTCGCTGCTCGCCGGCTCCCGCTGAGCGCCGCGCATAAGAGCGCCCGGCGCCGGTCCGAGCCGGCGGAGCGATCGGCGCGCTCGGTCGCTCCGGGGCGCTCGGCCTGCTCGCGCGGTCCGCTATCCTGATCGGCAATTACCCCAAAAGCCGATCAGGTTTACGACCCAGGAGGCTCTCTTGTCCGATTACGCGAAGGACGTGCTCGTCGAGCCCGAGTGGCTCGAGCAGCACCTGGACGACGCGTCGATCCGCATCGTCGAGGTCGACGAGAACCCGGCGCTGTATGCCGAGGCGCACATACCCGGGGCGATCGGGTTCGACTGGAAGGCGGACCTCCAGGACCAGGTCAAGCGCGACTTCCTCGGCCCTGAGGCGTTCGGCGAGCTGTTCGGCTCGAGCGGCGTCTCGAACGAGCACACGATCGTGCTGTACGGCGACCGCAACAACTGGTTCGCCGCCTACACCTACTGGTATCTGAGGTACTACGGCCACGACAAGGTCCTGCTGCTCAACGGCCCACGCGAAAAGTGGATCGCCGACGGTCGCCCGACCACCGCCGAGGCGCCCTCGCATCCGCCCGCGAGCTTCGTCGCCAGGCCCGGCGACGACGCGATCAGGGCCCGCCGCGAGGAGGTGCTGGCCGCGATCGACACGCCCACCCGCCTGGTAGACGTGCGCTCGCCCGCCGAGTTCGCCGGCGAGATCATCTCGCCCGCCGGCTACGAGCAGGAGGGCGCCCAGCGCGCGGGCCACATCCCCGGCGCCGCCTCGATCCCGTGGGCGCAGGCCGTCAACGAGGACGGCACGTTCAAGTCGGCCGACGAGCTGCGTGAGCTGTACGGCGGCAAAGGCGTGCTCGACGGCCAGGACATCATCGCCTACTGCCGCATCGGCGAGCGCTCCGCGCACACCTGGTTCGTGTTGCACGAGCTGCTCGGCCGCGACCGCGTCAAGAACTACGACGGCTCCTGGACGGAGTGGGGGAATCTCGTAGGGGTCCCGGTGGAGGTCGGCGCGTAGCGGGGCTCAGGCGTCGGCGTGGCGGGGGAGCGACAGCTCCTGCGCCTGCGCCAGCAGGCTGTCGAGGATGCGCGCCGTGGCGCCCCAGATGAGATGGCCGTCCACGACGTAGGCGTCGGTGTCGAAGGCGATTCCGCGACGCTCGACACGCGCGCGCGTCCTGCCCGCATGCAGCGCGCCCAGCGACAGCTCCAGGACGGCATCGACCTCCGCCGGCGACGCGACCCAATCGACGCCCGCGGGGACCATGCCGACGAACGGGTGGATCTCGTAGTTGGTCACGAACGTCGACACGGGCGGCAGCCGGCCGAGCAGGCTCACGCGCGCTCGTGGCAGCCCGATCTCCTCCTCGGCCTCGCGCAGCGCCGTCTCGCTCAGGTCGGCGTCATCCGGGTCGCGGCGACCGCCGGGAAAGGAGATCTCGCCCGCGTGGCGTCGCAGGTCTGTGCGGCGCCTGGTGAGCACGGCATGCGGCTCGCCGCCGTCCGGCGCCAGGAACAGCGGCACGAGCACCGCCGCGGGAGTCTGTCCGTCGTTGTCGTCTATCGGTTCGGCGTCGAGGTCGTCGTCAGGCGGCCATGTGTACGCGCTCGACGCGTTCGGCGAACATGACCTCGCCGTCGAGCGCACGGTGCACCGGGCACTTGGCGGCGATCACCAGCAGGCGCTGAACCTGTTCCTCCGGCAGGTCGTCGGGCAGGCGCAGCACGAGCTCGAACTTGGTGGGACAGCCCCGCTCGGCGAGCCTGTACTCCACGTCTACCTCCACGTGGCCGATGTCCCAGCCCTTGCGCGCCGCGTACATCTCCATCGTGATCGCCGTGCACGAGGCGAGGCTGACCGCAAGCAGCTCCTGCGGATCCGGTCCCGCGTCTTCGCCGCCGCTGTCGAGCGGCTCGTCGACAGTCAGCTGGTGCTCGCGCACCTGCACCGTGTGCCTGAACGTCCTGTCGTCGCGTTGCGCCGTCGCTTTCATGCCGGCCGCCTTTCTCCTCGATCATCGATCACGCAATCCATCCGATCGACCCTTCTCGATTACATCCCTCCGTCTCAATGGTACTCCGACGCGGGCGTTCCGAAAGGACGTGCCGGCGTCACGCGAGCGGGTTCAGCAGCAGGCCTGTGAGCAGCTTCGGAAAGAAGAACGTCGACTTCGGCGGCATGTTCTCGCCGGCCGCCGCCACGTCTCTGACTTGCGCCACCGGGGTCGGGCGCATGAAGAAGGCCGCGTCATAGGCGCCTGACCGCACGAGCTTCAGCGCCTCCTCGGTCGAGCGCGCATAGAACAGGCCGTTCAGGTGCGAGATGTCCTCGTCGCCGAGCCCGAGCGCGCCCTTCAGCAGCAGCGTCTCCAGCACGCCCGTGTCCAGATGGCGGTAGGCCTCGGAGCGCCCCGGGAGCGCCGCGTCGGCGATCGCCTGGTCCTTCAGCGTCAGCCGCAGCGGGCGCCCGTCGCGGTGGTCTACGTAGCCGAGCTGCAGCGGTGTCGTCGCGTCCGGCCCCTGCGGGGGCGGCGCGATCCGCTCGACCGGGACCTCGGCGATCTCGAAATCCCGCTCCAGCGCCTGCTCGAGCGCGCGCCGGCGATCCTCGCCGAGGCTGCCGATCAAACGGTGCGTCGGGAACACCGTCAACCCCGGATCCTCCAGCGCCACAAGGCACATCAGGATGTAGCGGTGATCGCCCTCGCCGTCCACCTCCCGGGCGTAAGCTTGCATCGTCTCGTAGCGGTGATGGCCGTCGGCGATCAAGAGCTCCGAGCTGCTTGCGGCCTCTTGCACGGCGGCGATCGCCCACGGGTCGGCCACCCGCCACAGACGGTGCGCCGTACCCTCCGCATCGGTCACCTCGCCCCACGGCTCCCGCTCGGCTGCGGGCGCGAGCGCGCTCCAAGCGGCCTGGCCCGGGTCGGAGTAGAGGGAGAAGATGGGGGAGATGTTCGCCCGCGTTGCGCGCGTCAGCCGCAGCCTGTCCTCCTTCGGCCCGGGGTGCGTGCGCTCGTGCGGGCGCACCCGCCCGGGCCCGTACTCCTCGATCCGCACCCTGCAGAAGAACCCCCGGCGGGTCCGCCGGCGCCCGTCGGGGCCCGTGTAGTCCTGAGAGTGCGCCCAGATCGCCGGCTCGCTGTCGCGCACGAGCGCGCCCTCGCGCCGCCAGCTCTCCAAGAGGCGCGCCGCGGCCGCGTATGGATCGGAATCCCGCCCACCCTCGCCCTCGGGCAGGTCGATCGCCACGATGTTGTGCGGCGAGCGGGCGAGCAGCGCCGCGCGCTGCTCCGGATCGATCACGTCATACGGAGGCGCCGTCACGTCCGCGAGCGAACCGACCTTCGCGAGGTCGTAGCGCAGCGCGCGCAGGGGTTGGATCTCGGCCATGGGTGGTGGCCGAGGCTAGCAGCGGCTCGGCCCGGCGCGAGGTCAGGCCCAGCGAGTCGGGCATGGATGTCGGTGCTGCGTCTACCCTGTGTCGGTATCGGGGCGTGGCGCAGCCTGGTAGCGCACTCGCTTTGGGAGCGAGAGGTCGCTGGTTCGAATCCAGTCGCCCCGATGCCCATCTCGCGCTCGCTCTTCGTCCGCTTGCTCATAGGGCAACCTCTGCTCATCGCCCCGCCCCGGCGGGTCCGCTTCCCTATGCGAACACTTCACGATCCCGCGCCTTGTGCGGTTCAGGATGCCTCGACGGGCCGCATAGGACGGTCGCGACTGGAGCATCGGGCGTCGCATCAAATCGCTCTGTGTCGCAGGCATCTCAGGAGTCCGGAGGAGCCGTCGTAGTAGACCTCATCAGAGTGTGGGTTTCTTCGGATGGCGGTACCTGCTGCAAGGCATATGTTCCGAGAAGTGAACGAGTTTGGTACAGCGGGCGCAGGTGGAACGTGGCGGCGAGTGGCTGTGAGACTCGTCCTGCTCGTAGGCGTGGCGGGCAGTCTGCTCCCTGCTGGGGTCGCGTCCGGGCACCGCTCCGGCTGCCACGCCGCGCACAGCTGTCCGTCGGATCACCACAGTTATGTGTGGTACTCCGGTGGACGGGGCTATGATTGCGCCGCGCCGGGGGCGCGTGAGTACGACCCCTCGCGCGACAGAACACGGATCCGCTACGGCGGGCATACCTACTTCTGCCGCGTGCTCAGCGCGAGATCGCGTACCTGGACGGTCCAGCGACTGAGCACGTCGATTCCCCAGGATCCCTTTCAGCTGTACGTCGATGGCGCGCGGGTGGGTGCCACGAAGATGGTCGCGATCGCGAGTCGCGTCGGCACGACCCAGCGCTTCCCGCAGGTGATGGTGATCGCCGCGTCGGGCTACTTGCGGCTCAAGCCGGGCGCCGATCCCGTACCGCCGCTCCCGTTCGGGCAGAGTCTCGTGCTCGGGCCGGCGGTCTTCGGCACCTCGACGTCGTTCCCGGGAAAGCCGCGGCTGTTCTTCGACCCCCAACTCCAGCGCGTGAGCGTCGACCATGCTGGAGACGGGAGCCTGCATATCCGGATCAGCGCAAGCGATCGGAACCTTGCGCCGAACAGAACCGAGACGAACCAGATCGCGAACCTGAGGTGGGACCTCATCCTGCACCGTCCCACGAGCCACGAGACCCGCCTGGACGTCAAAGGGACCTTCACGTTCACCGAGCAGGTCATCCCCGACCCGACCCGCACCGCTGAGCTTCAGTCCTTTCGGCTCGTGCAAATCTCCTCTATGTACATCGACCCTCAGCGCCACGACGTCGACGCCTTCCGCTTCCGCGGGCAGAACGGTCCGGTGGAAGTCCCGCTGAGTCCCGGCCAGGCGAACGCCCTGCTGCCGATCATGCCCACGCCGCTGGCTTCGAACCGCCCGACACTCGACGTCGTCCACACCGACAATGCGGGCCAGCCGAACGGCAACACCCCTTCCTACCGCATCGACTTGACGACCGTCCGCGGCCCTTCATCCGGTCCCCTGACGCCCCGTGCGTTCTTCAACAGCAGCCAGGACCTCAACGACGACAACCTCGGCATTTGGATCGATCAGCGGCCTCCCGCCGTGATCCCCCGCGGAGCCCACGGCGTCATCGCCTACACGGTCGTAGCCACCGCAGATCCGCTCCGCTGGCCGTGACCGGCGACACGGCGCGTCGGCGCCCGCGTGGCGAGCTCATCCAGGCCGCCGCCACATCGCTTTAAGAGCTCTGCGTCCTCGTCACGGATGCGCTGGAGGCGCGCCTTGAGCTCCGGGTCGTTCCTTCGGCGCTCTACCGCTGTGGCGAGCGTGGGCTCCGCTGTCTCGTCGGTGTCGCGACCGTCGACTTGAGCGGGGTCGGCGGCCTGGCCGACCTGATCATCCTCGAGTCGCTTGCTGGGCTCGTCTGACACGGTCCGATGATGGCAATCTGCAGCGCGCCCGGCCAGCTGCAACCTCCGTTGCGCCCGACGTCTATCTCAGGTTATGAGATAACCTCAAACAAGAGGATCCCATGTCTGAGCTTGCGAAGCGCCATTGGCAGGCCAAGGTCGCCGACTCCGGCCTCTCTCGCCGGGACCGCCGGTCCTGCGACTACTCGGCCTATATCCCCGACGTCCTAACGGGTCGCGCGTTTGCGCTCGACGGCGACGTCGCCGCCGACGTCGCGGACGCCGAGGCCACGATCGCGCGGTTGAACGCGCAGGCGAGCGCGCTCGTCGACACAGAGACGCTCGCACGGATACTGCTGCGCGCGGAGTCGGTGGCCTCCTCCCGCATCGAGGGTCTCGAGATCGGAGTCCGGCGGCTGCTGCGTGCAGAGGCTGGCCGTTCGATGCGCGAGCCGTCCTCCGACGTGACGGCCACCGAGGTGCTCGGGAACATCGACGCGATGCTCCACGGTCTCGACCGGGTCGGCCCCGGCGATGAGATCACGATCGGCCTACTGCTTGAGATTCACAGCCGGCTGCTTGCCGGTACTCGTCTCGAGGAGCACGGTGGACGCTTCAGGACCGTCCAGAACTGGATCGGCGGCAGCGACTACAACCCTTGCTCTGCTGACTTCGTGCCCCCGCCTCCGGAGCTCGTCGAGGGTCTGATGGGCGACCTCGTCGCATTCTGCAACGGCGAGGACCTTCCGGCGGTCGCGCAAGCGGCGATCGCTCACGCACAGTTCGAGACGATCCACCCGTTCGTCGATGGCAACGGCCGCACGGGACGCACGATCATCCACCTCGTGCTCGGTCGCAGGGGACTGGCGGTCCGCGTGCTGCCACCCGTGTCGCTGGTACTCGCAACCCTCGCACGCGACTACGTCGGCGGCCTGACGGCGACCCGCTACGTCGGATCGCCCGGCTCGGAGGAGGCCCGCGCTGGCGCGAACCGGTGGATCGCGACCTTCGCAGCCGCCTGTACGCGCTCGGTCGCAGATGCCAGCGACTTCGAGCGCCGCGTCGCCGAGCTCCAGTCGGGGTGGCGTGAGCGACTCGGCCGCGTGCGAGCCAGCTCCGCGACCGATCTGCTGCTCCACCGGCTCGCCGGTGCCCCGGTGTTGACGGCGGAGAGCGCCGCGTCCCTGATCGGGCGCACGTACAACCCTGCCAACGAGGCCGTTCAACGTCTCGTGGAGGCCGGGATCCTGCGCCAGATCACGATCGGCCGGCGCAACCGCGCATATGAGGCTCCGGAGATCATCGATGCGTTCACCGATCTCGAGCGCCAGCTGGCGAGTCCGGCGGGCGACACGCGCACCTCCCCGCCGGTACGGCCCGCGCCACGTCGGCGGTCATCGACGCCGAGCTCGCGAGCCGGCGGATCTCGAGAGAGCGCGCGCAAGGCCGGGGAGCGTCTAGTGATCCGGCACGGAGAGGCGCTCGAGATCCTTGCCGATCACGACCCGGACGACGCGAACCGGTAGTCCGGTGAGGCTCCGGCTCCTCACGGCGTAGCTCCTTACCGCCCCCGCCTCCGCCCAAACCGCTCCCCAGAGCCACTCAGAGCCATTCGCCCCGACCATCCTGACGAGGATGAACCGCCCCGGCCCCGGCGAGTGGGTCGGTGCGGGAGTCGTGATGAGCATGTCGAGCGGTATCGACGCTCCGATGGCCGCTCGAGTTGGCGGCCGGAGTGTAGAAGCAGTCGCTGTGCGCCGCCGGACGGAAGTCTTAAATACAGGACAATACAATATCTTGGACACCATGATACGATCGCGCGAAGCGCGTCAATCACGACAGGAAGAACGGCTATGACTACGACCGCACGCAAGATCAAGCGCTACGGATGGCACCCCGATCTGCCCGACCACAGGGATCGCATCTACAACCTGGAGGAGGCGATTCTCAGTCCTCCCAAGTTGCCGCCCAAGCTCTCCCTGCGCGCGGAGATGCCACCGGTCTACAACCAGGAGGAACTCGGCTCCTGCACGGCCAACGCGATAGCCGCGATCCTCGAGCACCAGGAGATGCGCGAATCCGAGGGCGCAGTCACGCCGTCGCGGCTGTTCATCTACTACGGCGAGCGCGCGATCGAGGGCACGATCAAAGAAGACTCCGGCGCGCAGATCCGCGACGGCATCAAGGTCGTCGCCGGCGAAGGAGCCCCGCCGGAGGTGCCGGACTGGCCCTACGACATCAGCAAGTTCGCCGAACGCCCCTCCCCAAAGGCCTACGAAGACGCCGGCAAAGACAAGGCGATCCAGTATCAGCGGATCATCCCCGGTGGACGCGGAGCGCCTATCCGCACCGCCGTGCAGGCCCATCACCCGATCGCGTTCGGCTTCTCGGTGCCCTCCTCGTTCGAGGACGGCACATGGAATCCCAAGAGCCAGGCGCTGCCTCTGCCCGGCCCGGAAGAAGCATCCATCGGTGGGCACGCGGTTGACATCGTCGGCTGGGACTTCACCAAGCAGAGGTTCCCTGTCGATGCCGTCGAGATCCGCAACAGCTGGGGCGCCGAATGGGGCGACGAAGGCTACTTCTGGATGGACGCCGGATGGTTCGCGCCCAACAACAGCCTCACCAACGATTTCTGGGTGATCTCCCGCGTGTCGTGAGAGGGCGATGCCGACGGTTTTTAATACTCAATCGCAGAATGCGGTAATTCATACGATAGGGTTCTGATTCGATGGCCCATCGGTCCGTCGGTCGGGGGAGCGTCTCGGCCTCTTTGCACTCGATCGACGCCGTTTCAGGATTCGACAGTGCTCCTATGAGCCGATTCACGACCTGCAAGCCGGAATCCTCGCGCCCGCTTCGCCAGGCGCCAGGTGTGCATGATCGCCAGCGTGGGGACGATCAGGGGTCGGAGCTCTTCGTTCAGGCGCTTGGCGACCGGCTGGGCGAACGCGCTGCCGGCGCCCGGTGAGGAGGTGTAGTAGGCCACTACGCCCACGAGCATCATCACGTGGTGTGGCCCGTCGCGAAGCTCGCGCGCCTGCCCCGTGGCGCGCCGGGCGACGCGGGCGAGCGCCTGCGCGAGCACGTCGCGGTCCTTGTAGAAGCTGATGTAGCCACGCTCGCCCGTGCTCGTGTCTTGCTCGTAGTCGGCAAGGCTGTCGAGCAAGGTGAGCAGGACGCAGATCGACAGGTAAGCCGCCTCGATCTCGCCGGCCTCGCGCTGGTTGGTCCGGGCGTCGGCCGCGGCGGCGATCAGCGCGTGCAGTGCGAGCACGGACGACGCTGCGCCTGCGAGCAGCTCGCGCCACTCCAGGCCTGTGCCCGTCGCCTCGCTTCTGGCCCATGCTTCGAGCTGCGCCGTCCCGACATACGGGGCGGCATGCATGCGGATCTGCGCCTGCGCGCTGCGAGCGGCGCTCCGCCGCGCGAGATCGGCGATCGCCCAGGCGCCGGGCAGACGCGCGAGCGCGACCCGCACAGCGCCGGACAGCTCCTCCAGATAGCCGCTGTCATCGGGGTGCTCGCGACCGTCGTCGCGGCTGCCATCGGGACGGAGTTCGACCGCGTCGGTGAACGCTTTGAACAGGCGCTCGCCCTCGCTCATGGGATCGGGGGACGGGCGCTCCGTGACCCCGTCGAGATAGTCGAACAGCAGCTCCAGCGCCACGATCGCCTCCACCACGTGCTCACGGTGCGCGCGCGGTGCGCGCGTCGCTACCATTGCGGCCGCCTCGGCATGGAAGCGCTCGGTGTGCAGCTTCTCGAGGGCGAGCGCCCGCAGGTCGGGGTCAGAAATCGCGCGCGCGCGCCGCTCCCAGCGACGCAGCTGTCCGCGCACGAGCGGCGCCACGGTGAACCAGTACCGAGCGTTTGCCAGCGCGAGGGCCAGGCCGGCACGAGCCACGAGCCGCCGATCGCCGAGCCCGGACACGTCAGCGCCCGCCGAAGCGGCGTCTGCGATTGTTGTACTCCTGCAGGGACTCTTCGAGAGCTTGCCGGGTGAAGTCCGGCCACAGCTCGTCTCTGAACACGAGCTCCGAGTAGGCCGATTGCCAGAGCAGGTAGTTGGACAGGCGCCGCTCTCCGCTCGTGCGGATGATCACCTCGGGGTCGTGCATGTCCGGGGTGTAAAGGCAGCGCCTAAACTCCTCCTCGGTGGAGCCGTCGAAGCGCCTGGCGGCCTCCATAATCTCGGCGCGCCCGCCGTAGTTGAAGGCCATGAACAGCGTCAGTCGCCGGTTCGAGTCGGTCAGCGACTGCACCCAGTCCATCCGCTCGATCAGCTGCTCCGGGAGTCCCTCGCGCCGGCCGAGAAAGCGCATCCTGACGCCCTCCCGGTGCAACTCCGGAGTCTCACTGGAGAGTCGCCGGGAGAACATCTCCATCATCCCGTCGACCTCCGTGGCGTGGCGAGACCAGTTCTCGGTGGAGAACGAGTACACGGTCAGCTCCTCGACGCCGAGCTCGACGGCGTCGCGCACCCGCGCCTTGAGCGTGACCGCGGCGGCGTCGTGGCCCGCGTTGACGGGAAGTCCCCGCCGGCGCGCCCAGCGGCCGTTGCCGTCGGCGATGATCGCGACATAGCGCGCGCTCGGCTCACGCCGGCTCTCAGGACTTGTGGATCTCTGTCGGTTCATCGTTCTCGATTGACGACTCGCGTGGTTGCCCTGCCTGCGCCGCCGTGGCCTACTCCTCCCGCAGGGCGAGCATCGGTGACACACGCGCGGCGAACCAGCCGGGGACGATCAGGATCGTCAGCGCGCCGGCGAGGACGAGCATGAAGATCTCGAACGGGCGCACGCCCGTGATGGCGCCCGCGAGCGGGAAGCCCGTCACGCGCTTCAGGTATGCGTCGATCACGTCCTGGCCGTAGATCCCCACCGCGGCTCCGGTCAGGCAGCCCGCCCCGAGCATCAGAGCCGCTTCGATCAGCAGAATACGCCTCAAGCGCTGGGGCTTCGCGCCCGAGAGACGCAGCCCGGCCAGCCACGCGCGCCGCTGCCACATGTTCGATCCCAGCGCTGCCGCCATCGCCACGATCGCGGCGAACACGAGCAGCGTCGATATCTCTCCGAGCTGGCTGAGCCCTTCGCTCGTCAAGCTGTCGATCGTCGCCTCGCGGGTGCGCGCGAGCGACACTTCCAATCCGCTCGCCGGGCCGAGCACGCGCTCGATCGCGCTCCGCGCTTGCGAGGCGTCCGCGCCCGGCCGCAGATCGACGCCGAGCGCCGTCGGCGCCGACACCCTCCAGTCGCGGCTGTAGTCGGCGCTGTCCATCAGGATCGCGCCCGGACCCCAGGCGAGGTTTGTGATGGTCGCGGCGATCCCGAACCGCTTCTCGCCGGTGGGAGTCGGCAACGCCAGCGTGCTCCCGACCCCGGCGTGACGTTCTTCGGCCAAGTTCTGTGAGACGGCGATCCAGCCGCCTTCGCCCAGACGCGCGATCGCCCCCGTCACATCGCCATCGACGATCTGGCTCTTCAACACCTCCCGGCCGCCGCCGGGGGGGCGCGCGATGATCCATACGCGTCTGTCGCCCAGCTGCAGGAACCCGCCCTGGAAGGCGCGCACGTTTGCGACGGCCGGCAGGCGCGCGATGCGCGCCCTGTCGCGCCCGGCTGAGAAGTCGTCGGTCGCCTGATTGTCCCCGGGATTGGTGACCCAGACGTTCGCGTCGGCGCCATAGCCGTGGGAGAAGCCTTCGATGCCCCGCAGCAGGCTGTCACGCGAGCCGCCCAGCGCGACGCTGCCGAACAGCGCGACGGCGCCGGTCGCGGCGAGCGCGAGCGAGCGCAGCGTCGTCGCCTTCAAAGAAGCCAGCGCGACCGGAACGCTCGTGAGCTTCGGGTGGTGCTCGGCCACAAGCGCCGTGGCTCTCAGCACACCCGCGAATACGAGCGGGACAGCGAGCATCGTGGCCAGCGCGAGCGCGCCGGTCGCGCCGAGGGCGGCCGCGGGGGCGAGGACGAACAGCACGCTCGCCAGCGCTATCAGGCCCGTTGAGATGGCGAACAGTCGTCGTTGCGTGGCCTTGCCGAACGCGTTGTCCGGCACGCCGTCTTGCACGTAGACGGTGTCTCGCGCACCTCCGCTTCGGAGGTCGAGCAGCGGGATCGCCGAGGCCAGGCACGTCGTCAGCACCCCGCCGATCACGGACACGAGCACCGGCCGCGCCCCCACGACGGTGCCGCCGGCGAGCGTAAACGCCTCGGCGAGATATTGCGAGTGCTGGTGAAAGACGCCCACCGACAGCGCGTAGCCGGCGAGCAGCCCCACCAGCGATGCGACGAGACCCAGACAGAGGGCCTGGAAGAGGACCATCTTCACTATCGCGGTCCGCTTGGCGCCGGCGATGCGCAGCTCGGCGATCGCCCGGCGTCGCTCGGGCGCCGTCAGCAGCATCGCGGCGAACGCGAGCAGGAAGCCGAGCAGTGCGCTGATCGCGGCGAACAGTCCGCTCGCCAGGTCGCTCGGGCGCAGCGCCTGTCGCAGCAGCGTCACGTCCTGGTCGGCCGGCGCGACCGTGAGCCGCCCGCCGGCGAGCGTCTGAAGCTCCGCGCGGACGGCCGCTTCACGTCCGGGTTCCGTCCACACCAGGATCCGCGTGATCCGACCGTGCAATCCGGCAAGCTCCTGCACGCGTCCGAGCGGCATCACGGCGATCAGTGCGCGTGACAGCGCACCGACCGCCTTGGGCCCCAGCACGCCCGCCACCTTCAGTGTGTAGCCTCGTCCGCGCAGGCTCAGCGTCACCTCGTCCGCCTGCGATCCCGAGCCTGCGATGCCGAGCGCGTCGGCAGTCGTCTTGCTGAGTCCGATCCCGGCGGGCGACGGTGACGTGCTGCCGGTGCCGGCGAGGTTCACCGGGGTGCGGCGGCCGTCGCGAGCGATCACGGTCGCGCTCTGTTCCAACCGCGGCGCGGCCTGCTTGACCCCAGCAAGGTGCTCGACGCGCGTGAGCAGGCGTTCGTCGAAGCCGTCGCCGTCGCGGGCGCGCAGCTGAAGGGTTGCTCCACCGACCATCGCGTGGACCACTTCGCCAGCCGAGCCCGCGACGCTGCCCTCGGCGACGAGGGCAGCGAACACGAGCGCCACGGCGACGGCTATCCCGATGCCCGCGAACAGCTCCTGGACGGCGTGCACACGCAGCCGCCTGCGGTAGAAGTAGAGAAGCGTGGACGGTCGCATCAGGGTTCGTCTCAAGACCGCACGCGCGTCAGGGCGCTCACCCTCGCGCACCGGCCGTGCCCGCGCGCGGAGCTTGCGGATCGCGCAGGACTCCGTCCTGATGGCCGTCGAGGAGCCTGCCGTCGCGCAACGTGCAGCGCCGGTCGGCCACCTGTGCCGCCTCGGTGTCGTGGGTGACGAGCAGGACGACCACGCCGCGCTCGTGCGCGAGCGCGCGCAGCAGCTCGATGGTTTCGCCGCTGCGCCTGCTGTCGAGGTTCGCCGTCGGCTCGTCGGCGAGGATCAGCTTCGGATTCGTTGCCAGCGCTCGTGCGATCGCCACCCGCTGGCGCTCGCCGCCGGAGAGCTGCTCCGGCGTGCGCTTCAGACGGTCGCCGAGGCCGAGGCGCTCGAGCCAGGGGACAGCGCGAGCCTGCGCCTCGCGCATCCCCACCCCGTCGAGCAGCAGCTTGACCGCCGCGTTCTCGACCGCCGAGACGCGCGGCATCAGATGAAAGCTCTGATAGATGAATCCGACATCTCGCAGCCGGTAGTTGGACGCCTCCTCGTCGGAGAGCGAGGAGAGGTCGCGTCCGCCGTAGCGAATCGTGCCCTGCTCGGGGCGCAGCAGCGCGGCGATCAGCAGCAACAGCGTCGTCTTGCCCGAGCCGCTCGGGCCGTGCACCGCGATCATCTCGCCGGCCCTGGCCACGAGGCTCACACCATCCGCGGCGCATACCTCCTCGTCCGTGCCGTAGTAGTGCTTGACCACCCTGTCGAGCTCGAGCACGCTTCTCGATGCATCCTCACAGCCGCCCATCGAGCGGATATCGATCACGCGCTTGCGCGCCACCCGGCCCCCTTCCTGGCCGCGCGCTCGGCCGGTCCGGCCTACGCGCCCTCCAATCGTGTCCAACAAGCGTAATAGTTATCAAGCCCGGTCGCGCTTGCGATCCGACTGCACACGGGCGAAAGCTCCGGTGGCGAAAGCTCCGGTGTTCATCAAGGCTCGAACCGGTCCCGCGAGGTAGGGTCTTGTCGATGAGCGACCGCGTGCTGCTCCTCTCCTGGGAGTACCCCCCCGTGATCGAGGGCGGCCTCGCGCGGCACGTGCGCAAGCTCGCCGAGGCCCTCGTCCGCCAGGGGCTCGCCGTCGATGTGCTGACGCGCGGCTCCGGCGGAGCTCCGGGCGGCGAGGAGGGCGGACGGGATGGGTCGCTGACCGTCGAAGAGCGCTCCGGGGTGATCGTGTACCGGGTGCCCGAGCCCGGCTGGCCGCGCGACCTAGACCGCTTCGTCGCGTGGGTGGAGCAGATGAACGACGACATGCTCTCGGCGGGCCTGACGCTCTCCGAAGAGCACGTCTACGACCTCGTCCACGGTCACGACTGGCTGGTCGCGCACGCCTCCGCCGCGCTGTCCGAGCGTCTGGAGGTGCCATACGTGACGACGATCCACGCGACCGAGCACGGCCGCCACCAGGGCTGGGTCCAGGAGGAGCCCCAGTCGCACATCCACTCGGTCGAGCTCTGGATGGCCCGCCGCGCCGACGCCGTGATCGTGTGCTCGCACTACATGCGCGGCCATGTCGCCGACATCTTCGACATCGACGAGCGGCGCATCGTGGTGATCCCCAACGGCATCGATCCCCACGATCTGCAGCCGGTCGACGACCTGACCGCGCTGCGGCTGCAGTTCGCCGAGCCGGGGGAGCGGCTCGTGCTGCTGGTCGGGCGGCTCGTCTACGAGAAGGGCTTCCAGCTCGCGCTCGACGCGCTCCCCGGCGTGATCGAGCGCGTCGGCGACGTGCGCTTCCTCGTCGCCGGCTCCGGCACGCACGAGAACGAGCTCAAGGCCCAGGCGCAGCGGCTGGGGCTGTCCGAGAGCGGCGTCTTCCTCGGCTGGATCGGCGACGATGCCCTGCACTCCCTCTACCGCATCGCCGACCTCTGCGTCGTGCCCTCGATCTACGAGCCGTTCGGCCTGGTCGCGCTGGAGGCGATGGCCTCCGGCTGTCCCTGCATCGTCGCCGACACCGGCGGCCTGCGCGAGGTCGTGCCCCCCGGTGAGCGTGTCGGCCTGCGCTTCAACGGCGGCGACGCCGAGCACCTCGGCGTCATGATCGAGCGCCTGCTCGTCGACGGCGAGCTGCGCGACCGGCTCGTAACCGAGGCCTCCGAGCACGTGCTGCGCTTCGACTGGGACGACATCGCCCAGCGCACGCTCGCCGTCTACAGCGATCTGTCGGTACACAGCCGCGAGGAGGTCAGACGGGGGTGAACGACGCGCTTGGAGGGCTGATGCAGGACGACTTCCCGCTGACCCTCCATCACATCCTGCGCCGGCTCCGCAGCTGCCATCCGCACGGCGAGGTCGTCAC
Organism: Solirubrobacteraceae bacterium; assembly: GCA_035632775.1. Lineage (GTDB taxonomy): Bacteria > Actinomycetota > Thermoleophilia > Solirubrobacterales > Solirubrobacteraceae > Palsa-744. Next base: position 25,167 of record DASQGE010000109.1, on the reverse strand, counting down.
GCTCGGCGAAGGCGGCCGCACGACCCGCGTGAGCTACGGCGAGAGCGCCGAGCGCATCGACCGCCTCGCCCGTGCGCTCGGCCGGCTCGGCGTGCGGCCGGGCGATCGCGTCGGCACCTTCGCCTGGAACAACCAGCGCCACTTCGAGCTGTACATGGCGATTCCCTGCGTCGGCGCCGTCCTGCACACGCTCAACATCCGCCTTTTCGACGAGCAGCTCACCTACATCGTGCGCCACGCCGAGGATCGGGTGATCTTCGTCGACAGCTCGCTCGTGCCGCTGCTGGAGAAGCTGGCGCCCCGCTTCGATTGCGTGCGTCACTACGTCGTCATGGACGACGGCGGCGCCGGCCAGACGGAGATCGGCCGGCTGCCGGGCGCGCTGCGCTACGAGGAGCTGCTCGAGGAGGCCGGCCCGGGCGGCTTCGACTATCCCGAGGTCTCAGAGCGCCAGGCCGCGGCCCTCTGCTACACGAGCGGCACCACCGGCAACCCGAAGGGCGTGCTCTACTCGCATCGCTCGATCAGCCTGCACTCGACCGCGACGCTGATGCGCGACGCCGTCGGCCTCTCCCGCGCGGACCGCGTGCTGGCGGTCGTGCCGATGTTCCACGCCAACGCCTGGGGCCTGCCCCACGGGGCGGCGCTCGCCGGCGCCGACTTGATCCTGCCCGACCGCTTCCTGCAGGCCGAGCCCCTGGCTGGGCTGATCGCCGCCGAGCGTCCCACGCTGATGGGCTGCGTGCCGACGATCTTCGCCGACCTGCTGCGCTACGCCGACGCCCATCCCGACCTCGACCTCTCCTCGCTCGCCAACGCCGCCTGCGGCGGCTCGGCCGTGCCGCGCCGGCTGATGCAGGACTTCGAGGAGCGCCACGCCGTGCGCATCTTCCAGGCTTGGGGCATGACCGAGACCAGTCCCGTCGCCACCTACTCGCGCCCGGACGAGCTCGGCGAGCACGACGACGCCTACTGGAACGATCGCGCCAAGCAGGGCCGGCCGCTGCCTTGGGTCGAGCTGCGCCTGATCGGCGACGACGGCTCCGAGGTCTGTTGGGACGGCGAGTCCACCGGCGAGATCGAGGTGCGCGGGCCGTGGATCGCCGCCCGCTACTTCCACGGCCCCGCCGACGACGAGAAGTTCGACTCCGGCTGGCTGCGCACCGGCGACATCGCCTCGGTCGATCCTCGCGGCTACGTCCAGATCACCGATCGCTCCAAGGACGTCATCAAGTCCGGCGGCGAGTGGATCTCCTCCGTCGAGCTCGAGAACGAGGTCATGGACCATCCGGACGTGCTCGAGGCGGCCGTCATCGCCAAGCCCGACCAGCGCTGGGCCGAGCGGCCCCTCTGCTGCGTCGTCCTGCGCGAGGGCTCGACCGCCGGCGCGCAGGAGCTCGTCGAGCATCTGCGCGGACGCGTCGCCAAGTGGTGGATACCCGACGAGTTCGCGTTCGTCGCCGAAGTCCCCAAGACCAGCGTCGGCAAGTTCGACAAGAAGGTCCTGCGCTCGATGCTCGCCGACGGGACGCTCGAGGGTCGGGTCTCGGTTCCGTAGGAGCCGCGACCAGGCGATCGGCGATGGCTCTGCGAGCGATGAGCCGCCTCACGCGCTCAGCGCGTCGTGGGGGGACGTGGCCGGGACCCGTCGTTCTCGGCGGCGCGCTCGCGCTTGTCGTGTGGCTGCAGCCGCTCGCATCGGCGGGCAGTTCGCCCACGTCGCATGCTGGCCGGCCGATAAAGAGATCGCATCTGATCTCTTATCGGTCGGAGATCCCACCGATCTTCGATCGGTGGGTGGAAGGGCCGCATGCGGCCCTGCTCGGACCCGCACATGTGCGGGTCCGGCGGTTGGCGCATGCGCCAACCGCAGAGAATCCTCCCACGCCCCCCGCGCAGCCTCCTCCCACGCCCCCCGCGCCGCCGACCCGCTACCGACCGATCGGCTGCGTCCGGCGCGGACCCGCCGTCGCCTACGGCCACGGGCCGCGGCGCAAGGAGGTGGCGCTCACCTTCGACGACGGCCCGTTTCCGCTCACGCCGAGCTTCGTGCGGATGCTCGAGGCCAACCACGCCGTCGCGACCTTCTTCACGATCGGCGAGCAGCTCAGCTCGCGCTACCGGGCGACGCTGCACGAAGAGCTGCGCGACGGCGACGTGCTCGGCGACCACACCTACACCCACCCGGATCTCGTCAGAAGCGGCGGCGTGCGGAGCCAGCTGCAGCGCACGCTGTGGGCGATCCGCGGCCTCAGCGGCTACACCCCGTGCGTGTTCCGGCCGCCCTACGGCGACTATGACGGATCGGTCGTGCGCACCGCCGCCTCGCTCGGCATGGCGACGATCCTGTGGGAGGTCGATCCCAGCGACTACACGCTCCCCGGCGCCGGCGCGATCCGCCAGCGCGTGCTGGCGCAGGTCCGGCCCGGCTCGATCGTGCTCTCGCACGACGGCGGCGGCCCGCGCGGGCAGACGCTCGCCGCCTATCCCGGCATCATCCGCGCCCTGCGCGCGCGCGGCTATCGCTTCGTCACCGTCCCTCAGCTGCTGGGCTTCCATGCGGTCTACCGGCGCTGCGTGCGCAATTGCGAAGGCGCCGCCATCGTCGGGCGTCCCCCGCCGGGGTCGATCGTGGAGCCGGGGTGACAGCCCGCGGCGGTGGAGATGGCGGTCAAGCAGTCTCACACGGCGATCAGCTCCAGCTCGCTCAGGCGCAGGGCCGCGCGCGAGGCACACACCGTCTCGCCGGAGAGCTCGACCACGCCCTCGTAGTTCAAGCGAGTCAGCGCGTCGCCGATCGCGATCGGATCGGGGCGCCCGAGCTCGGCTTCGAGCTCTGGCCGCGGCCAACCTGTGTCGTGATCGTCGCGGAGGGTCTGCAGGACGATCGCCCGCTCCAGCCGGCGGTCCTCGTCGCTGCGAATCTTCGTGTCTTGGTCCCGCATGGAAGCCCTCCTTCTGTGCCGAGCCCCGGGCGGCGGGCCGCCGAGCCGGAGTTCTGTGTGATCGTGTAGAGTGACCGATAGTCCATAGACTAATAGTCGTCAAGGCGGAAAGCTGTAGGCATGTCGACTCGATCTCCAGCGCACGCCGCGTTCGGCGAAGCCATCCGCGCGATCCGCATGCGGCAGGGCGTGTCCCAGGAAGGCCTGGCGTTGAAGTGCGGACTCGACCGCACCTACATCAGCGGCATCGAGCGCGGCACACGCAACCCGAGCCTCACGAACATCCTCAAGATCGCCGCCTCGCTCGAGACAAGTCCGGTCGAGCTGTTCGCCCGCGCGGAACGGCTCCTCGACGAAGCCGGCGGCTCGCGCTGATAGAGCCGGATCGGCCGCGACGGGCTGGACGGCCGCTCTCAGACGAGGAGCTGCGCGACCATCTGATCACGCTGCTGCTCGCCGGGGGTGGGATCAGGGGTCACGTAACGCCTTCGTCGGGCGCTTCCGCGGTTTCGGCGCAGTCCGACGAGTCAGTAGTTTGCGGGCGCTTGTTCGCGGATTGCCGCCGATGCCGGCAGCCGGCGCCTCTGGGATGGTGAGGATCCGCATGTCCTCGGCGCCGAGTCATCCCGTTCGTGTCGAAGGTCGGCTCGATCCGCCGCTGAGCCGCTGGCTGTGGTTGGTCAAGTGGCTGCTGGTGATCCCGCACGTGATCGTGCTCGCCCTGCTGTGGATCGCGTTCGTCGTCCTGAGCGTCATCGCGCTGTTCGCGATTCTCTTCACCGAGCGCTATCCACGCGGGATCTTCGACTTCAACCTGGGAGTGCTGCGCTGGACGTGGAGGGTGAGCTTCTACTCGTACAGCGCCCTCGGCACCGACCGCTACCCGCCGTTCACGCTGGCGGAGGTTCCCGGCTATCCGGCCACGTTGGAGATCGACTACCCGGAACGCCTTTCCCGCGGCCTCGTGCTGGTCAAGTGGTGGCTGCTCGCGATCCCGCAGTACATCGTCGTCGGCCTCTTCGCCGGCGGGTGGGGCGTGCACCTGTGGAGCCCGGGGTTGACCGGCGTGCTCGTCCTGTTCGCCGGAGTCGCGCTGCTGTTCTGCGACGGCTACCCGCGCGACATCTTCGACTTCGTCATGGGCATGAACCGCTGGACGCTCCGCGTCGCCGCCTACGCAGGGCTGATGCGCGACGAGTACCCGCCGTTCCGTCTTGACATGGGCCCGACGGAGCCCGGTGCGCACGCTCCGCTCGTGGCTGAGCAGACCGTGACGCCACGGCCGGGAGAGAGCCCGTGAGGACGCCTCGCGAGGCGACCTAGAGGCGAGCGCCCCGCCATTCTCATACTGATGCGTATGATACTATGCTCTGGAGCATGGGAGTTATGTTGCAGATCAAGGATGTCCCCGAGGATGTCCATCGGGTGCTGAAGGCCCGTGCAGCGCTCGCCGGCTTGTCGCTTACCGAGTACGCGCGCAATACGCTGGAGCAAGCCGCGCGGCGTCCCTCACGCGATGAGCTGATGGCCGACCTCTCGAGGACTGAGCCGGTCGCAGTCGGCGAATCCGCTGCGCAGGCGCTCGCTCACCTCCGCGACGATCTGGCATGACCGTAGTCGACGCAAGCGCGATCGTCGACTTGCTTGCACCCCCCGATCTCGCGCGTCGTGACTACTTGGTGACGCAGCTGCCAGAGCCTTCGGAACCGTGGCTGGCGCCGGACATTCTTTCGTTCGAGGTCTTCTCGGTCATCCGCCGACATGCTCTGCGTGGCGTGCTCGCTGGTCCTCTGGCGGCGGCTGCGTTGAAGCGACTGAGGGAACTTCCGATCGAGTTCGTACCCACACCTACCCTCCTCGATTCGGCGTGGGCGCTGCGAGACCGCTTCTCTGCGGGCGACTCCTTGTATGCAGTCCTTGCGATCCGCGCTGGTGAGCCACTGCTGACGACTGATATGCGGCTCGCGCGCGCCGCTGTCGACACAGGCATCGAGGTCCGCGAGCCGGCATAACCTGGGACGCGCGAAACAAGCCGTACACGAAGCCGGGTGGCCGGCTGGACGGTGATGCGGATGAGAGGACTCGAACCTCCACCTGGTTACCCAGACACGGACCTGAACCGTGCGCGTCTACCAAATTCCGCCACATCCGCGTGCCGCGAGGAGGCGAAGATATCGCACCTGCGCCCTGGTCCAGGACATGGGTCCATGGGTGCGATGCGGCAGGGATTTGCACCGGGCGCTTTGCTAGCCTCGATCCGGCAGTCCGCGCGCCGCCATCGTCTAGGGGACTAGGACGCCGCCCTCTCACGGCGGTAACACGGGTTCGAATCCCGTTGGCGGTACTGAGGCCAAGGTGGTCCGCTGCGGGAGGACGGTCGCGTGGAGTTCGGCGGGCCCGCGACCGGCTGTCGCCCGTCATCGCCTGCACGAGAGATCCCGGGCCTGCGCCAGGCCCGCTACGGGCATCTTCCACCTTCGAGCTCGACCACCAGCGGGGTGCCTCGATCGAACCAGCCACGATGCAGGTCTTCGATCTTCGCACGTGTCGGGCGTCCTCTTCGCCAGAGTGCGCACTCGGCATAGTCGACCGCATTGATGGTCTCGCAGTAGGCCGTCTCGGCCCGTTCGCGCTCGGGCGGGTCATGGAGCTCTCGCGCCCGACCCGTGAACATTCCGCCCGAAATCCGCAAAGACACGTTGGGGTCGGCCCGGATGTTTTTCAGCCATGCCGCGTGGGCGCCGCCGATCGAGACGATGTACGCGCTGTCGCCGCGCCGTATCGCCCGGACGCATCTGCGCCTCGTCTTGCCGGTCTTGCGACCGGTCGTGGTGAGCACGCCGAAGCCTTGCGGGGGCGCGATGCTGAACAGGGGCAGCTGAAGCGCGCTGAGCACTCGGCCGCCGTTGAAGGTCAGGCCGAGAACTGTGGTCTTCTGGATGAACGGGTTGTGCGGCCGCTCCCGTGGGTAAGGCCGGTACCCGCTCATATCCGTGCGAATTGGCCGTGGAAGCCGAAGGGAATGTGATGCGGCGCTTCGGCCCGGGCCAGCTCGCTCAGATCGGCGGCGTCCAGCACGAGCAGGAAGGAGGCGCCGGCGTGTGCGTCGAGCACCACCGAAAGCAAGACGCCGTCGTCCTCGTCCTCGGCTCCGGGCCGGGCCACGAATACGGGCTCGCCCGGGTAGCAGTCAGCCTCCGACCAGCCGAGCGTCACGCCGTCGGTGGTGTCCACCTTGAGGATCTGCTCGACCCACCCGTGAGCGCCGGACCCGTTGCCCCAGACGTAGCGGTAGGGGCGCTCGTTGCAGCGCGCGTAGTTGATGCGCGGCAGCTCGATGTCCCCGTCGGCGAGCTGCTCGCTGCGCACCGATCGGTCCGCGAGACCCAGGCGGAAGCGCGTCAGCGTGGCCGCCGCCACCGGCTTTCCCGCGCGCAGGCGCTCGAGGTAGAGATCCTCGATGACGCCGGGGTCGGGGTAGGCGCAGAGATCGACGACGACTTCGCCACCGTCCTCGTAGGCGTTGACATGGTGGAAGGCAAAGCAGGCATCGGTCTGGAAGCCTGCGGTCGTCTTGCCGCCGACCCGATCCACGAGCGTGAAGCGCGTGCCCAGCTCGGGCTTCCAGCGGTAGTTCTCGATGTAGGGGCGTCCGGAGAGCGCCAGGGCGAGGGGGTTGACGACGTATGGGAACTCGGCGAGCACAAACCAGCGCTCGGTCAGCCCGAAGGAGTGCATGTAGGCGGGCTCCTTCGCCTCCAGCGAGGCGATCACGCGAGGCTTGGTCGCGCGCGGTCCGACCTCGAAGAAGCGGTAGCTGCTGCGTCGGGACAGCTTGGCTGCGTAGTTGAGCATCGCGCCGGTCGTACGATCCATGTGAGGGTGGGCGGTCGATAGTTGCCCGGGCGCCTCGTAAGGAGGCACGCCGGCGCTCTGCAGCGTGCGCGCGTCGAACTGAACCGGCAGCGGGGTCTCGGTCATCGCGATGAAGCGCTCGCCGAGTCTGGTCACGTTCACGTTGGCGTTATCGGGCAGGGCGTCCTTCGAGAACAGCGTCTGGACACGTTTGAACAGCGAGCGGCAGGGATCGGTGGCGAACTCTCCGTAGACGATCCGGCCGTGCTCGCGCGCGGCCCGGTAGGAGCGGCTTTCCAGGAAGCGGTTTCCGTAGGAGACCCGACCGCCGTCGATGCTGAAGCGGTGCAGCATCGCCAGCCCGTCGAACCAGTGGCGCATGCGCTGCTCGCCGACCTCGAACTTGGCGGGGCCCGTGCGCAGCAGCGAGCCGCTCAGCCAGCGCGGCAGCTCGCCGCTCAGCCCCAGCTCGTCCACCACCACCTCGCGCTCGAGGGTCGAGAAGCCAAGCTCCGGCGCTGCCGTGGGCCTTGCGGTGACGGATCTCAATGATTCCTCCTGGATCGTTCGGTTTGAACGATGTGTACTGTACGCTAGCCTGCCGGCGGTGTCAAGTACGCGCCTCACCGAGTCCTCATACATAGTGCTCGGCCTGCTGGAGCAGATCCAGCCCGCCACGCCGTATGACCTCAAGCGGATGGCCCAGGTGAGCACGTTCAACTTCTGGGCGGTGCCTCACACCCAGCTCTACACAGAGTGCGGGCGGCTCGCGAAAGAGGGACTGCTCGCAGAGCAGCGCGAGCAGGGCGGCCGGCGCAGGCGGATCTACCGCCTGACGAAGCGTGGGCAGCGAGAGCTTGCGATGTGGCGGGACGAGCCCACGGAAGAGTACGAAGAAGTCCGCGACGCGGCCACGCTGAAGCTCTTCTTCGGCGGCGACCCGGCGCGGCTCGCCGCGGCGCAGCTGCATGCCCACAGACGCCGGCTGAGAGCCTACGAGCAGCTGCGCGCGAACCTTCCCGAGGCGCCGCGCGGCTGGCGGCTGGCGCTGGAGGCCGGCATCGGCCATGAGCGGGAGTCCATCCGCTTCTGGTCGCGGGTCGAAAAGAACGCCTCATCCTGAGAAGGCCGATCGGCGCGGTCGGCTCTGAAGCGCGAGGACCGGCATCTTCTCTGGCGGATCGTGAGCGTTCGGGTGGGCCTCGGCGGTGTCAGGAGCGCCGCAGGTCGGCGATACGCGGGGTCAGCCCAAGGCGCGGGGTCAGCCCAAGGCGACGACTGTCTGCGTCCCTGCACACGGCGAGCGCGGGTGCCCACGCGACGGCGTCTTCGACGCCCTGAGCCCCGGCCTGCAGGGCGTTTCGTCCCCTGACCGAGTGCTTGACGGACGTTCGAACAAGCAGAAAAAAAGTAGGAGACGCATCTCGACTTGTGCGCCCGGACCTATGAACCTCTGTCGTGCACGTGAGGAGGCTCCGCCTCTACCCACGCGCGAAGTCCCACCAGTGGCACTGCGGCCCGAGTGGGTTCTGGCTCACTTCCAAAGTCGAACAGGACGATTAGGCAGGAAGAAATGGCTTCGATTGACAAAACGCGCATGGCTACCCCGCGTCTGCGCCCCGGTCCGAACGGGCTGCCGCGTGGGCAGGTGACCGAGATTCAGCGCAGCCGCATGCTTACCGCGGCCGTGCAGGCGGTCGAAGAAGTCGGATACGCACGGATGACCGTTGCCCAGGTCATCGGGCGGGCGAAGGTTTCGCGAAAGACCTTCTACGACGTGTTCGTCGACCGCGAAGACTGCTTCCTGTCGGCGTTCGAGCAGGCGGTCTCCCAAGCACGGGCGCTCGTCGTCCAGGCAGCCAAGCGGCAGTCGGGGTGGCGCGAGGGCGTTCGCGCGGGCCTGGAGCGTCTGCTGACATTCATGGACGAGGAGCCCGCTCTCGCTCGACTGTGCGTTGTCGAGGCCCTCGGCGCGGGTCCGCGCGTCCTGGATGTCCGGGCCAAGGTGCTCGACGAACTGGCGGACGTGATCGATCGGGGACGATCTGCCAGCACGGCCACCCGCGAACCGTCCGAGGTGACAGCCGAAGGGGTCGTCGGTGCGGTCTTCGCAGTGCTTCACACGCGCCTGCTCGAGGGAGGCAGGGAACCGCTCACGAGCCTCCTGGCGCCGCTGATGAGCATGATCGTGCTCCCGTATCTCGGCGGGCGAGCGGCAAGCAAAGAGCTGGCGAGGCCGGCGCCCAAGCGGCGGCGGACGACCGGTCCTTCCGCTTCGCCCAAGAGCAAGGACCCGCTCGAGGGCTTGGACATGCGCCTGACGTATCGCACGGTGCGTGTGCTGGTCGTGATCGGAGCGCATCCGGGCACGAGCAATCGCGAGATCGCGGAAGGCTCGGGCATCGCCGATCAGGGGCAGATATCCAAGCTCTTGACGCGCCTGCAACGGCTGGAGCTCGTCGAGAACCGGGGTGAAGGCCAGCTCAAGGGCGCGCCCAACGCCTGGTATCTCACCGAGCGCGGCGCCCGGGTGGAGCGCGCCGCACGCCCGCGCTGAGCGTCGATCGAGCCGGGGGCGCGCGCGCCGGATCAGTGCCAGGCTTCGCGCACCGCGATCGACGCTCGACCGGCTCGTCCCGGTGATCGGGCCGACGTTCAGGGTCGCGTCCACGGAGGCGACCGGCTGAGCAGCGAGCGTGACCGTCCCATTCGAGCCTCCGGGTCGGAAGGAGCAGACGAGGTGCTGCGCCTTCTGCTGTGGCGGATACTGGGCCTGGTCGCGTTCGTGGCGGCCGTTGCGCTGATCGCATGGTTGCTCGACGGAGGTCTCGGGGCGGCGCTGCGGGGGACGGGGGCTCGAGACGCGGGGCATCTCTCGATAGCGGGGCTAGCGAGCGCCGCTGGAGCAGGAGCGCGCGCCGGGCTGCGCTGGGCTGCGGGCGGGGCGTCGGGCATAAGGCCGCTCGCCGAGCTCGCCCTGCCGGTAGCGGCGCTCGTCGTCGGCGCTCGAGGGTGGGCGCGGCACGGGCGCGCCTACGTGCGCCTCGAGGTCGAGGCCTATCGCGCGGACACGACCAGCGCGGAGGGGGTGGTCGCGATGTTCCAGTCGCTGCACAAGCGACTGTTGCGCCGCTGGTGGCGGCGGCTGCTGTGGGGCCAGCCGTCGGTTGCGCTGGAGGTGCATCACGGTGACCGAGGGCTGGCGTCGCGCGGAGCGGCGCACGAGCTACGGCTTGCGGTCAGCTGCCTCTCGGGCCTGGAGGGGATGGTCGAGACGGCGCTGCGCGGCGCCTATCCGAACTGCCGGCTGCGCCGCGTGCAGTACCAGCTCGGGGCGCCGCCGGTCGTTCTGCGCCTGAAGAAGCAGGCTGGCTTCATCAGGCGGGTCAAGACGCTGGATCGCTTCGAGCACGCGCGCGAGCCGCCGATGAACCGGTTGATGAGCGTCATAGCGGCGTGCGAGGAGCCTGCATTCGTGCAGTTCGCGCTGACGCCCGCGCCCGTGCTTTTCGAGCTGCATGCCAAGCGGCTGTACAAGCGTCACGAGGCGCAGCTCTCGCGCGAGCGTCGCGAGCACCTGGTCATGCACGACCGGTCGATCGTCGAGGACGCCGAGCTGCGAGGAGGCCTGGATGTGCAACACAGGCCGCTGTTCTTCGCCGATCTGCGCGTGATCGCGCCCAGTCGCGCGACGTGCGAGCGGATCGCCTCGGAGCTGCGGGCTGTCGGCGCGGAGAACCAGCTCGTCGAGCGCGGGACCGCAGTGCGCCACGGACTGCTCGGCCTGTACGACGCACGTATTCAACGAGGCGAGGGCAATCCGCTTCCCTCCCTTCACAAGGGGGTGTTCGCCTCGACCGAGCTGGCGGCGCTGTGGCAGCTGCCGTCGGTCGACTTCGTGGCTGTGCCGTTCGCGCGGATGGGACTGCCACGGGCGCCGGCGCCACCGGCGATCCTGCGACCGGGCGACGGCCTGGGGACGCTGCGCGACGCGCTTGGAGCGGTGACGATCCATCCACAGCTGCGCAAGCAGAACACGGCGGTCCCAGGCGCTGTGGAGCAGGGCAAGTCCAGTTACCTGGTGGCGACCGTCGCCGAGGACCTGCGCCGCGAGCGCTGCGCGGTGATCGTGCTCGATCCCAAGGGCGATGCCGCCGAGGCGGCCGTGAGCCTCGTGCCGGCTTCGCGGACCTGCACGCTGCTGGACTTCGCCCACCCCACTTGCGGCTTCAACCCGCTGGCGGTGAACGCGCCCGCGGACGTGATCGCCGACTACGTGGTGGCGGCGCTGAAGAACCTGTTCACGGACGCCGACATCCGCGCGTCATCCGACCGCTACCTGCGCAACGCGATCATCGCCGTGCTCGCCTATGACCGTCAGTCGACCCTCTGGGACGCCGCGCGGCTGCTGTCGGTGGCGGAGGAGGGCTACTCCTACCGGAACGCGGTCGGCGCGCGTGTACGTACGATGCCGGAGTTCAAGGAGATCTCGGAGTTCTTCACGGCCGAGCTGTCGGCGCAGCTCGCGGACGCGCGCAGCACGACGACGGCGAAGCTCGATGCGCCCGTAAACAAGCTCGCGCGGCTCTTGAACTCACCGTCGATCAAGCGTGTGCTGCTGAACGACTCGCTACGGGTCGATTTCGACCAGGCGATCGCCGGGGAGCAGGTGCTGGTCGTCAAGGGCGCGCTCGGCGCGATGGGTGCGGGCAACACCTCGGTGCTGATGCAGCTGCTCGTCGGGATGCTCGACGCCGCGTTGGCCCGGCAACAGGATCTGGTCCCTGCCGAGCGACGCGTGGCGGTCGCGCTCAAGGTCGACGAGGCGCCCCTGGTGCTGAACCGCGGCTTCGCCGAGACGATGGCGTTGAAGCGCTCGGCGGGCCTCGAGACCGTTGCCTGCTGGCAGGCCGACGCGCAGTGGTCGGATCGAGATGTGCGCGCGCAGCTGGATGCGCTGTTCGCGCACCGCGTCTACTTCGCCACGTCCTCCTCTAGGGATGCCAGATCGGCGGTCGAGCTGACGATGGCCGAGTTCTCTGACACTGTGCGTCCTGGTATCGAACGGATCTCCACGCTCGGTCGTCCAGACGCTCGTCTGCACCTGCCAAAGCACCACGCGATCGTGAGCTGGCTCACACCGCTGGGCAGACAGGCGCCGTTCGTAGCTGAAACCATCCCGCTGTGCGTCGACCGCGAGCGGCTGCTCTTGCATGCGGCTCGCCAGGCCGAGCGGGGCGGGCGTCATCGCAGCGATCTGCGCCAACCACACTGGGATCGCCGGCACAGAGGCTCCGCTCGGGCGTCCTCGGGTCCGCCAGCGGCCGCCGAAGAGGAGAACCGGCCTCTTGCACGCCCACTTCCCAGCAGGCCGTCCGACAGCTTCCGCGAGCTCGTCGAGCTGGACCGCGCCCACAGCGTGCGTTGGGCTCGGCCGGCGCCACAACGGCGAGCTCTGGCTCCCGAGCCGCTGGATCTGGAGGCGCTCGCGCTCATAGCAAGCCTCAGGCATGTGCTGACGAGCCAGATTCATCGGCGCTTCAACGCCGGTCGCGCGGTGACGACGACGCAGCGACGGCTCAAGCGCCTGTCCGACGCCGGTCTGGTCGAGCGATTTCAGTTTCATCGCCGCGACGGCGGAGGGGTACCGATGTGCTACGTGATCACCGAGCTGGGGCTAGAGCTGCTGCGCGCAAACGAACGCCTGGAGGGGTCCGTCGAAGGTGACCGCAACCTCGGGGTGGTCAACCGCGCGGCAGCCGAGTCGCCACGGGAGGTCGTCACGAGCAAGATGTCAGGAGGTGAGCGTCGACTGCGCCAGGCCCGTCATGACGTGCACGTAGCCGGCTGGGTACTGGCGCTCGAACGGATGCTCGGCGGGCGTGACACGATCGTGCGGGGGCCGGCGGAGTGCGCGCTGTACCCGCCGCTCCATGCCGGGCCTGGGGGACGCGTCGCGATCGGCCCCAACGAGCTGCGGCTGCCGAACGGGCGGACGCCGCACGGGTTCCTGCGCACAGGCGCGGATGGCGAGAGGATCGAGATCGAGCGCTTCGAGACGGTGCGACCGGACGCGATCGTCGAGCTGGGCGTGGTTGCTGGCGAGGGAGCGTCACGACCCCAAGCTCGGGCGCGCACCGCGACCGAGTCCGTGCAAGTCCGATCGGGTGCGACGGCGCACGATCTCCAAGCCACCGGTGGGGCCGCATCGCGAACGGAGGCGATCGACGTGATGGTCGAGTTCGACGACCGCCTGGCCCCCGGTCCCGTCACCGGGAAGCTGGAGCGCTACGACCACTTCATCGCGGGTTGGTCGGTGCACACCCGCAGATACGGCTCGCAGAGGCGTGTCAGGCCGCTGATCGTGTTCGTCTGCCGCGATCGAGCGCGAGCGAGGGAGTGCGCTCGTCGTGCGGATACAGTGCTGGGCGCGTGCAGAGCGTATGCGGGGGAGTACCCCTTCGACTGGGAGTATCCCGGTCGGGAGGCGATCGTGTTCGCCTCCGAGCGCGACGCCCACGAAGGACACGGATACGCCTACGGCGTGCCGCGGCTGCCGCCGGAGGTGCGCGTAAGCGCCGCGCACGGCGATCCGCGCGCGGGACGGGCGACGGCGCAGGAGCGCGATATCGGTCCGGCGATCGAGGAAGCGACCGACTGCCCACGTTAGCCCGCGGCGGTGTGCGCTCATGCCGCGATTCGGGGCTCTCGCGCGGTTCCAGTCCGGGCGCTCGTCGCCCCACACACCCCAGCGCCGGCGCTCAGGAGGGATCTGGCGCGCGAACGCTCGCGCATCTGCCCGACCCCGTGCGCAGTCCGGTCGCCGTGTGGTGCAGTCGCGTCCCCCGACCGACGCTGCCCGGCGCAGTCGCCTGTCCAGGCGCGAGTCGGGCGACTGCGCGGGAGGGGTCGACAGTATGGCTTGGCAGAGCCAAACTGCGGCACCTGCACGTGGGTGACGGCGCCGACAGAGGGACCTACGGTCTGGTGCCGTGATTGTCTCCTCGCAAGGAGCTAAGCTCGGCTGCCTTCAAGTTCTTGCTTGCCCATGCAGCGCGGCGCACGCCGATCCACAGTCCGCACAACACCAAGTGGACGCCGAAGCAGGCTCGCACGCTCGTCGGACACTCGCTCCGGCGACACGCGTGAACGGTCCAGGCTCTCGCAGATCGAGCCTACGCCGTCGAAACCGCGAGCCGACGCCCTTCGTGATGCGCTCGCCGAGCAGGGTCCGTAAAGACGGGCTCATAGGGCAACCTCTTCTCGCTGAGCACTGTGGTTGATCTCTTTTTCTCTCCGAGGGAGGGAGATCTGTCCCGACCGGAGCCCGGCGTGCAGTCTCGGGCACGGATGATTTCGCGCCAACTTCTCGAGACCGAGTCCGGCGGGATCGGGATTTCCGAGACCCCTTAAGGGGTTCTCGGAGCGCCTTTGCGTGCAGAGACATCGCGCTGCGTCTCCCTTGACGAACTCGCCGTCGGCGTCCTACAACGCGCGGCCAAGCAACCAACCCGGCCGCCCAGATCGGGCGAGGAGACATCCATGACGCCCACCGCTCCACCTCCCTCCCCAGTCGTCCGCCGAACCCCCGTCCGGCCCCGAGCCCAGGCGTCGAGCCCGCCGCCAGCGCCGGCGTCGGCGTGGCCCAGGTCCGGCTCCCGGACGCGAGCCGGACTCGGCGCTCCCGCTTCGCCGGCGCGCGCCACCGCGCGATCCAAGATCGACCTGCTCGGCCTTTACACCAACGCAGCCGGCCGCACGCGCGAGGTGATCGCCTGCCAGGGATTCGACGCGAGCGTGCTCGTCGTGGACCGTGACGCACTCACGCTCGGCGATCGGCGTCTGGTGGCTCATCTCGGCGCCGACGAGCCGGCGGAGAATGCGGCGCTCGTATGCGATCGCTACCTGCAAGACACCTGGCGCGGTCGCTGCAGGCGTGTGACCTCCGAGGATCTGACCGTCGACCCACACGCCCACCATGACGAGGTCGAGCCATCCGTCGCCGGAAGCTTGCGCGCGGCCGCGCTGCAGGGACGACACGGCGGGGACGCCTATCGCCTCGAGCTCGTGCCCGCGCAGTCGCTCCGGGAGGTGCGCTGGCGCCGGCGTCCGCGCCTGCGTGGCGCGAGCGCACCGAGGCCGGTGAGCCTGCGCGAGGTGATCGGCGCCATCGAAAGCTATGAGCCCGCGTGCGGGCTGACGCTCGAAGCGCTGGCGCTGTATCGGGCGGATGAGAAGGTCACCGTGGCCGTGTTGCACGCCGAGCTCCGGCGCCTGCGTGAGAGTCCGATCGTGCTCAACCGCAAGCTCCGCGAGACCGTGCTTGCCGCGATCGACGTGCACGGGCTCAGCATGAGCGAGATCGCGCATCGCTGTGGCCGGGTCAAGCGCAACTCCAAGGGCAACACCAGCGGCGAGACGAGCTGGCTGGCTCGTCGCCTGGGCATCGTTCCCGAGAGCGGCGCCGATCGGCCGACTCCGTGGGTCCACAGCGACGTCCTCGCTTTGATCGCCCGTTCCGGACTTGGAATCAGCCCGCGCGAGGTCGAGCTCTGATGACCACTGGCCCGTCGGCTCTTCACGTGTCTGCCCGGCCGAGATCGACGCTTGCCGCCCGCAGTCCAGCGGACACGACCGCTGGCGCTCTCGCGCATCGTGGGAGCGCCCGCGGACCGGTGGAGCCCGGGCCGATCCTCGTGATCGAGGCCGACGGAAGGATTGCCGGCGCGCTGCTCGAGCAGCTGCTGGCCGATGGCTACCGCGCCGAGCTCGCGCACACTGCCGAACACGCGCGGATCCTCGCACGCCGGTGTTCGCCCCAGCTCGTGGTGCTGGGTGGTCTGGACGCGGACCGTGGCGCGCTGGAGCTGCTGGGGGAGATTCGCAAAGACGAGAATGGTGGGGCTGTGTGGATGCGCGAGGTGCCGGTCATCGTCCTCGGCACGCGTGCGCATGAGCTGGACATGCTCCGCGCATTCGAAGCCGGCGCAGATGACTTCATGGCGCGCCCTGCACGCTATCTGGAGCTGCGGGCCCGCGTGCGCGCGCTGCTGCGCAGAGCGGGGCCGATCGCGTCCCCGGCGCGCCGGCTCGAGATCGGCCCGCTCGAGATCGACCTCGACGGGCGCGCTGTCAGCCTTCACGGGCTGCCGGTCGATCTGCGGCGGCTGGAGTTCGAACTGCTCGCCCATCTCGCCGCCGACCCGGAGCGCGTGTTCGCCAAGCAGGAGCTGCTGCGTGTGGTCTGGGGGTACCGGTCCAGCGGGTCCACGCGCACCGTCGACAGCCACGCCAGCCGTCTGCGGCGCAAGCTCGAGCAGCGCGGCGGCGGGCCCTGGGTGATCAACGTGTGGGGCGTCGGCTACCGGCTGCGCTGACCTCGCAGCCACCACATCTTGACGGGCTCGAACGGCCCGCCACATACCGCGGCGGCGGGCCTCGAAGTCCGCCCGCTCATCGACAACACGACCGGCGTTCGCGCCGGCCGACACTCACAGAAAGGAGCGGCAGATGTCGTCATCTGTCTATATTCGCGAACCGGTTGCCGACCCGCTGGCGCCGGCTGAGCAGTTGGGCCACTGGCTCTTGACCACGACCACCCGTCTCGCGCTTGGATTCGCCATCGGGCTGATCGTCGCGAGGGAGATGCGCAGGCTGCGCCTGCGCTGGACCTGGGCCGCCACGGCCCTCGTGTTCGTGGTGTGCGTGCGATCGGATCTCGGCGGCCAGGTCTGGACTCCCGGCATCGCGGCGTTCTTTGCCACGGTGCGCGGTCGGCGCTGGCACCGGGAAGACGTCGAAGCGGGCGCCGACCTGGCTGAGATCGCCGCTCGCCGGCGCGGCCCGCTGGAAGCGCTGCTTTCGCTCGCGCGCAAGCTCGATCTGCGCAGGGGAGGGCTTGCCCCGGACGGCCTGCTTCACGGCGATCGCCTGATCGTCGGCCGCGAGGAGAACGGGGAGCCGGTGTCGATTCCGCTCGGCGACAGCCGCGGCGGCAGGCACACGCTCGTCGTCGGCGCGACGGGCTCGGGCAAGACCGTCACCGCGACGTGGATTGCCACGCGTGCGATAGCAGGCGGGATGGGTGTCGTGGCGATCGACCCGAAGGGCGACGGTCGCATGCGTGCAGAGCTCGCCCGCTCCGCGCAGGCCTGCGGCAGGCCGTTTATCCCGTGGACGCCGGACGGCCCCTCGGTCTACAACCCCTATACACGCGGAGAGGCGACCGAGATCGCCGACAAGGCGCTCGCGGGCGAGCGGTTCACCGAGCCTCATTACCAGCGCCAGGCCCAGCGCTATCTCGGGTACGAGGTGCGCGCGCTGCGTGGGGTGGGGCTGGAGGTGAGCTTGAAGGCGCTTGTCGAATACCTCGACCCGGCCCGCCTCGAGGTGCTCGCGAGGAGCCTTCCGGAGGAGCGGGCAGCGGCGACGCACGAGTACCTGGACTCGCTCACGTCGCGCCAGCAGAGCGATCTGTCTGGAGTTCGCGACCGGCTTTCGATCATGGCGGAGTCAGATTTCGCGGCGTGGCTCGATCCGAGGACGCCTGGCGCCGAGCCGTTCAACCTGATCGAGGCCGTGCGCGAGCGGGCTGTCGTGTACTTCGACCTGCAGGCCGACAGCCGCCCGCTGCTTGCCCAGATGCTGGGCGTGGCGATCGTCATCGACCTGCAGACGACCGTCGCCGCGTTGCAGGGCAGGCCGACGCCGACGCTGGCGATCATCGACGAGTTCTCCGCGATCGCCGCCGAGCAGGTGACGCGGCTGTTCGGCAGGGCGCGCTCTGCGGGCGTGAGCCTGCTGCTCGGCACCCAGGAGTTCTCAGACCTGCGTCTCGCGGGCCGCGAGATGGTGCTCGAGCAGGTCCTCGGGAACCTCTCGTCGCTGATCGCCCACCGCCAGATCGTGCCTGACTCGGCCGATCTCGTCGCTCGGCTGGCCGGCAGTCGCGGCGTGTGGAAGACCTCGCACAGCAGCGACGGCCGCTGGACGCGCACCCGCGCAAGCGCCCCGCTGATCCGGGCCGAGCTGGTGCGATACCTGCCCGACGGCTGCGCCGCGGTGATCGAGCTCAGCGGGCACTCGACAGTGCGCGTCGCGCGGATGTTCTCCCCGGCGTCGAGCCGTGTGACCGGTTCGTCGCTGGCCGCAAGGCTCGGCGCGCGCGTGTCCCGCGCCATCGCATCGGCGCGCGCGCATGACCGCTGAGCGGCTCTCGGGGTCGGCCCGCTCGTCGTGCCGTAGCCACCGCGGCCCCGAGCGCTCGGCCCCGTCTTGTTCGAAGGGCCGGCCGACCTCTCTTCAAAGACCAACACAAGGAGGATCACATGTCACGAAAGCGCACGACACCTTCGCTCGGGCAGGGCGAGATCATCCGCTGGGCGGGGTCGCTCGGAGCCGTGAGCGCTGAGGCGCTGGCGTATCGCATGCGCGTGAGCGTCGCCTCGGCCAGGGCTCGGCTGGTCGTGGCGCGGCGCGAGGGATGGCTCGCGCGCTGGCGGCCGCTCGCCGGGCAGCCGGTGCTCTACACCGCGACGGCTGCCGGCCTGCGTGCGTGCGGCGCGCGGGGGATCGAGCCGGCTCGTGTGAGCGCCGCGGGAGCGATGCACCTGCTCACGTGCGCACAGGTCGCGGCTGCGTTGGAGCGTTGCTATCCCGATTACCGGGTGCTCGGCGAGCGGGAGATGCGCCGGGACGAGCGCGAGCGGGGCCACCCGCTCGCGAGCGCCGAGCTCGGGGTTGGAGCGCACGGGGAGAGCTTGCTGCACCGCTGCGATCTCGTGCTGTGGCCCCTCGCTCCGGACGACGGTCTGCCCGTCGCCGTCGAGGTCGAGCTGACGGTCAAGGCGCCGGTGCGCCTGACGGCCATCTGTCGGGCGTGGGCTCGCTGCAGGCGCGTCGCGGGGGTGCTGTATATCGTCGCGCCGAGTGTCGAACGCGCGCTGACGCGGGCGGTCGATCGAGCGCGCGCCCGCGAGCGGATCGTGATCGTCGGGTTGGACGCGCTGCCCTGGCACGGCGGGCCGAAAGAAGGACCGGTCGAGAGTACCGTCCCCGGCGATGCCTAGGTTGATCGTCGGGGGAGCAACCTCGACAACGGAGACAGGACAATGTCTTACTTCAGCATCAACCGTGTCGTTCTGGTCGGACGTCTGACCCGCGATCCGGAGCTGCGCGCTCTGCCCTCGGGCGTGAGCGTCTGCGGTCTGCGGGTCGCCTGCAGCTCGAGCAGGAAGGACTCCGACGGCGACTATCACGAGAGGCCCAACTTCTTCGACGTCAGCGTCTACGGCGGCTCGGCGGAGAGCGTCAGCCGCTACATGCGCAAGGGCGGCCGCGTTGCGATCGACGGCCGTCTGGAGTGGCGCGAGTGGGAGACCCCCGATCAGCAGAGGCGTCAGGCGGTGAGCATCGTCGCCGACACCGTCCAGTTCCTGGACAGTCCAGGCGGACGGTCGGAGATCGGCCAGCGGCGCGAGCCCGAGCCCGGCGATGAGCTCGACGAGGGTGCTGGCGACGCGATCGATCGGAGATCGGCCGGCGAGCTCGTAGGTGTGGGGGCGGGCGCCGAGGAGGCGGATCTCGTCTTCTAGGAAGGACCGGCTCGCATTCTTGCCGCAGCCGGTTCGACAGCGGGGGACGTCAATTTCGCGACGTTCCCCGCTGGCGGCCGGGGGGCTCTCGTTGTGTTTAAGGACCTGTTTCCCATCAGGCGGTGCTGGCCGATCTTCGATCGGTGGGGCGTTCATGGACCAAGCTGGGCGACGCGGGCGGCGAAGCGCATGCTGCCGATCGTCCGGGGATCGGCCAGCGCCGTGTCCAGGGACGCATTCCGGGCGTGCCGATCTTTTTGAAAGCGGTTCTAAGAGAGCATGTCGAGCCCACACGGCGGACATACCTCGCCGGAGCGCCGGCACGCCGCAATACGATCGGCGTGGCGTCTGCGTAAACTGGCCCGCCGCGGTCGCGCATGCGGCGTGCGAGTAACGACAGTTCGCGTCAAGGAGCCTTGTTCGGTGCCAGTCAACACCAAAGCGGTCGGCAAGAGATATGAGCCCACGACGTATGCGGTGGGCAGGGAGAAGATCAGGGAGTATGCGCGCGCGGTGGGCGAGACGAATCCCGTCCATCTCGACGTGCAGGCCGCCCGCGATGCCGGCTACGCCGACGTCGTGGCGCCGCCGATGTTCGCGGTCGTGTACAGCGCGCCCTCGGTGGGGCCGCCGATCTTCGATCCCGAGATCGAGCTGAACTTCGCGCTGATGGTGCACGGCGGGCAGGAGTTCGAGTGGGGTCCCCCGGTGGTGGCGGGGGATGAGATCACGACGACGGCGAGCGTCAAGGACATCTCCGAACGCGATGGGCGTGGCTACTACGTGTTCGAGTCGGTGTCGACGAACCAGCGCGGCGAGCAGGTCTGCCGCGGCGCCTGGACAAATATCGTGCGAGGAGTGTGAGAGGGCATGGCCGACCGATCGAAGATCGTCCAGCAGGCCGGGGCGGAGATCCCCGAGGTGAGGGTCACACCCGACAAGTATCTGACGGTGCGCTATGCGGGCGCCTCGGGCGACTTCAACCCGATTCACATCGACGAGGAGTTCGCTCGCTCCGTGGGGCTCCCGGGACGCATCCTGCACGGACTGTGGACGATGGCGCAGGTGGCGCGCGCACAGACCGAGGCCGCCGGCGGGCCCGAGCGTCTGAAGCGACTGTCTGTGCAGTTTCGCGGCATGGGCGTGCCCGAGCAGGAGGTGATCGTGAAGGGCACGGTGCGCGAGGTGAGCGACGGACGCGTCATAGTCGACACGGTGGCCGAGCAGGCGGACAAGCAGATCGTGCGCAACGCGGAGGCGGAACTGGAGATCGCGTAGACGCTGGGCGCTACGCCGAAGCCCGAGCGCGCGGGCGTGACGGAGATCGACCAAGCTCGCTGGGCGGGCGCTCTCGGCTAACCGGCGAGCGTCGTCGGGAGCGCCCAGGTTCGGCCCGCCTCGGGGGCTCATAGAATCAAGGGATGCTGAGTGCCCGACAGGAGCTGATCTTGTGCAAGGTGGTGGGCGACTACCTGCGCACAGGGCAGCCGGTGGCCTCGAAGTTCATCGCCGCCGATCCCGCGCTGGACTGCCGTGCCTCGACGGTGCGAAATGAGCTGGCGCTGCTGGAGGAGCAGGGCCTGCTGGCTCATCCACACGTCTCGGCGGGCCGCGTGCCTACGGACGCCGGACAGCGCTACGTGGTCGATCGGATGCTCGCTTCCGGGCGGGGGCTGGAGCCCGTCCGGTGTGCGGCTCCGCGTCTGGAGCTCTCGCTGATGAGACGCGAAGTCGAGGGGGCTGTGCGCACGACGACGGAAACCCTCTCGCAGGTGACGAACCTGCTGGCGGTCGTGTCCGCCCCGGCCGTGAACACCGCCGGGATCAAGCACATCGAGGTGCTCGCGCTGCAGCCGAAGGTCGTCGTCGTCGTGATCATCACGTCGACCGGCGGCGTGTCGAAGATGCTGGTCACGTTCGAGCACGACGTCGATCCCGGCCTGGTGACGTGGGCCGGGCAGTACCTGAGCGAGCGGCTCGTCGGCATCGGGCTCGGCGCGCGCATGCTGCATCAACGCCTGATCGACTCGAGCCTGCCCCCGACCGAGCTCGCGTTCCTGAAGCGGCTGGCGCCCGCGTTCGTGGATATCGACTCTCAGGACGAGGATGCGCTGTATGTCGACGGGACGGCGCGCCTGCTCTCGGCCGGGATGATCGAGGACACCGCCCAGATCAACGAGCTGATGGGCCTGCTTGAGCAGCGGGTGGCGCTGCTGCGCGTGTTGCGCTTGGCGCTCGGCGAGGAGGGCCTCTACGTGCGGATCGGACAAGAGAACGAGATCCCGGCGATGCGCTCGCTCGGACTGGTCGCCACCGGGTACGGGGTCGCGAAACGCAAGCTCGGCGCGGTGTCGGTGATCGGTCCGGTGCGGATGGATTACGCCGAGGCGATCGTGACGGTGCGCGAGGCGGCGCACGAGCTTTCGCGGTTCGTCGAAGCGGCCTATGCCGAGGTTTGAGGGCGTGGGCCCCTCGCTCCAGCGCCTGCGCCTGCGCCGGCGCCCGGACGCCGGACGGCCGCAGATCGGCCGGCGCGAGCCCGATCCGCATGTGCGCGGGGTCGCCCATGCGACAGCGGCGCAGGAGTTGGAGGATCGCTTGTGAGCCGCACGTCGATGCCACGCGATCCGTACGAGGTGCTGGGCGTTGAGCGGGACGCGTCCGAGCAGCAGATCAAGAAGGCGTTCAGGCAGCTCGCGCGCGAGCTGCATCCGGATGTCAACGCGCACGATCCGCAGGCGGAGGAGAAGTTCAAGGAGGCCGCCGAGGCGTACGAGATCCTGTCCGATGCAGAGCGGCGCGCGACGTACGATCAGTATGGCCACGAAGGCTTGCGCTCGGGTGGATACGCGCCCAACTTCGACACGTTCGGATCGATCGGAGACCTGTTCGAGGCGTTCTTCGGCTCGGCAAGCCCGTTCGGCGGGCGCGCCGGGCCGGCGCCGGGCGGCGATGTCGCGGTGACGGTCGAGGTCGATCTGCTAGAAGCCGCCCAGGGCACGCAGAAGGAGCTCGAGCTCGAGGTCATCGAGCGCTGCGAGCACTGCCATGGCAACGGCGCCGAGCCGGGCACGCCGATCGAGACCTGCGGGCGCTGCGGGGGCAGCGGGCAGCTGCAGGCGGTCACGAGAACGCCCTTCGGGCAGATGGTGCGTACGGTCGCCTGCGACGCTTGCGAGGGCGATGGCCGCGTGGCCGCTGATCCGTGCCGTGAGTGTCGCGGCCGTGGACGCCGGGTGGCCCGGCGCAAGGTCGAGGTCCAGGTGCCGGCAGGGATCGCCGACGGCCAGCGGATCAGGATCGCCGGGCGTGGGCATGTCGGAGATCCGGGCGCTTCGGCGGGCGACCTGTATGTGCTGGTACGAGTCGGCGAGGACGAGCGGTTCGTGCGCGAAGGCAAGGATCTGATCACGGCGCTGGACGTGCCGGCGCCGTTCGCGGCTCTGGGCGGGACTCTCCAGGCGCCGACGCTTCGGGGAACGGTCGCCGTGGAGGTGCCGCCGGGTGCGCAGCCGGGCGAGGTGATAACGCTGCGGGGGCAGGGGATGCCTTCGCTGCGCGGCCGGGGCAGGGGCGATCTGAAGGTCGTCGTGAACGTCGTGATCCCCAGGCGCCTGACCGAGGAGCAGCGCGAGCTGATCGGGCGGCTGCAAAAGACGCTCACCGACGAGAACATGCGCTCGGAGGAGTCGGTGCTGGCCAAGCTCAGGCGCGCGCTGCGCGGCCAGGCGGCGTGAGCCGAGCTCCTCGTGCGCGCGTGCGCGGCGCGCGGGGACGCAATGTCCGAAGGCCGGCGCCGGCGTGATCCGTCTCGCGGTGCGCGTTCGGCGCTCGGAAGCGGAGATCGTGCTGGCCGAGCTGCTGGAGATCGCTCCGAGCGGCGTCGAAGAGGCGGAGCTCGACGGCGAGCTCGTCGAGTACGCGGTGTACGGGTCGCCGGGCGAGCTGCCGGATCTTCCCGACCTGCGGGCGGCCGCGGGCCGGGCGCTGGTGGACGTGTCGAGCAGCGAGGTCGACGACGACTGGAGCGAGCGCTGGAGGCGGTTTCACAAGCCTGTGCTGATCGGCTCGCCCGCGCCCGGACGGGTTCCCGCGATCTACGTGCATCCTCCGTGGGAGCGACCCGCCGGGCGTGGCGATGCGATCGAGATCGCGATCGATCCCGGTCAGGCGTTCGGCACCGGCGCTCACGCAACCACGAGACTGTGCCTGGAGCTGCTGCTGAACCTGACCGCCGAGCGTTCGCTCCTCGTCGACCCCAGCGCCCAGGCCGCCGGCGAAGCTGGTCAGGGACACGATGCGCTGCTCGACGTGGGCACGGGCTCCGGCGTGCTCGCGATCGCTGCGGCCAGGCTCGGCTACGGGCCGGTGCTGGCGCTGGACAACGATCGCCGGGGTGTCACAGCCGCGATTGAGAATGCGAAGGCGAACGGCGCGGCGATAGAGGCGCGCCGGTTCGACCTGCGTTGCGAGGCGCTCCCCGACGTGGCCGGCGTGCGCGCGCCGGTCCTGCTGGCAAACCTCCTCAGGCCGTTGTTGCTGGATCTGGCGTCGGCGCTCGAGCGCTCCCCGGAGCACCTGATCGCCGGTGGGCTGCTGTGTGAGGAGGTGGACGAGGTGACGCGAGCGTTCGGGGAGAGCGTCGGGTTGCGCGAGCGCGAGCGTCGTCACAGCGGCGAGTGGGCTGCCGTCTGGCTGCAGGCCGACGGATGAGGCACTCGCGGATCAGGCCGGGTCGGGCTGCTCGGTCGCGGCGCGGACGATCGCGCGGTAGACGAGATCGATCGCCGCGCGGACGCCGTCGGCGCTGTGCAGCAGGACGGCCGCTGCGCTGAGTGCGGAGCCGATCGCCTCGAGCGCCTCGCCGACATCTCCCGGCTCGGGATCGCGGCAGGCCGCGAGCGCCATATCGAGCATCGCCGTGGCCTGCTCTCTGATGCCCGCGAACAGGGCCGGACCGGTCAGGCTGCCGTAGCCGTAGACACGGGCGAGACGGCCGGACAGCGTGATCGAGGGACCCCGCCGAGGTGGCGTGGCGGGAGGCAGGCCGTGACCGTCGAGCAGACCCGACATCGTGGCGCCCAGCATTCCGCGGGTGGCGGTCTCGTCGAGCTGCGCCTGCGCGGCGACGCGCAGCGCCAGGTAGAGCGAGGTTGCGGGTAGGCCGTAGGGCGGGTCGGAGGCGAACACGATCCGCTCGGCGGGAACGCGCGCGAACAGCTCGATGACGTCGACCGGAAAGAAGCAGGAGATGTCGTAGAGCACGCTCGGGTGGTCGGCGAGACGGGAGGTGAGGATGCCCTGGTCGCAGATCGCGCCGTGGGCAAGGATCAGGACGACGTTCGGGTGGCCGAGCGCCAGGTTGACGAGCCCGTCGGCCAGCGGCGGCAGGCCCCGCCCGGCGTGGATCAGGATCGGCACCTGGGCGCGTTCGGCGAGCGCGAAGATCTCGCTCAGCTCGTCGCCGTCGAAAACGAAGTCCTGCGCGCGCGGATGCAGCTTGATGCCGCGTGCTCCGGCCGCGAGGCAGCGTTCGCCCTCCGCGAGCGGATCTTCGGCTGGATCGAGGCGGCAGAACGGCGTGAGCCGGCCTTCGCTCTCTCCCGACCAGGCGATGACGCGGTCGTTGGGGACGCGATAGGCGGGACGGCGCTCGGGATCGTGCAACGGAAAGACGCAGGCCCGGCGCGCATCGGCGTGGTCGAGCTGCTCGAGCAGCTGCTCGAGCGTGAGCGAGCGACCGTCCTCGTCGAGGCCCAGATGGGTGTGTGCGT
>DASQGE010000108.1:0-5191 GCA_035632775.1 Solirubrobacteraceae bacterium | reverse complement strand
GTCATCAAAAGGATCAGCACGGTGTCGAGGTTGTTGTCGCGCGAGACCGCCACGAACGACGGGAACACCGCCAGCGCCAGCGCGCTCACGACTGCGGCCGCGGGACCGAACCGGGGCGTCACCACCCAGTAGAGCGCCGCGACCGCGAGCACGCCCGCGATCGCCTCGGGCAGCAGCAGGCTGAGCGGGGTCAGGCCGAACAGCTTCGCGCTCAGCGCCTGCACCCACAGGCCCAGCGGCGGCTTGTCGACGGTGATCAGCCCCCCGGGGTCGAACGACACGAACAGGAAGTTGTGCAGCGAGTGCAGCATCGACTTGACGCTCGCCGAGTAGAAGATGTTCGCCCACCCGTTCCGCGAGAGCCGGTTGACGTCGAGCACCGCCGACAGCGCCATCACCGCTCCGAGCGCCACGTACCGGACCCGCACGCGCACGCGCCGCAGCGGGCTGGACGGCGCGCGGGCCTCGGGCCCGAGTGGTCCCTCCGCGGGAAGGATGGTCGTCGTCTGCTGAGTGGAGTTCATGTCGCGAGCGCCATCAGCAGCCGATCGAGGTCGTCCTCGTCGTTCCAAGCCCCGACGGACGCTCGCAGCCAGGGCCTGCCGGGGATGTTACGCAGGATCACGCCCCGCTCGGCCAGCTGCACGCGCTCCTGCTCGGGATCGGAGCTCGCGAACGACACGAGCGTGCTCGCGCCCCGCGGCGCCACCTCCCGCCCCCGCGCGCCCAGCAGCTCGACCAACCGCGCGGCCAGTTCGCGCGCGCGCTGGTGCACCGCCCGCCAGCCCGCCGCTTCGAGCACGCGCACGGCCGCGAGCGCGCACGCGACCGTCTCGGCGCTCAGCGACATCGCGTCGAAGCGCCGTGCGTCCTCGTGCGGGCGCGCGTCGAGTCCGGCGTCCGGGTTCTCCAGGTTCGGATAGCCGCGCCGCCGCGCCGCGAGCCGTCCGCGCAGGCGTCCCCCCACGTACAGCATCCCCGTGCCGTCCGGACCGCACAGCCACTTCTGGCCGGCGCCCGCGTACGCGTCGCAGCCCAGTGCCTTCACGTCCACCGGCACCGCTCCCACCCCCTGCGCACCGTCGAGCAGCACCGGCACGTCCAGCTGTGCAAGCTCAGCCGGCGCGAAGCTCCCGCTCATCCAGCCGACGTGCGAGCACGCGACGAGCCGGGTCCTCGCGCCGACCGCCTCCGCGACCTCCTCCAGCGCCACCGCGCGCACCGTCACCCCGCTGAGCTCCCGCGCCGCGCCCAGCGCGCCCAGCAGTCCCGGATGCTCCTCGTCGCTGGTCACGATCTCGTCGCCCGGGCCGAGCTCCAGACCGCCGAGCACCTGGGCGATCCCTTCGCTGGTGCACGTCGTCAGCGCCAGCTCGCCCGTCTCGCACCCCAGCATCGCCGCGTACGCGGCCCGCAGCTGCCCGTTCAGCTCGGCGCGACGCTCGAAGTGGGCCTTCGCGCGGCCCTGTTCGCACTCACGCGCGAGCTCCTGCGCGGCGGCTTGCGCCGCCTTCGCCGGCAGCGGCCCGTCGGTGCCTGCGTTCAGGTACGCGAAGCCGCGCAACACGGGGAACTCCTCGCGCAGCTTCTCGCATTCCACGACCGGCGAGCATACCGGCGGCGGTGCGCCGATCGAAGATCGGCCAGCGGGTCGGCATTCGCCTCAATGAAAAAGCGAGTATGAATTAGAAGCGCCGCGTCGGGACCGTGCGGACGGGAGCGGCGCTCCGGGGCCGCGGTGGGGGAGCGGCGCCCGGATCGTGGGACGGCCTCTGTGCCGGGCAGTGCACAATGGGCGAGAAGGGAGGACGTGCAGCATGACTTCCAGCACAGGCGCACAGCCACTGTGGGAGCCGTCGGCGGCTGCCTGCGAGCGCGCCGAGATGACCCGCTTCATGCGCTGGGTCGCCGAGCGTCATCCCGCTCGGAGGGGTGGGTCGGGGCCGTTCGCGGACTATGCCGAGCTGTGGGACTGGTCCGTGTCCGAGGTCGAGCGGTTCTGGGCGACGATCTGGGAGTACTGCGGCGTGATCGCCTCGCGCCCGTACGAGCAGGTGCTCGACTCCCGCGAGATGCCCGGCGCGCGCTGGTTCTCCGGCGCCGAGCTCAACTACGCCGAGAACATGCTCACCGATCGCAGACCATCGGGTCCCCGGTCGGCCAGCGACCGTGACCCGAACGCGATCGCGGTCTTGCACGCCTCGGAGCTGCGCGAGCTCGACTCGCTCACTCGGGCGCAGCTCACCGAGCAGGTCGCGACCGTGGCCGCCGGCCTGCGCGCGCTGGGCGTGGGGCGCGGCGATCGCGTCGTCGCCTACATGCCGAACATCCCAGAGACGCTCGTCGCCTTCCTCGCCTCCGCGAGTCTCGGCGCGATCTTCTCGAGCGCCGCGCCCGAGTTCGGCGCGCGCAGCGTGATCGACCGCTTCGCCCAGATCGAGCCGGCCGTCGTGTTCGCGGTCGACGGCTACCGGCACGGGGGCAGGAACTTCGATCGCACGGACACCTTGCACGAGATCGTCGCGCAGCTGCCGACCGTCCGTCACACGGTGCTCCTGCCTTATCTCGTACCCGAGGCGTCCGCCGCCGGCCTGCGTGGCGGCCTGAGCTGGAGCGAGCTGCTCGAGCTCGGCGCGGCGAGCGGCGACGCGGCGCCCCGCTTCGAGCAGGTGCCCTTCGACCATCCCTTGTGGGTGCTCTACTCCTCGGGCACGACCGGCCTGCCCAAGGCGATCGTCCACGGCCACGGCGGCATCCTGCTCGAGCAGCTCAAGAAGAGCCGGCTGCACCTGGATTTGCGTCGCGGCGACCGCATGTTCTGGTTCACCACGACCGGCTGGATGATGTGGAACTTCCTGATCGGCGCCCTCTTCACCGACGCCGCGATCGTGCTGTATGACGGCAGTCCCGGCCATCCCGACCTCGGCGCGCTGTGGCGGCTGGCCGAGCAGACCGGGATGACCTGTATGGGCGTGTCGGCCGGGTTTCTCAGCGCCTGCGCGAAGGCCGGCGTCGAGCCCGCCCGCGACTTCGACCTGCACGCCCTGCGCGCGATCGGCTCGACCGGCTCGCCGCTTGCGCCGGAGAGCTTCCGCTGGGTTTACGAGCACGTCGGCCGCGAACGGTGGCTCTTCTCCACGAGCGGCGGCACCGACGTCTGCACGGCCTTCGTCGGCGGCTGTCCCCTGCTCCCGGTCTACGAGGGCGAGCTGCAGTGCCGCGCGCTCGGCTGCGCGGTCGAGGCCTTCGACGAAGCCGGCCACAGCCTGACCGACGAGGTCGGCGAGCTGGTGCTCACGCGGCCGCTGCCGTCGATGCCGCTGTTCTTCTGGGGCGAGTGCCCGCCCGACCGCGAAGGCCACGGCGGCGAGCGCTATCGCGAGAGCTACTTCTCGACGTACCCCGGCGTCTGGCGCCACGGAGACTGGATCCGCATCACCCCGCGCGGGGGCGCGGTCATCTATGGCCGCTCCGACGCGACCATCAACCGCCAGGGCGTGCGCATGGGCACGAGCGAGATCTACCGCGCCGCGGGCGCCGTCGAGGAGGTGCTCGACGCGCTCGTGGTCGACGTCCCGCAAGGCGAGACCGGCGGCCCCGGAGCTCCGGGCGAGCTGTGGATGGTGCTGTTCGTCGTGCTCCGCGAGGGCGCCGTCCTCGACGAGGAGCTGCGCGCGAGGATCGCCCGGCGCATCCGCGAGGACTGCTCGCCGCGGCACGTGCCCAACGAGATCTTGCAGATCGCCGAGGTCCCTCGCACGCTCTCGGGCAAGATCCTCGAGGTGCCGGTCAAGAAGATCCTGATGGGCGCCCCGCCCGGCGAGGCCGCGAGCATCGACTCGCTCGCGAACCCAAATTCCCTGGACTACTTCGTAGACCTCGCCGCCACGCTCGGTCCGGGTAACCGGAATTCGTGACCGACCGGAGGACCGGAGGTCCGTAGCGAGGTCCGAATAGTGACCGACCGGAGGACCGGAGGTCCGTAGCGAGGTCCGAATGCTCGCCGCCACGCTCGGATGTGGTGACCGGGATTCGTAAACCGACCGGAGGACCGGAGGTCCGCGTGGTAGCCGGGATTCGTGATGACCGCAGAGGACCGAAGGTCCGCAGGGTAACCTCGCCAAGAGTATCCGCGGGCCGGGCGCGGTGCAGGAGTGCGGGGCGGACCTGTCGAACAGAAGCGCCGATGAAGCGCAGCGCGACCCCTACCCCCCCGACCGCCCCTGCGCAGCCCGTCGGGCGGCCCCGCAGGCAGGCGGCTCATGGGGCTGGGTCGGGCCGTGTGCCCCCGGTCGGCGGCACGAGCGAGCACCAGAGCCTGTCGAAGTACATCCAGGCGCGCTTCGAGGAATGTTCGCGCTCGCAGAAGGACGTGGCCCAGTACATCGTCGACCATCTCGACGAGGCCGCCTTCCAGACCGCCGAGGAGCTGGCGCGCCGCGCGAACACCTCCAGCTCGACCGTGGTGCGCTTCTCGCAGGCGCTCGGGTTCGAGGGCTTTCCCGAGCTGCAGGCCGCGGCGCGCGAGGAATACCGCCGCGTGCACGCCAAGGCGCCGGCGAACGCCAGCCCGAACGGCTCCGCGCCGCTGTTCTCGCTCGACCAGAACGAGTTCGAGAGCTCACTGACGGCCGACTACCTCAACGTCGAGGAGACCGCGCGCAAGATCTCCCGCAGCTCGGTCGAGGCGCTGGTCGAGGCGATCGTCGGCGCCGAGAAGGTGCTCGTCGCCGGCACCGACCAGATGGCGTTCTTCGCCAGCTACCTGCGCCACCTGCTGATGCTGCTCGACCTGCGCGTCGACGTCGTCGCGAGCCCCTCCCAGGAGGCGCTCAGCCGGCTCGGCCGCATCGACCAGGGCACGCTCGTCATCGGCCTGTCCGCCGGCCGTCCCCACCCGCTGGTGGTGCGCGCGATGAAGCTCGCGCGTCACCGCAAGGCCCGCACCGCGGCCGTCACCGACGCGACCCTCTCGGAGGTGGCCAAGCTCGCCCAGATCAAGCTTTACTACTCCTCCAACAGCCCCGCCTACGTGCGCTCGCACGCGGCCCTGCTCAGCGTCATCCAGGCGCTCGCCTACGGCGTCTACTCGCAGGACTCGGCCCAGTACGACGACCGCATCAAGGCGTTCAGGCTGAAGTAGTTTCCTCGAGGGGTCCATGCCGCATGCGGCATGGACGACAGAGCCGCA
>DASQGE010000107.1:0-7707 GCA_035632775.1 Solirubrobacteraceae bacterium | reverse complement strand
CGAGATCGGCGAGCGCGCTCGCGATCCGCTCAGCCGCCGGTGAGGGGGAGCGCACCGGGCCGCTTAGCGTCCCTTGCGAGCGCGACTGACGAGGTCCTCGATTGGGTTCAGCCCGGTCCTTTCCCTCAACGTGTCCAGGTGCATGTCGGAGCGGACGCCGAAGTCGACGCCGTACTCGCGCTCGATGCTGCCGACGTGGGTGTCGCCTCTCTTCTGGCGCAGCTCCCCGTTGTCGTCACGGGTGCGGTTGGTGTGCATGTTTTTCGCCTGTTCGTGGTGGTGACTCATGGCGCTCCTTTCTTACTCGTCGTGGGCGAACACACGTTCGGATTGTACACCTGGCACGGATGGACCCTCGGGCACCCCTGGAGCGGTACCTCGTGCAACGGCGGGCCGCTCGTCGTCCACCCACCCGACGCCACCCGAGTAGTCCCGGAGCGGCCAGACGCGCGCCTTGCGAGCCGTCAACCACGGGTTATGCCCGCAGGTGATTTCGCCCTCCCAGCGGACTCGTGCCGTTTGCCCGTTGACCTTGACGCTGACCGTGGCGAACTCGGCCGGGTAGGGGTTGAAGCTGCCGTGCTGCTGTGCGGCCCGAAGCATCTCGTCGGGGCTGTACGACGCGGAGGCGTACAGCATCTCCACGGCGCGGCGGACCTGCTCGCCGCCGAGCCGCGGGGAGAGGATGGCCGCGACGGGCTCCTCAACGGCCGCGCGATCGCCCGCCCACTCCCACCGCACCAGCCACGCCTTACGAGCCTGGGACTCGGCCATTGCTGGCGCGTTCGCCTACGCGACGGCGAGGACGTTGATTGACGCGCGGACGCTGCCCGGCTGGCCGTTGAGGTCGACAACGGCGTGCCAGTGGCCCGCGTGCGGCACGCTGAGCCGGGCCGGGGTCCGGACGGCTTCGCCACCGAAGAACGTGTAACGCCGCCCGCTCCTGTACGCCGAGAAGTTGGCGCTGTCAATCAGCCGCACGCACGCCCGGCCGTTCAAGCCGAACTCCACAACCGTTCCCGCGCCAACCTGGCCCAAATCACTGTGCAAAAAGTTCATTTCTTGCTCACGTAGTTCGTTTACTTTCTCGCCGGGTCCGCGCTAGGTACGGGGACCACCCGCACCGCTTCGCCAGCGTCTGAACGTGTACCACGACTATCGGACACCAAAAATGCGCCGCGCGGGGGGAGCTGGTGAGGCGCCCCCAGCGGGCTCGTAAACGAACTGACTCGGGAACACGCTGCGTGAGCAGCGGGCGTAGTTCTATACGAGGCCGACGACGAACCAAGCGCGGCCAGAGGCGGCGAGCGGGCACCTTTTGAAAACTGAAGCGATAACTGTCCAAGAGGCGACGACCGGAATCGAACCGGTGTAGACGGCTTTGCAGGGCGTCGGAAAGTGCTGCTCTCCGCTTACCTAAGCAGTTCTCGGGGACCTCAGGTGCTCTCAGGTGCCCTCATAAAACGCTCGTGCTGGGAGAGTTTTGGGAGAGTGCCTGACAGCCTCTTCGCGTTGCAATTCATGACCATGCGCGGGTGGCCGGGTCCCAAGAGCGGCCTTCGGCGGAGCCGAGGATCGCGGGATCAGCGAAGTCGATAACGGCCGCGACGACGTCGCCGAATTTCTCTGGCAGCCGGTCTGCGAGTCGCTGCCTTCGACACCACGCTGTCCATCTCTGCTGGCCAATCTGCCCATAATCGACGAGTGTCCCTGTGAGTGGGACGAGCCGCACTCGGCGGTGTTCGGCGACTCGGCGGATGGCTCGGACGAGCTCGGGCCCGTCGATGGCGTGGTGTCGGGAGAGCATGTAGATGTCGGCGAAGTCACGCCATCTGGTGTTGACGGTACCTCGTGCGATTGCGGTCACGATCTTCTCTGCGTGCACCATCGCCAAGGGGTATCCGCGCAGGACGATTTCTCCGCCGAGCAGCCGTGGCAGACGCACGTTCTTCGGGGCGGGGCTGATCGGGTCGCCCACGTTCGTGTCTACATGAAAGTAAAGATGCGCCGTCGCCAGCTGTGCCGTCATCGTCACTCGAACGCCGCTGTAGATCTCCTCGTCTCGTATCGGTTCCGCTGTCGCGGTCTCGACGTTGAAGACGACCCCGTCGTCGAGCATTATCGCGGCGATCTCGCACGTCACCGCGCGGATCATCTGGGCGTCGTTCTCGAGCGCTTGGGCTTGCAGGTCGATGTCGCGTGTCGGGCGGCGCTCGTCGAAGGCGGCCAGCAGAACTCCGCCCTTGAGCACGAGCTGCTCGGTGAATTGCGAGACCGCCAGTCGGTCCAGGAACGCCTCCAGGACATAGAGCTGCAACAGCTCGTCGACAGGGCGCTGGTTCTCGCGCGCGAGCTTGCGCAGATCGAGGTAGGCGCGACCCGCTGTGCTGGCCCGGGTCGGGGCGCTCACAGCAGGACTTCCAGCGCCTTGCGAATCGCCGGCTCTGCGCCAGCGAAGTGCCTGGCGGTCTCGATGAGCTGCGCGGGGCTTGCGCCGGGTTGGCGCAGCCATCGCCGCAGTGCCTCCCATGCGATGTCGCTGCCTTGAAGATGGCGGGTCCGGATGATGTCGATGAGGGAGCGCTCGGCGGAGTAGATGCCCAGCGGGGTGCGCGCGCCGATGTCGAGCGTTTCCCGTCCGAGGTCGAATGTCTGAGGGTCGAACTGGTGCAGGCGACATAGCGCCTTCAGGGCTGGTCGTGTCTTCCCGCGCGGTATCGCGACGTCGATGGCGGCTGGGATCGAGTCGATGAGCTCGTGGCGTGCGAGCGCAGTCTCCAGGCAGAGCGTCGCGCGAGGGACGCGCTCCGCGATCTCGATCAGGTCGAGGTCGGCTGGCGGTGCATCAGCCCAGCGGTAGACGCCGCCGCCCAGGGCGAGGATCGCCCCGGAGTCGCGCAGCCCATAGATGCGAGTGTCGCTCAGGCCCGTCGCTCGGGCTTCGCGGTAGCTGAACGTATCGCCGAGAAGTCGGCGTGGGTCGGTCGTCGTCTTCACGAAGGTAATGATACCCATCAATAGGTGATGTGGGTAGGATTACCTCGCCAATCGCCATCGAGTATCAAGTGGAAGGAGCAGCCGCGGTCACGCAGTGTCGTCATCGACGCCTGTGGGCTCTGCCGCTTCCGCAGTGCCACCATCGTTCATGTTGCCCATGTCTGCCTGCCCTCCGTCTGGGGTCTCGTGCTCTCCAGAGTCCGGGGTCCAGTCTGCTGGCGGTACTTGGATGCCAAGCGCTTGCAGCCGTCGGTCCCACTCGTCGATAACGGACGTAGCACTTACAAACCGGTCGAGAGCAGCGGTTAGCCGGCGGGACGGCTCCTTCAAGACGCGAGAGGCGCCGGCGTTGGACTCGATCGACTTGACCAATCCCGCGAAGCTGGTCATGGCCTCGCGCGAGGTCTGGGCGGATTGCCGCGACACCATCCCGAAGTTTCGTCCTTCGTCCCGGGCGTCAGGATCGTCCTCCATCCTTTGGATCAACACCATAATGCCTGCCGACACGGCATCCAGCACCGAGACGTAATGGTCGACCGCCGGGTCAAGTCGCTCGGCAATATTTTCAACACTCGCGGCGTAGGTCGTGATTACCTGCAGCCTCCCGCGCATTCCCTTGCCGGCGGCGTCGCTGTGTCTCATCTGCTCCGTGGCCCGCTCGGCGAGGGTGCCGAGCTCGACGACGAATTCGCCAACCGCCTCTAGTGCTGGGGGCAGTTCCTCTTGTGGCTCCTCGGCCTCGGCCAAGATATCGACGAAGCCCAGCGCACTAACATCGCCGCTGTCGGTCTGACTGGGCTCTGCATTGTTGGTGACATCACCACCGCCCGCGTCGTGCGGCGGGACGGCGTCGTTCCACACCCTCGTCGCGGTAACTGGATCGTAGTCGCCGCCGATTCCCGTCTCGAGCACGCGGATCAACTCATCACGCGCCTTGATGAGCCCAATGGGTGATCGGCTGAACTGAATGGTCCGGATGGTGCTGATGTCAAATGACAATCGACCGAACTCGCCGATCTGTATGGTCAGCTTGTCGCGGGTATGGCGCAGGCCCAGCTCGTACATCACATTGGGGTTGGCGTCAGTGAGGTCGGCGATGACGATGTCGTCGTCGCGCAAGCGTCGAAATATCTGTGTCGTGATCTCGCCAGCACGGCTGAGGCTGTCAGCACGCACGGGGTTAAGCCCGTACTTCGCGCAGGCCGGTTCGATCACGTCAGCCATGACGCGCAGCGAGTCCTCATAGGTTTCACGCGCAGGGGAACCGTGTGCGGCGAAGGCATTACCGATCGGCCCGATAACGAAGCACGTGAGCTGGCTCTCCAACGGATGTGGCACAGGCACTCGCTTGAGGTCGACGGGAACACCGTCGGCATCCAGCGCGAGCAGAACGGTTGCCAGGTCGTCCAGTGCGCGGGGCTCGTGGTAGGTCCTGATCGTTCCTGCCGCCACGGGCTTGGTGCGGCCCCGGAACTGCTGGCCGGCTATCTGTCGCCTTTCGCGAGCCGAGAGATCGTGGGTTGCCGGGTCCAATCCGAGAACAATCATCAGCAAATGGCGATACTGCTGGGACCGTATTCGATCGATGCCCGCTTCTAGGACCTCCTGGACTACCTGCGGCGCCTCAGTATCAGAGGGGTCCGTGATGCGGCGCTTGACCGCTGGGATTTCAAAGAGTGCGTGCGTCTCGCTGCTCCACAGGGCAGCAGGGCCGACCCTGACAAGTGCCGCCAGTCCAGCTCGCACCTCCTGCTCGGACGGCCGGTGGTCTTTGATCAGCTCAGTCCTCTGCACAGGGATCAACGATAGCACATTCTACTCACCTATTGACGAAAGTGTTCGTGTGTGTCAGACTGTGTGTACCAACCGAGGACAGAGGGAGCCTTTCCGGTGGCCGACTGCCGCCCAGCCGATGAATGACGACGTGAGGCGAGCCGCGCGAGAAGGGCTCGCACACGGCCTTCGAGAGCACCTTCCGGGAGCGGTTGGCATCGTCACAAAGGGCATTCCCCTGTGCGCTGTTGGCGCGTTTGCGCATCTGGCCTTGGGAATGAGCATGTCCGGGAGCGCGATCTCGGCAGCGCTTACCGGCGCTGGTGTGGGCGGCCCGAGCTGGCTGCGCGCCCGCCGGAGCGAGCGATTGAAGCTTCCGCCAGACATCAAGTCGTTCACCGGTTGAGCGCTGACCTCACTCGACTCGTGCTTCGCGCGAATGACAACCGTCAACGGCTTTTCGGCCTGACTCCGGAATCGGCGCGTCGGTCGCTGGCCAAATCCCCTGCAAATGGGCACAAAAGTCGAGCTATGTAGACGGCTTTTTGGGAGACCTTTGGGAGAGTAGACGATCGTCTGCGCAGCTCCTCAGCCAAAAAGCACCGATTTGCAGGTCTTTTTAGAGGCGACGACCGGAATCGAACCGGTGTAGACGGCTTTGCAGGCCGCTGCGTAGCCACTCCGCCACGTCGCCGGACAGTACAAGCGTATCGAGCCGCTACGTGTCGGTGCGGGCGTATCGAGGCTGGCGTGCGTTGCTAGGCTTCGAGGCCGATCCCGGGGCGATTAGCTCAGCTGGGAGAGCGCCGCCTCGACAAGGCGGAGGTCATTGGTTCGAGCCCAATATCGCCCATCCCCGAGCCTCGCCACTTCTGGGGGTCTTTTTCGCCCTCAGCCGCGGAGCGCGCAGGGGTGAACGGCCCGCGTCAAGCCCCAGCGCCATGAAGGCCACGAACGGACGGGCGCGAGGCGCGAGGCGGTCGATGGCCATGCGGGGGCTGACCGGCTCGACCGCCGGGGTGGGCGTCATCGCCGCGCGCCGCGGTGCGACACAGCGCCATCAGGAACGCCATCACGACCAGCCAGGCGGTTGGGATCAGGAGGAAGAGCACGCGATCTCTCGCAGCGTATGACCCGGCGCGGACGTCGGCCACCGCGAAACCCCGCATACGGCGGTGGCCAACTACGGAGCGGGCGCGATCGCCCTCCAGGCACGCGACCGCGCCGTCTCGACGCCTGGGCGGCGCGGGCGCGGGCGCGGGCGGTGGCGACGCTGCACCTCGGAGCCTGAGGCGCAGCTCCGCACCTCAGGCTCTCGGGCCGCCGATCCGGGACCAGCGACGATTCGCAGGCGGGCGCGCTAGGAGGCGGCGAGGGCCTTCTGCTTGATCTGGTCGAACTCGACCTGGGAGATCGTGCCGTTGTCGAGCAGCTGCTTGGCCTTGGCGATCTGTTCCGCCGGATCGCCCTGGGCGGCGACGGACTTCACGTAGCTGTCGAACTGCGACTGCGCCGCTTGTTGCTGCTTTACGGCGCGCTCCGTCATCCCCTTGTGCTCGGCGATCAGGTAGATGAAGACGCCCAGGTACGGCAGCACGATGATGAAGATGATCCACAGGACCTTGGCGAAACCTGATGTGTCGTGGCGACGGAAAATGTCGGCGAGCACCGTGATGAGGATCCAGATCCAGACGACGAACGCGAAGAAGATGAGCATCGTCCAGAAGACTTCGAGGAACGGATAGCTGGTTGCGAGGATCATGGGCGGCGTCCTTTCGGTCGAGCGAGGTGGAGCGCTGGATGTCTTCCCCGACGACGAGAGCCTACTCGCCTTCCGGGGTCGGCGGACGCAGGGGTGATCACACTTCCCGCAGCCGGTACTTGCGCGTCTGCGGGCAGCGCTCGAGCAGGCCGAGCTCGACCAGGGTGAGCGCGTAGCGGTGGGTGGTGGAGGGGCTCATGCCGAGCTCTTCGGCGATTTCGACGATCCCGCGGGCGCCGCCGTCGGGGCCGAAGCAGGTCAGGATCGACAGGCCGCGCAGCAGCGAGCGCGACATGCGCGGGTCGACGGTGTCGATCGGCAGGTAGCCGCTGAGCGGGGACTCCTCGGACTCCTTGCCGTTCTCGGCCCGGATGGGTGCGCTGAGGGTGTCGGCGATGAGCGTGGAGATGCTCGGAACACGGCTTTGCGAGGCGGCGCGGACCACGTCGTCGACCTGGGTGGGGGAGAGCTTGATCGAGATGGAGAGAGGCTCTGAGTTGTTCATGCTCGACATCTTCGCAAATGCGGACGACTGTCTGCAACCCGAGTTTCTGAAATGTTTCGTGAGCCGGCATCGCCCGCGGCTCGTCCGGCGGCGTGCTCGTGGCTGCTGGCCGGTCTGAAAGTCGTTCGAAGGTCCCTTTGCAACGCCGAGGACCCGGCGGTGCGCGTCCCGGCGCGAGCGAATAGCCTCCCGGCAGATGTCGATCACGGTGCGACTCCCTGACGGAAAGCCGCTCGAGCTGGCGGACGGCGCCACGGGCGCGGACGCGGCCGCGGCGATCGGTCCCGGCCTGGCGAAGGCTGCGCTGGCGGTGGAGGTGAGCCATCCTGAGGCGGAGGAAGACCACCGATCGGAGATCGTCGGATCTCCGATCGGCCAACAGATCGGCCAGCAGGTGCGCGACCTGGCGCGAGCGCTGCCCGACGGCGCGAGCATCGCGATCCTCACCGCCAAGAGCGGCGAGAAGGCGCTCGAGCTGATCAGGCACGACGCCGCGCACGTGCTGGCGGCGGCTGTGATGGAGCTATATCCGGGGGTGAAGATCTCGATCGGGCCGCCGATCGCGGAGGGCTTCTACTACGACTTCGAGTTTCCCGAGGGCGTGTCGATCTCGGCGGAGGACTTCGCGGACATCGAAGCGGGCATGCGCGCGCACGTGCGCGCGCAGGAG
>DASQGE010000106.1:0-3447 GCA_035632775.1 Solirubrobacteraceae bacterium | reverse complement strand
AGCACATCATCCAGTTCAGAGCGAAACCTCTCGCTCGGGGCTACCTTCTCCATGCGGGCGTACCTCCATCGCTTCGACTTGTCTGGTCAAAGCGGAGGCTACGCCCGCAACATCAAATCCCCCGGCTCATGAGACGCGACCCACAGCATCTTCTACGAAGGTATTTCCAGCACCGAACAGTCGAGCGCATCCGCGTGCCAAAACGCCGGCGTTGGCACCTGCCGGGCGACCGACTACAGCATCCCGTCTGGCGACTACCACCACTTCTCAGCCATGCTCGGCGTCGAAATCGAAGGTGGCTCGCACGTGGCCCAGTGGTCATTGAGCGTCGACGGCGTCGTCGTCAAGGCCAGCACGGTCACGGTGAACAGCTCGCCTCAACAGATCACAGTCGCCATTCCCCCAGGCAAGGGTCTCGAACTCGAGGTCAGCACGCCCGATTTGTCGGGCATCGCCTACCACGACGCCAAAATCGTCTGGGGCGACGCACAGCTCAGCTAACGCGCATCTAATCTGTGCGAGCTTCTTGGTTGTCTTAAGATGCCGCGTAGCCGCGGCTGCATGGTCGGGTCGCGTGGATCGCTCCGTGAGGGGGCCGGGCTTAGGCGATGCCGTCGAATAGCCGTCAGGGGTGGTGTTGAGCCTGTGGACGACGGCGAGGATGAGCGCGGAAGGAGGGTCGGGATCGGCCGGTCTGGATGCCGGAGATGTAGGCGTCTACGCTCTCGACAATGGCGCCCATTGCCGCTTGTACGACCCGGCACCCTCTATCTCCGGCGCGCCTTAGTCACGACTTCAAAGTCCTGCATGACGTTTTCGGCCCCATCGCTCTCCGCGATTCTTGACAGTCGCTCGTGCTCCTTCTCGATGGCCACCCGAGATACGCCGATCTGCTCAAGAAGGCGTTGCGTCCTTTCTACGAGCTTCGCATCGGCTGCCTGCAACTGCTCGATGGCCGCATCAAGCTCTTCGACCATTGCACGACGCTTATTGCTCGTCCCCTGATCCAAGGCTCGCTCACGCATCCAGTGATGAACGAGTTCGTTGCGCAGCCGAAGCACCGGCTCCAACTCATCGAGCAGAATCTTGTCGTCACCAAGGATGCGAACGGCGTGCCGCAGATTTCGGCCGAGTGTATTTCCAAACAGCTCGCCAAAGAGCGCGTCAACTTCTTGGCGAGTCGTCACGCTACCCGCAGCACCTCGCAGCGCGATCACGTAGTTGACGACCTGAGACTCAAGACACTGGCAGAAGTAGATGGCGAGCCCAAACTTGGCGTAGACCTCCCGTTGCTCCCAATCGCCACGAGAGATCGACTCAACTACATGCGGTCCATCCATGTCTGACCCTGCCCGATACCTTACCTAACGCAAGGCTCGTGACGCTGCGGCTTTGGCTTGAGCGTCGAGCTTCTCGCAGCAACACTCGAACTCAAAGGTCACGCCGTCTTTGGTTTTCCGCCGTTTGATCGCCGGTCGCTGGTGATGAGTCGGGCAATGTTCGGCCTGGATCGCCCGTTCGACCTTCCGGTACGTACTCGACAGCACGCCCTCCACCTCGTCGGCCAGCATGTCGCCGATATTCTGGTATTTCCTGCCGTTGCTCCCTGTGATCTCTAGCTTCAACATCGTGCTCCGTTCGGATCGTAGAACTCGAACATACGTTTGCATATGTCGAGGACGGTATGGCTGAGGACCGCCGGGGGGGGCGCTATGACCTATGCCTAGCCGAAGCGCTTGGCGCGCAACTCTGTGATCCGCTCCCAGGGACGGTACGTGTTCGGACTTCCTTTCTGACGGCCCGGAGGGGGATACGAAAGATCTACCGGCTAGGTATCGCGAGTAGCGCGTCGATTAGCCGCCTAACGCGGTGCATCGCCTCGTAGGACGCCGAAGGCCCAGCCCCCTCTCGGGGGACTGGGCCGGTTCGACCTTCGTCAAGATGGTGGAGCCAGCCGGGATCGAACCGGCGACCTCCTGCTTGCAAATTGACCCCGAGGATGTATGGAAAGGGGCCGATTTGGAGGGCCTTTACTGGTAGCCGAGCCTCAGATCGCCCGCCGAAAAAGCCGCAATTTGCGGGTGATTCTAGGCTGATTGGGACGGCGAATGGGCGTACCGTCCCAATCAAACGCGATCGTAGCCGCTTCAAAACATACGCTGAGCGTGTGGCTTTGTGCCTCCCGAAGAATCCTAAACTAGGCGTACTTATGCCTAGTTTGCTGTTATGATCCAACGATGGCAAGAACCCAAAATGAGCCCGCTAAGCCTCACACCAAGCGCAAGGCCGCCGGGCGGCGCCCAGCGCGCAGCAAGCTCACGGGCACAGGACGCGTCACGACCGCGGTCGGCAGACCGCCCAACTTCGAGCGGCTCGAGCGCTTCTTCGCGTCGCAGACCGCGCTCGCACGTGCGCTAGGTGTCCATCGAGACACGGTCCGTGCATGGGAGCACGGTGACT
The DNA here is from genome assembly GCA_035632775.1 of Solirubrobacteraceae bacterium. Lineage (GTDB taxonomy): Bacteria > Actinomycetota > Thermoleophilia > Solirubrobacterales > Solirubrobacteraceae > Palsa-744. Next base: position 987 of record DASQGE010000106.1, on the reverse strand, counting down.
CCACTCGCCTGCGCCGCAGCTCCATCGAGCGGGTGAACACGATCTGCGCAGTAGCGGAACAGGTGGCAGGCTATCTGCCGCGTGAGGAGCTGGTGGGCGAGTGGCTGCTCGCGCCACATATTGGCTTGGGAGGTGTCAACCCGGCGGCATTCATCCGGCATGAACCGGGCGCCTACCAGAGAGTTCTGCGCCTGATAGCGCGCGAGGCACAGCCTGTGTCGGTCGGCGACATCTCCGGCCTGCCCACGACAGGAGATCTGGGCATCGCGCTGGCCGAACTTCCCGAGCCGGCGCCAGACCCGGACGCCGACCCCGGGTTTCTCGCTTCGCTTGGCTAGCGCTCGATCCGCCGCAGGTAGTGGCGGCTCGTGCTGACTGCTGGCCGGGCCGAGGGCTTCAAGCCCACGAACCCCCATTGCTCATACGCGCGCCGGGCGACCTCGTCATCGTCGGTGATCCAGGCGAGTCGGTCGTCGGGGCGATCGAGCTTCGCATGAGCGGCTATGGCGCGTAGGAGAGCAAGCAGCGATGCGCCGCAGGGACCGACCAGGTCCGGGCGCTCGACGCGGACAGCTTGGGCGACGTCGAGCTCCAGCAGCTCCAACGGGCCGCTGTCGGTCAGATGCCATGCCGCAACCGCGAGCGGAGCACGCTCCTCGGCCTGTGTGCGCCGACCGATGTAGAGCACACGGCCCTTCTCGCCACCGTGGTTGTCGGCCATCCGCCGGGCAATACGACCCGCAAGCCCGTCGGGCCACTCCTTCGCGATCAGCGGCCGACCCTCGACCGCCGAGCTGTATGCGCAAACGCTGACCGCGCGCGCCTTCCATAGGGGCGCGTCGACCGTCACACGGGTGTGTCCGCGGTAGCGGTCGATGACCATGTTCCAGCCGTTGACCGGTGGAAGAGGCCAGGGTATCGGCGGCCAGAGCATCGCCTGCAACCTAACGACGACGCTGGTCAACCGCTGGCTGGTTCGTCGGCGGG
>DASQGE010000105.1:0-2133 GCA_035632775.1 Solirubrobacteraceae bacterium | reverse complement strand
GGCGGTTGACACGCGCCCTACTCTACCCACAACGCTTCGCGCTGCGCACCTGCACGCATGGATGCGACAGGCTCCTTTCCGGGTGGCGCGCTCCCGTCACGGCTGACGGAACACCGAATGGGTGCCGATGCGGCGCCAAATCTTGCCTATATGCGAGACCGGGCGACCGGGGGGCACAAGGCAAGCAGGGCCGCCACCATCGTCCCGTGACGCCGTCGGCGTCATACGTAGAGGGCACGCGTTGGGCGGAAATGTCGCCTTGTGTGAGCCTAAAAAGACGCTTTACGTCGGTCCGACGTTATGCTACATTTATCGCGCCTATGGATGCGCATTCGCGACGACAAGCTGCTTTGGATGCGATTGCCAAGGTCGTTGCTAGCGCCACGGCTGGAGATGTTGAGACGGAGGTCGTGGATTTCAAGGAGGAGGCGGGCACGATCGTGCGCGGTGGACAGCGAGTCGCCATTGGGACGGAACACGAGCCCGCAGCACAAGCGCTTGCCGCAGAGGTCGCATGCATGGCCATGAGCGAGTCCGGCGGCGTGATCGTGGTCGGCGTCAACGACAAGGCGGCAGGCCCCGAAGCGTTCGTCGGCTCCTATTTGGACCTGGGCTGGCTGCGCCGGCGCGTTTACGCGCTGACGCAGCCCAACTTCTCCATCGACATCCCCGAAGAACTCACCGTGGAGGGAAAACGGCTATACCTGATCAACGTCGCCCCCGCACTTGGCGAGATTCGCAGCGCGGGGAAGCTCCGGACCCGCTTCGGCACGGACTGCGTGGAACTCGACGGAGACCGCGCACGAGAGTTCCTGGAGAAGCGCCGCAACTACGACTGGTCCGCAGAGCCTTCGCCGGAACGGCTGTCAACCTGCGACCCGGCCGCGATCAAGTCCGCGCACGACCACTACAGCGCAACCCGTGGACGCCCCGCCAGCAGTGATCTTGAACTCGTGCGTCGCCTCGGCGTCGCGATGGACGATGACGACGACCCGAAACTGAACGAGGCGGGTGCCGTGCTCCTCTGCCAGTACGAGCCGACTGTGGAGAGGATCGACATCCGCGTCACCGAAGTCGACGGAGCAGCCTCCTTTGATCGCAAGACCCTCGCGGCGCCGATGATCACTGCGTTCGACGCCGCTTGGGAGACGATTGACCAGTACTTCCCGGCCCGCCAGGTCGTAATTGGCGCCCAACGTCGCTCTGAGCGGCCCATTCCCGAGCGCGCCCTGCGTGAGGCGTTGGTCAACGCGATCATGCACCGCGACTACCGGATGCCTCAGGCGTCCATCGTTGCGCTGGCGATAGGTCGGCCCGCGGACACCTTCAAGGTGGTCTCGCCCGGGGGCTTCCCCGAGGGCGTTGACGAGTCTCGCTTGCTCGCCACCCGTTCCCGGCCCCGCAACCGTGTCCTCGCGGACGCGATGCGCGTCCTCGGACTAGCGGAGCGCGAGGGCATTGGCATCAGCGCGATGTACCGCACCATGCTCAGAGACGGCCACTCTCCACCCGACATCACCGCGTCGGGCGGCGACGTCATCTGCCGTCTGCCCGGTGGCCGCGTGGACGAGGACGTGCGAGGATTCTTCGATGCTCTGGCGAGAACCGACTCGCGTTTCGATGAGGATGTGCGCTCCCACATCGCGATCACGGAGTTGCTGAACAGAACCCCACTCCGCGCGGAGGGCTTGGCGAGTGCAGCGCAGTGCAGCGAGGAGGAGGCGTTTGAGGTGCTGCGGCGACTCGCGGAAGCAGGGGCTCTAGAACGCCTCCTCAACGGGAGTCGTTCGTTCCGCCTGACGACCACCGCGCGGGCAGCGCTTGACTCCCGTATCAAGTACAAGAAGCGGAGCGCCCGAGACCAACGCTCGGAGCTCGTGCGCGCGTACCTCGATGTCAACGAGGACATCGGCCGCGCGGAAGCAGCCTTCCTGCTCAGAGTTGGTGAAACCCGCGCATCGGCAATCCTGAGCGACTTGTACAACAAGCACGGCCTGATCAAGCCGGTAGGCGCGGCCCGCGGTCGCGGCGTCCGCTACACCCTCGCGAAGTGAAAGGTGCGCCCGACGCTGTTGTCAGTCGTCTATCAGCGGTTATAGGGACATCTTGACAACGATGTGCATCGTGGCGGTT
>DASQGE010000104.1:0-3150 GCA_035632775.1 Solirubrobacteraceae bacterium | reverse complement strand
CATCAGCAGAGGCAGGGTCATCGGCAACCGTCCGGGGTCCGACGGGGACTCGGGGAGCACGCTCTGGAGGACTGGGTTGTGTCGGCTGGACATGGTGCTTCCTCTCTGACGGTCGGTTGACGCCCGCGCTCAGGAGAGCAGGGTCGCCACCTCGTCGTCGATCGTGACGATGCGGTTGGTCTGCGCCTCGACGTGCACGACGCGAGGCTCGTAGCGGTGCAAGTCGGCCTGGTCGTAGTGGGCGTAGGAGACGACGATGATCGTGTCTCCCCGATGCACCAGGCGGGCGGCCGCGCCGTTGATCTGCATCGCCCCCGATCCGCGCTCGCCGGCGATCGTGTAGGTCTCGAAGCGCGCGCCGTTGTCGATGTCGAGCACGTGAACCTGCTCGTGCTCGAGGATGTCCGCCGCCTGCAGCAGGTCCGGGTCGATCGTGATCGAGCCCACGTAGTGCAGATCGCAGCCGGTGACCGTCGCCCGGTGGATCTTGGACTTCAACATCACGCGTTGCATCACGCGATCACCTTTCTCGGGGGCATTTGCGGGATGGTTGTCGAAGGCGGCGCGGTCGCCGGCATGAGCAGGACGTTGTCGATCAGGCGCGTCGCGCCGATCCGGGCGGCGATCGCGAGCAGGGTCTCGCCCGCGAGCTGCTCGCACGGCTCCAGCGTCTCGGGGTCCACGAGCGCCAGGTACTCGGGCTCGACGCCCCCCAGCTCGAGCATCGCGCCGCGCGCGGCGTCCAGCAGAGAGCCGGCGGAGCGCTCGCCCGCGGCGGCGCGCTCCGAGGCGGCGTTCAGCGCCGCCGGCAATGCGCACGCACGCACGCGCTCCTCGCGCGAGAGCAGCACGTTGCGGCTGGACATCGCCAGGCCGTCGGGCTCGCGCACGGTCGGGCAGACCTCGATCCCGACCGCCAAGTTCAGATCCTCGACCAGCCGGCGGATCACCACCGCCTGCTGCGCGTCCTTCTGACCGAGGTAGGCGACATCGGGCATCGCCATGCACAGCAGCTTGGTCACGACCGTGGTCACGCCACGGAAGTGCTCGGGCCCGCGGGCGACCCCCTCGAGCCTGTCGGTCACGCCGAGCACCTCCACGGCGGTGGCGAAGCCCGGCGGGTAGACCTCGTCCACCGACGGCGCGAACAGCACGTCGGCGCCAGCCCCGGCGGCGAGCTCGGCGTCGCGCTGGAGCCGGCGCGGGTAGTGCTCCAGGTCGGCGCGCTCGTCGAACTGGGCGGGGTTGACGAACAGCGACACGACCACCACGTCGCAGTCCGCGCGGGCGCGCCGGATCAGCGACAGGTGGCCCTCGTGCAGCGCGCCCATCGTCGGGACCAGCCCGATCGTGCGCCCCGCGCGACGGGCCGGCTCCAGCGCGGCGCGCAGCTCCGCGACAGCGCGCACGGTCTTCATGCGCTCAGCGACGGTCGGTTCGATGTGGCTCATCGGTTTCGGTCCAGTTCCCTGCGGATACCGGCACGACTGAAGATGTAGGCGAAACTGCTGCTTCAGGTCCATCCCGAGCTCACTCGATGACGGCCTGAGACGATGATACAGCCGCTGCGGGCGCTCGTGTCGTCGATCTGGCGCCGTGTGCGCAGGATCACAGATGGCGCAGCTCCGCGCCGAGGCGTTCATCCCGCGCTCGATACGCGCTCCACCGGGCTCAGCCTGGATCCGCCGATGGCGGGTTGAGCATCGGTGCCGGGGGTCGAGCCAGGGGACATCGACGGAGCGCCCGTAGGGTGACCCCTCGGGGCGACGGCGATGGCGCCTGGCGATGCGCCATCCGGTGCCGAGGCGACCGCGAAATCGGTGGATCCAGGCTCAGTGGCAATCGCGGCCGCCGCCCGGGCGACGCGCCGCTCACCGGTGGGGCGGTGCGGGCGCGGTCACCTGTCCAGGCGAAGCAGGACCACCAGCAGCAGCAGCGCGCCGACGACCGCGGTCCCGATTACGAGCGGGCCGCTGACCGCGAAGGGGATCATCGGCGAGACGATACCGGCCGGCGGCGGAGCAACTACCATCCGGCCGGTGTCCTCCGAGGAGAGCGAGCTGTCGGCTCCCGAGCGGCGCGAGGCCTTGAAGGAGGTGCTCGCCCAAGCGCGCGACTGCACCCGCTGCGCCGAGCTGGCGGCGACCCGCAAGACGGTGGTGTTCGGGGCCGGCAACGCCGACGCCGAGCTGATGTTCGTCGGCGAGGCCCCCGGCGCGAGCGAGGACGAGCAGGGCGTGCCGTTCGTCGGCCAGGCCGGCAAGCTGCTCGAGAAGCTGCTGGGAGAGATCGGGATGGAGCGCAAGGACGTGTTTATCGCGAACGTGCTCAAGTGCAGGCCACCGGCCAACCGCGATCCGCAGCCGGTCGAGATCGAGAACTGCAAGGAGTACCTGTACCGGCAGGTCGAGCTGATCCAGCCGAACGTGATCTGCACGCTCGGCAACTTCTCGACCAAGCTGCTGCGCGAGGACCCGGCCGGGATCACCCGCGTGCACGGCCAGCCGGAGGTCTTGACCCTGGGGCGGCGCGCCGTGCGCCTGTACCCGATCTTCCACCCGGCCGCCGCGCTGTATACGCCGCGGATGCTCGAGACCCTGCGCGAGGACTTCGCGCGCCTGCCCGAGCTGCTCGCACAGGGCCCTCCCGAGCAGCCCGAGTGGCTGCATGCCCCCGAGCCGGCGCTCGCCCCGGATGAGGACGGCGGCCTCGCCGACACGGACGGAGTCGGGGAAACAGCTTCCGAGCCGGACCAGCTGGGCCTCTTCTAGCGTGCGTCCCGCGCGCGGCGGCGCGCGCGCCGGCATCCGCCCCCGCACGGGAGCCGTCCAGCCGCCGTCCAGGAGCATCCGGTCCCCGTGCGGGTGCAAGATTCCGCATGCCTGCAAGGAAAACGGCGTACGGCGTCGAAAATGTCGTCCAGAGGCCTAAAGCCGACGCTGTTGTACGCCGATAACGGAGCAGTCTCCATCCTCTCCTGATCACGTAGTACCACCGACAGCAGTTCCATCCTCCCTAGCAGTGACGACCGGTCCGCGCCCCTCTCCCGCGGGCCGGTTTGTCTTTAAGGGCCGGCGAACCTTGGGCCGCCTCGAAGCGATCCTGCACGGCTCTCCGATGCGTTCTGGCCGGACCGGTCTTACGGAGCGG
>DASQGE010000103.1:0-1957 GCA_035632775.1 Solirubrobacteraceae bacterium | reverse complement strand
GCTCTGTGAAGGTGCTCTGCAGGGCGTGGCGCAGCGCGTCGGCTTGGATCGTGGTCGTGCTTTCGATCAGGAGGATGTCGATTAGATCCTTCGGTCGGGTGCTGGGCTGGTTGGTTTCACCGTAGGTGCGGGTGTAGGCGTGCACCTTCTCCGCCAGGTGTTGTGGGATCGGGATTACGGGAACAGAGAGCGGTTGGATACCGGCGAATGAGAGCGACCCTGACGTGTGGATGATGTCGGGGGTCCAGGAGATCGTGTCGGTGAAGCCGATGTCCAGGAGGAAATGCTCGAAGGTGCGCCCGGCGAGCTGTGCTGTGACGTGGAAACGCACGGCGGAGAACTCGTCGGTGTCGTCCAGCTCGTGGGTCCTGGTGGCGGCGAACGTGAAGTGGTCGTCCAGCGCGAGCTGTTGCGCGGCGGTGATGTCACCGATCGCGGCCTGCTCGTCGTCGTCGCGTCCGAGGTCGATGTCCTTCGTTGCGCGGGTGGCGATGGCGAGACGGAAGTTCAGTGCGAGTGCGCCCTTGAGCACCCAGTGGTCGGGGGCCACGATCAGCAGGCGGCGCAGGAACAGCTCGAACGCGACCTGCTTGCGCAGACGGGCCAGCCCGAGGCCGGTGCTGGTGGCTTCGTTCTTCAGGCGCTGCTCAAGCGCTTGGCGGAACGCTGCGGCGCTTGTGTACTTCACGCGTGTGTCCCGGCGGCGAGGATGGCTTGAACTATGTCCTGTTTGTGGCGGCGAGCGGCTTCCTCTTGCAGTTGCTCGGTGGTGAGCAGTCCGCGTCGTAGTGCCTGTGTGATCGCCATCGAGAGCTGCTCGGGTTGTAGGTGCGACGCGACGTCGAGCAGGGTGCGTGCTGGGGCGGTCAGTGGCAGCCCGTCGCGCCAGACGGTCGGGATCGCTTCGCTGTCGGGGTGGGTGTGGAGAATGACGCCTGTGGGTCGGCGTAGTCCGCGGTGTTTGCGCGGGACGAGCAGGTGCACGGCGTCGGGAATGCTGTCGCTGAGGTCCAGCAGCGCGAGCGCGCTCTCGTGGGAAAGGAGCGCGCCGGTGGCGCTAACGGTCATCCATGCCTCGCGCATATCATCGTGCTCGGCGGTCGGGTATCCCTGTATGCGATACAGCCCGCGACGGACACGCTCGAAGCGCCCCCGGCGTACGTGGTGCTCCAGGAGCTGGCGGCTTATCGCGTGCGCGCGGGCCTGGGCGGCGTTGAAGTAGCCGCCCTGCTGGTATGCCTCGGCCTCCAGCCCGAGCACATCAGGATGATGAGTGTCCGACATAAGACAAGTATAGCTTGACTTTCGCAGACTCATAAGGGCTGGTGGGTCTCTCGGATGATCCGAGAGACCCACGGCGCGGCGGCCGTCGAGTTACGGGATGCGCGAGCGGCCTGAGCGGTGGGCGGACGCTCAGGCCGCGATGGTCAGAGCAACGCCCTCTTGCACGGCGAGCGCGTCGATGCGCGCCTGCGCGTCGGCGGTGAAGTGCCACAGTGTCCCCACGCGCTCCACCACGGCGTCGGGTACCCGATCCAGATTCTGCGCGGCGTGCTCGACATCCTCGCCGACGTGGTCGCCGATGTCCTCGTCGGCGAACTCCAGGGCACCCTCCAGCGCTCGCAGCAATGCCCAGCCGTAGTCGCGCAGCTCGATCTGCACGGCGAAGGGCGGGGTCGTCTTTGACCAGCCGATCCTGTCGAGCAGGGCGTAGCTTTCGCGCAGGTCCGCCGCGGGTCCGAGGAACCACTCGGGGTGCGCTTCGCGATCGCGCGCGAACGCGGCCGTGTCGAGCTTTTCGGCTGCCAGTCCGATCTCGGCGTATGCGGCGCGGCGTACCAGTCCACGATCACGGCCGGAATCGTGATGCAGAAGCCGTTCGACGCCTGCGCGTGAGGGGAAATAACATGGTCCTGCATGGGAGCTTGTACCTCCTGATCGGGTCGGGGGGGGGGGG
>DASQGE010000102.1:0-5384 GCA_035632775.1 Solirubrobacteraceae bacterium | reverse complement strand
GGCGGTTGACACGCGCCCTACTCTACCCACAACGCTTCGCGCTGCGCACCTGCACGCATGGATGCGACAGGCTCCTTTCCGGGTGGCGCGCTCCCGTCACGGCTGACGGAACACCGAATGGGTGCCGATGCGGCGCCAAATGATGTGCGGCTCGCCGGGCTGAATCTCCTCGCCGTACTCGAAGGTCGCGCGGCCGTCCGGCGCCCAGCTCATCTCCCATACGCCGGAGTGTCCTTGCACCCGCTTGATGCGCAATCGTGGATGGAAGCCCTGACCGCCACCCGCAAGGTCCGCGATGAACTGAGCTACTGCTTGGCGGAAGGCTCGCTGCTGCTGTGGGGTGAGCCGGTCCCAATCACGCCAGAACGACGCGAGGACATCACGCGTCGGCATCCAGCGGCTTCGTGCGCTCGTCCAACGCCGTCAAGAAATCCTCGTCGCTCTCATAACGCGAGACGCGACCAGCCGCGCGGTCGTCGTCTGCCTCGCGCTCCTTCGCCTGCCACTCGCGCGTCCAGTACCACGCCTGCTCGGGGTCTATGCGTCCGTCGCTGATCTCCCCAAGGATGATCGCGGCGCCATCGACCGCGCCCTCCGGCAAGCGGTCCACCAGCTGATGAAGCTCGGCCTTAGTCATGCCCTGATTGTCGCACGCCTGCCGTTGGTATCTGCGTCGGCGGTGCGTAACAGTCGTTGACCCCAATGGCTACGACATGGTCCGTACGCAAGTGGACGGCCAACTCAGGCGCCGCTGGTCATAGGTCCACGTTGACAACGGTGTGCATCGTGGCGGTTGACATCGTAGCCTCCTCGGTCGACCTCGCTCGGCTGATGCCGGGCCACAATGGCGGGCGTCTCGCCGCTCGTGCCGCCACCGGCCGAACTACAATGCCGGCGGCCGCAGGACCTCGAAGACCTTGATCGTCTGGACGTTGACTGACGCCCGCCCACGCAGGACTCCCGCTACCCCGCCACACGCTCGAGGCTGAGGGCACGGCCGCGGAGATCCTGGCCATTCAGCGCATCGATCACCCGGTCGGCCTCGGCCGCGGGGACCGACAGGAACGAGAAGCGGTCGAGTACCAGCACGTCGCGGACCGACTCGCCGTCCAGGCCCACCGAGGAGGTGACCGCGCCGACGATGTCCGCCACGCGCAGGCCCGCCTGGCGGCCGCCGCCGAGCACGAGCTTCACATAGCGCTCCTCGTCGCCGCCGCGCCGCGACACGTGCGGCTTGGAGTGCCTGCGCGGGCGCTCGCGCACGGGCGTCGGCGCCCCCACCGCGCCTTCCTTCCATGGTTCGATCGAGGTGCCGATGTGGCGCTCGATCGCCTCCAGCTCGCGCTTCTGGCGCGGCTCGACGAACGTGATCGCACGACCCGAGCGACCCACGCGCCCGGTGCGCCCGATCCTGTGCACGTATGTGTCTGGCGAGGTCGGCACGTCGTAGTTGACGACGTGCGTCACGGTCGAGATATCCAGGCCGCGCGCCGCCACGTCGGTCGCCACCAGGATCGGCACGCGGCCGCCCTTGAACGCCAGCATCACGCCGTCGCGCGCGCCCTGGGTCATGTCGCCGTGCAGCGCCCTGACGTTCATGCCGCGGTCGCGCAGCGTCCGGAACAGCTGATCGCAGCGGATCTTCGTGCGCACGAACACGATCGCCTGCTCGGGCCGCTCCGCGCGCAGGACCTCGACCAGCTTGTCGGGCTTTGCCCGCGCATCGACCGGGAGCTGGAACTGCGCGACCGTGTCGATCGTCAGCGTCGCCGCCTCGACCTCGATCATCACCGGGTCGTACATATACCGGTCCGCGAGCCCTCGGATCGGCAGCGGCATCGTCGCCGAGAACAGCGCGGTCTGGCGCCCGCTCGGAGTCAGCGACAGGATCTTCTCGACGTCCTCCAGAAAGCCGAGGTCGAGCATCTCGTCGGCCTCGTCGAGCACGACGAAGCGGCAGTCGTGCAGCACCAGCGAGTGGCGCGAGATCAAATCGAGCACGCGCCCGACCGTTCCCACGACCACCTGCCCGCCGGCGCGCAGCTGCGCCTGCTGGCTGCGGATCGGCGCGCCGCCGAACACGGCCACAACATCCACGCCCTTGTGCGCCCCGTACGCGCGCAGCGCCTGCGTGACCTGGATGCACAGCTCGCGCGTCGGCGTCAGCACGAGCGCCTGCACCTCGCGCAGCTCGGGGTCGACGTGCTCGACGATCGGCAGTCCGAACGCCGCCGTCTTGCCGGTGCCCGTCTGCGCCTGGCCGATCACGTCGCGCCCTTCGAGCACGGACGGGATCGCCTGCTCCTGGATCGGACTCGGCGACTCGTAGCCGACGGCGCGCAGGGCCGCAAGCGTGCTCTCGGACAGGCCGAGCTCGGCAAAGGTCTTCTCGCTCATGTGTCCGCGTCAGCCTATCTGGCGGGAGTCCGGGGTCCGGGGCTCGCGCGGGCGCGCGAACCGGCCGGCGCGCGCCGTGCGGACGGTCACGCGGACGGGTCGATCAGCAGCTTGCCCGTGGTCCGACGCTCGCGCAGGTCGACGTGCGCCTGGACGGCGTCCTTCAGCGCGTATGTTCCTCCCACGATCGCCTTCAGCTCGCCGCGCGCGGCCCGTCCGAACAGCTCGGCGAGCGCGTCGGTGAACATCCCCGGATGCGCGAAGCAGTGAAACAGGTAGAAGCCCACCACCGCGCGCGAGTGACGTAGCAGCGAGCCGGTCGAGACCTCGTTCGGCTGCTGTGAGGCGATCCCGTAGCTCACGATCCGCCCAAACGGCGCGAGCGCGGCGTAGGAGGCCTCGAACACCTCGCCGCCGGCCATCTCGAACACGACGTCCACGGGCCGTCCCCCGTTGGCCCCGATCAGCCGCTCCGTGAGCCCGTCGGGCAGCGGGTCGATCGCGGCGTCCGCGCCCAGCTCCAGCGCCAGCTCGCGCTTCTGCGGACTCGAGGCCGTGGCGATCACGCGGCCCGCGCCGAGCGAGTGTCCGAGCTGGACGGCCAGCGAGCCCACACCCCCGGCGGCCGCATGCACGACCACGCTCTCGCCCTCGGCCACGCGCCCCGACGTCCGGTACAGGTGCCAGGCGGTCGCGCCCTGCACGACGAGCGCCAGCGCGGTCCCGTCGTCGATCTCCTCGGGGATCGGGAACACAAGGTTCTCGGGCGCAGTCGCGTACTGCGCGTAGCCGCCCGTCCCGACCAGCGCGACCACACGCTCCCCGTTGTCCCTGCGTATCCCCGCCACCTCTCCCCCCGGCACCAGCGGCAGCGTGGCCCGCTGCACGTAGGAGTTGGTCCGGGTGTGCGTGTCGGCGAAGTTGATCCCCGCGCGGCTGACCTCGATCAGCACCTGGCCCTCGGCCGGCTCGGGCACCGGCAGCTCGGCCAGCTCGAGCACCTCCGGCCCGCCGAACTCGGTCATCTGGATCGCGCGCATCTCAGGAGAGGCTATAGGGTCCCGCGATACAGGTCCGCAGGAGAACATCTTGCGGCCCGAGAACCACAATCTCTTCTCCTACGAACCTCATGTCCATAACAGTGGTCGGTTCGATCGCCTATGACTCCGTCAAGACGCCGTTCGGCGAGCGCGAGCGGATGCTCGGCGGCACGGCCGTGCACTTCTCGCTCGCCTCGTCGTTCTTCGCCGACGTGCGCGTCGTGGGCCCGGTCGGCGAGGACTTCGGCGAGACCGAGATGGCCGAGATGGAGCGTCGCGGCGTGCACACCGGCGACGTCGAGCGCGTGCCCGGCGGCAGGACGTTCTTCTGGCGCGGCCACTACGACTACGACCTCAACACCGCCCACACCGACGACACGCAGCTGGGCGTGTTCGCCGAGTTCGAGCCGAAGCTCTCGGAGGACTCGCGCGCATGCGACGTGCTGTTCCTGGCGAACATCGATCCCGAGCTGCAGCTGCGGGTGCGCGAGCAGTGCGACCGCGCCCGGTTCGTCGCGCTGGACTCGATGAACTTCTGGATCGAGGGCGCCCGTGAGGCGCTGCTGCGCGTGATCGAGACCGTCGACTGCGTGATCCTCAACGACGCGGAGCTGCGCATGCTGACCGGCGAGCCGAACCTCCTCAGGGCCGCGCGCGAGGTGATCCGCTGGGGTCCGGACGCGGTCGTGGCCAAGCAGGGCGAGTACGGCTCCGCGCTGTTCACCGCCGAGCGCTTCTTCGGGCTGCCCTCGTTCCCGCTCGAGACCGTGCTCGACCCCACCGGCGCCGGCGACACGTTCGCCGGCGGCTTCATCGGCACGATCGCCGCGCACGACGGCGCGGTCGACGACGAGGTGCTGCGCAACGCGATGGCGCACGGCACCGCGCTCGCCTCGTTCAACGTCGAAGAGTTCGGGACCGAGCGCGTCGCGCGACTGGAGCACGAGGAGATCGAAGTTCGGGTCCACGAGCTGCGCGAGATCACCCGCTTCAGCGGCGCGCCGCTGCCGACGCGCCGGTAGACCCGCTTCGGCGTCCCTGTCGCGTGCGCCTGCGGTGCGTTTCGTCCACCCGCGTGGGGCGCCCCATATCGATGCCCGGCGCCACGCCACGCCCGCGACTGCGGGTCCACCCGCGTGGGGCGCCCCATATCGGTGCCCGGCGCCACGCCACGCCCGCGACTGCGGGTCTCCCCGGATGGTGCAGTCAGTAGTAGGATCGGATCGTGGACGCGTGGACCTTCATCTGGCTGATGGTGTTCCTGAAAATCCCGATCGTCGCGCTGTTTTTGATCGTGCGCTGGGCGGTAATGCAGACGCCGGAGACCGAGCCCGAGCAGGACGGCGGCGTCGGCCCGCGCGCTGGCCGATCTCCGATCGGTCCGCGTCACCCGCACCACCCCCGCGCGAGGCTGCCGCGCCCGCCGCGACGCGGCGCCCACGGCGATCCCTCGCCTACGCCGCCGACGCGCGTGCGCACCCTCGCCGCGCGCGGACGGCTCGTGCAGCGGTGACACGCGAGCGTGCGAGAATCGCACGCATGAGCGACGCAAGCGCCTCCTCCGCCCCGGTCCCGCAAGACACGCTCACGGTCACGGACAACCGCACGGGCAGGACCTACGAGCTGCCGGTCACCGACGGAACCGTGCGGGCGATGGACCTCAGGCAGATCAAGGCGGACGAGACCGACTTCGGGTTGATGGCCTACGACCCGGCGTACACGAACACGGCGTCGTGTCGAAGCGCGATCACCTACATCGACGGCGAGGCAGGGGTCCTCCAGCACCGGGGCTATCCGATCGAGCAGCTGTGCGAGCAGTCCTCCTACCTGGAGGTCGCCTACCTGCTGATCAACGGCGCGCTGCCGACGGGTTCGCAGCTGCAGGAGTGGGTCCACCAGATCACGATTCCCACGTTCGTGCACGAGTACGTCAAGGACTTCATGGAG
>DASQGE010000101.1:0-35668 GCA_035632775.1 Solirubrobacteraceae bacterium | reverse complement strand
AGACGTTCGAGCGGAAGGACGTGACGCCCGCGCAGGCGCGCGAGCGCTTCGCGGCGGAGGGGCAGGACTACAAGGTCGAGCTGATCGACGACCTCGTCAGGGGCGCGCGCGAGAGCGGGGGCGAGGAGCTGAGGACGGTGTCGCTGTATACGAACGGGCCGTTCACGGACCTGTGCCGCGGCCCGCATGGCCCGAGCACGGCGAGCGTGGGGGCGTTCAGGCTGCAGTCGGTCGCGGGCGCATACTGGCGCGGGGATTCGACGAAGACGATGCTGACGCGGATCTACGGCACGGCGTTTCACGGCAAGGCGGAACTGGACGAGCACCTGGAGCGCCTGGAGCAGGCGAAGGCGCGCGACCATCGCAAGCTGGGACGGGAGCTGGGTTTGTTCCACTTCTCGGACATATCGCCGGGCGCGGCCTTCTGGACGCCGGCGGGGACGAGGCTGTGGAACAGGCTGGTGGCGCTCTCGCGCGAGATGGCGGCCGAGCGCGGCTACACCGAGGTCAAGACGCCGCTGATCTACGACGCCGAGCTGTGGAAGACGTCGGGGCACTGGGGGAAGTACAGGGAGAACATGTTCGCGGTGCGGGCGGAGGAGCGCGAGATGGGTGTCAAGCCGATGAACTGCCCTGGGCACGCGCACCTGTTCGCGAGCGAACGCCACTCCTATCGCGAGCTGCCGGTGCGCTACTTCGAGCCCGGGCTGCTGCATCGCAACGAGGCCTCGGGGGTGCTGCACGGCCTGTTGCGGGTCAGGCATTTCGCGCAGGACGACGCGCATATCTTCTGCACGGAGGAGCAGGTCCAGCAGGAGGTCGCGGGCTGCCTGGAGCTGGCGTTCGCGACGTATGGGCTGTTCGAGCTGGACGTGCGCCTGGAGCTCTCGACGCGGCCGCCGGAGCGGATCGGCGACGACGCGATGTGGGATCGCGCCGAGGGGGCGCTGACGCGGGCGCTGGAGAAGCAGGGGCTCGAGTACGAGCTGAACCCGGGCGACGGCGCGTTCTACGGCCCGAAGATCGACATGCACATGACCGATTCGCTCGGGCGATCGTGGCAGTTGGGAACAGTTCAGCTGGACTACTCGACGCCGGCGCGGTTCGAGCTGAGCTATACGGGCGCGGACAACGCCGAGCACACCCCGGTGATGATCCACCGCGCGTCGTTCGGGTCCTACGAGCGCTTCGTCGGCATCATGCTCGAGCACTACGCGGGCGAGCTGCCGCTGTGGCTGGCGCCGGTGCAGGCGATCGTGCTGCCGATCTCCGACCGCTTCAACGACTACGGAGCGAGCGTGGCGCAGCGGCTGCGCGCGGGCGGAGCGTATGTCGAGCTGGACGATCGCGGCGAGTCGGTGGGGCGCAAGATCCGCGACGCGGAGCTGCGCAAGATCCCCTACATGCTGATCGTCGGCGAGCGCGAGTCACGAGATGGGAGCGTGTCGGTGCGCACGCACAAGGGTGGCGACGAGGGGGCGGTCGCGACCGAGGAGCTCTTCGCGCGCATCGCGCGGGAGATCGAGCGTGGGGGTTCGCGTGAGGGGGCTTGAGAGGTGGGCGAGTCTTGGTCACGTTGGATGCAGGCGCCGGGTCCCCGTAGCGGGCGCGTGCGTGATGCCAGGCGTTTTCAAGACCGAGCGGGATACGTCTCGCGGCCGGGGGGCGCGGTGACCCGGGTCGTCGGATTGGGGTTGCGCACGCAGGTCGCCTCGCTATACTCGGCCGCCTTGGAACTCCGCAAATCCTTCGAGCGCCGCGCTTAACGTCCGCTTGACGCACGGCGAGTACAGCTAGTGCCGGTACCACGCAGGTTCGACCGGCGCCCGCCCGAGCGGGACCAGACCAGGATCAACGAGCGCATCCGCGTGCCGGAAGTGCGCGTGATCGACGACGAGGGCAACCAGGTCGGCTTGATGAAGACGCCCGACGCGCTGCGCTTCGCCCAGGAACGGGATCTCGACCTGGTCGAGGTCGCGCCCGAGGCGCGCCCACCCGTGTGCCGGGTGCTTGACTACTCCAAGTACAAGTACGAGCAGGCGCAGAAGCTCAAGCAGGCGCGCAAGCACCAGCAGCAGATAACGGTGCGCGAGATCAAGTTCCGCCCGAAGATCGCCCAGCACGACTACGACACCAAGAAGCACCACGTGGAGCGGTTCCTGCGGCACAAGGACAAGGTGAAGGTCACGATCATGTTCCGCGGGCGCGAGGTCACCCATCCCGAGCGGGGCACGGCGATCCTCGATCGGCTGGCCGAGGAGCTGGCGGAGCTCGGGGTGGTCGAGCAGCGCCCGGTGCAGGAGGGACGCAACATGACGATGCTGCTGGCGCCCTCGAAAGCGGTGCTGGCGGGCCGGACCGAGACGATCGTCTCTCCGGACGGCGCAGCGCCCGCCGAGCAGCTGGCCGCCGGGAGCGAGAACGGTGGCGCGGGCGACGGGGCGAGCCCGACCGATCCGCCGGCCGCCGAGGCCGAGAACGGCGGCGCGGACGCCGTCGTGTCATAATCGCCCGCTCGACATGCCCAAGATGAAGACCCATTCGGGCGCCAAGAAGCGCTTCAAAGTCACCGCCAAAGGCAAGGTGCGGGGAAGGCACGCCTTTACGAGCCACATCCTCGAGAAGAAGTCCCCCAAGCACAAGCGCGCGCTGGGGCGCCCGGCGACGATCTCCGACCATGACACGCCGCGCGTGAAGAAGCTGTTGGGGGTCGGCAAATGACCAGAGTCAAGCGTTCGTTGCACGCGCGCAAGAAGCGCCGGGCGACGCTCGAGCTGACGAAGGGCTTCAGGGGCGAGGCGCACTCGAACTACAAGCGCGCCAAGGAGGCCTTGATGAAGGCCGACTCCTACGCCTACCGGGACAGGCGCAACCGCAAGCGCGACTTCCGCCGGCTGTGGATCACGCGGATCAATGCGGCGGCGCGGCAGAACGGAATGAGCTACTCGCAGTTCATGCACGGCCTGTCGCTGGCGGGCGTGGAGCTGGATCGCAAGATGCTGGCGGACATCGCCGTGCGCGACGCCGAGACGTTCCGACGTTTTGCCGACACCGCCCGAGAGGCGTCGTCGTCGGCTGCCTGAGCAGAGGCCGACATCGACGGGCTCCCGGGCGTCGCTCCTGAGAAGGAGGGCGCCCTTTTTCGTGTCCCGTCCCAAGCAGTGAGGATGATCTGGAGAGACCGCCGCCGAACCACCGCAGACAGACAGACGGAGAGACCGGCAGACCCTAGACAGACAGACCGAGAGAGCATTTCACAGACAAAGAACGAGAACGACTTGGATATGACGACCATCGCCTCATCGCAGAATCCCCGCCTGAAAGCGCTGCGGCGCCTTCAGACCAAGCGCGGGCGCGCGCAGAGCGGCAGGTTCTTCGCCGAGGGCGAGGATCTGATCGCGGCCGCCGAGCGCGCCGGACGCGAGGCCGTCGAGGGCTACCGGCTCGCGGGTACGGAGCTGGGCCCCGCGAGCTTTCACGACGTCGAGCAGGCGGCGCTCGCGGCGGTCTCGACGCTGGGCTCGGGCACGCGCGCGATCGGCGTCTACGAGCAGCGCTGGCTGACCGCGCCGGCCGGCCCGCTGTGCGTGTGCCTGCACGGGGTGGGCGATCCCGGGAACGTCGGCACGGCGCTGCGAAGCGCGGCTGCGTTCGGCGCGTCGTGCGTGGCCTTCGGCCCGGGGTGCGCGGACCCGCACTCGCCGAAGGGGGTGCGGGCGAGCATGGGCGCGATCTTCGCGGTTCCGATCGCGCGGGTCGCGGACGTCGGCGAGCTGCCGGGGGAGCGGGTGGCGCTCGTCGCGGGGGCCGGCGAGCCCCTGTCGTCCCTGTCCAAGAGGCTCGCGGGGGCGGGCGCGATCTCGCTGCTCGTGGGCGCCGAGCGCGAAGGCCTGCCACCAGGAGTGCTCGCCACGTGCGAGCACGTGGCGCACATCCCGATCGCGGCCGAGTCGCTGAACGCGGCGATGGCGGCGACGGTGGCGCTGTATGAGATGACCCGCGGCGCGAACGCGCCCGACCTTAGGATGCGCGGATCGTGAGCGACCAGGACTTCAGAGCGGCGATCGGCGACGGTCTCGGGCTCGGCCCGCTACGGGAGATCGAGCGGATCGAGCGCGATGCGCGCGCGGCCGTCTCGGCGGCCGTCGACAGCGAGGCGCTCGAGCAGGCGCGCGTCACCTACCTCGGGCGCAAGGCCGAGCTGCCGCAGCTGCTGCGCGGCGTGGCGCAGTTGCAGCCCGCTGAACGCGGGGAGGTCGGCAAGGCCGCCAACCAGGCGCGCCACGCGCTCGAAGCGCTGATCGAGGCGCGCGCGCAGGAGCTGCGGGGCGCCGAGCTGGAGCAGGGCCTCGCGCGGGAGCGGATCGACGTGACGCTGCCGGGAAGCCCGCCGCAGCCGGTGGGCAGGCTGCACGTGCTGACGCAGACGATGCGCGAGCTGGAAGACATCTTCCTCGGGCTCGGCTTCACCGTACTGGAGGGCCCGGAGGTGGAGACGGTCCACTACAACTTCGACGCGCTCAACCACAGCCCGACCCATCCGGCGCGGGCGCGCACGGACACGTTTTACGTGCAGCGGCCCTGTGGCGAGATCGCGGGCGAGCGCACCCCCGGTGCGCTCGCCGGGACGCGGCTGGGCGAGCCCGACGATCTGGTGCTCAGGACGCACACCTCGCCGATGCAGATCCGGGCGATGGAGGCGCATCCGCCGCCGCTCTACGTCGTGATCCCCGGGCGCGTGTACCGGCCGGACTCCGACGCGACGCACACGCCCCAGTTCCACCAGATCGAGGGGCTGGCGGTCGACGAGGACATCACGCTGGCGGACCTGAAGGGCACGCTGCTGGCGTTCGCCAAGGCCGTGTTCGGCGAGCGGCGGGAGGTCAGGCTGAGGCCGCACTTCTTCCCGTTCACCGAGCCGAGCGTCGAGGTGGACGTGTCCTGCTTTCACTGTGACGGAAACGGCTTCCTCGGAGACGGCGCACGCTGTTACCTGTGCAAGGGCGAGGGCTGGCTGGAGGTGCTCGGCGCGGGGGAGGTCGATCCGAACGTGTACTCCTACGTGCCCACGACCGAGCGTAACCGGCCGGGGTACGACCCCGAGCGGGTGCAGGGGTTCGCATGGGGAATGGGGGTCGAGCGGATCGCGATGCTCAAGCACGGCATCCCCGACCTGCGCTTGTACTACGAGAATGACGTCCGCTTCCTGGAGCAGTTCGGCTGATGCTGGTACCACTCCAATGGCTGCGGGAGTACTGCGATCCCGATCTCGATGTGAACGGCGTCGAGGAGCGCTTGACGATGACCGGGACGAAGGTCGAGGCGATCCACCGTCACGGGGTGGGCGCGGTCGAGCGGTTCGTCGTGGGCCGGGTGCTCGCGTGCGAGCGCCATCCGGACGCGGACCGGCTGAGCGTGTGCACCGTCGACGTCGGCGGGGCCGGGCCGAACGGACCCGCGACGATCGTGTGCGGCGCGCCGAACGTCGCGGCGGGGCAGATGGTCGCGGTGGCGTTGCCGGGGGCGACGATGCCCGACGGTACGAAGATCGAGCGCGCGAAGCTGAGGGGGGTTGTCTCCGAGGGGATGATCTGCGCCGAGCGGGAGCTCGCGATCGGGCCGGGCGGCGAGGGGATCCTCGTGCTGGACGAGGTCGCGGTGCCTGGCTCGCAGATGACCGGGTCGCAAGCCGCAGGCGCTGCGACTGCCGCGACTGCCGCGACGTTGGCGCCGGGCACGCCGCTGGCGAACGTGCTGGCGATCGCGGACGAGGTGATCGAGCTGGAGGTGACGCCCAACCGACCCGACTGCCTCGGGGTGTACGGGGTGGCGCGCGAGCTGCATGCCGCGACGGGAGCGCCGCTGGCGGGCGAGCCGTGGGCCGCGGACGCGGGCTCGCTCGGCGCGCTCGTGGGCGCAGAGGTGATCGTGCAGTGCCCCGATCTGTGCCCGCGGTTCACCGCGCGGGTGTTCGGAAACGTCACGATCGCTCAGTCCCCGCCGTGGCTGAAGGCGCGGCTGAGCGCCGCCGGGCAACGGCCGATCAACAACGTGGTGGACATCACCAACTACGCGATGCTGCTCGCGGGCCAGCCCCTGCACGCGTTCGACCTCGACCGGGTGGCCGGCGCGCGGCTCACGGTCCGCCGCGCGCATGAGGGCGAGCTCTTGACGACGCTCGACGGTCAGGTGCGGACCCTGGATGGCGAGATGGTCGTGATCGAGGACGCCGAGGGGCCGACCTCGATCGCCGGTGTGATGGGGGGCGAGCGCTCGGAGGTGCATTCAGGCACGACGCGCGTGCTGATGGAGGTCGCCAACTGGCACGGCCCGAGCATCCACCGGACCTCCTGGGCGCTCGGACTGCGCAGCGAGGCGTCCTCGCGCTTCGAGAAGGGGCTCGCGCCCGAGCAGTGCATGTGGGCGCAGGCGGTCGCGACCGACCTGATGGTGCGGCTGTGCGGCGCGAGCGTGGAGCCGGGCACGATCGACGTCGGCGGGGAAGGTCCGCCGCCGCCGGCGATCCGGCTGCGCGAGGCGCGGGTGCGCGGGATCCTCGGCATCGAGATCGCCCGCGCGCGCCAGGACGAGATCCTCGCGGCGCTCGACTTCCAGGTCGCCGATGCGCCCGACGGCCTCGATGTGACGCCGCCGCCCGCGCGGCGCGAGGACGTCACGCGGGAGGCCGACCTGATCGAGGAGGTCGCGCGGATCGACGGCCTGGAGAAGCTGCCCGCGACGCTGCCCAAGCGGCGAGGCGCATACGGCCTGCTCTCGCACGAGCAGCGCCTGCGCCGGCGCGCGGTCGATGCCCTCGCCGGCAGGGGGCTGTACGAGACGGTGGGATGGACGTTCGCCTCGCCGACCATCGCCGACCGCCTGCGCCTGGGCGCGGAGGACCCGCGCCGGGACGCGCCTCTCATCGAGAATCCCCTCTCCGAGGAGCAGTCGCTGCTGCGCACGATGCTGCTGGGCTCGCTGCTGGACACGGCGGCGCGCAACGTCGCGCGCGGCGTCGGCGACCTGCGGCTGTTCGAGCTCGGCACCGTATTCGCCGCCTCCGCGCATGCGCCGGCCGCCGGTTCGACGCCGCCCGATTCGACCCCCGAGGACCCGTCGGGGCGAGCGGACGGGGGTCGGGGAGCGCCGCTCCCCTCCGAAGAGGGTCTGGCGCGAGCCACGGGGGTGCGGGAGCGGCGCTCGCTGGCCGTGCTCCTGGCCGGACGCCTGCACGAGCCCGGCTGGGGCGTCCCGCAGCCGCCGGCCGTCGACTTCTATGCGGCGAAGGGGGTGCTCGAAGCGCTCTCCTCGGCGCTGCGCGTCAACGACATCGCGCTCGCGCCCGAGCCCCAGCCCTTCCTGCACCCCGGCCGCGCCGCCGCGATCTCCGTCGGTGGGGGCGAGCCGATCGGCTGGATCGGCGAGTTGCATCCGCTCGTCGCCGGGTCTTGGGAGCTGCCCGGCGCGAGCGTGTTCGAACTCGACCTCGACCTCATGATCGCCGCCGCCGCGACCGAGACGGGCTACGAGGACCTGATCGGCTACCCGCCGCTGCACCAGGACGTCGCGGTGATCCTGCCCGCGGAGGTGCCGGCCGCCCGGGTGCTGTCGGCCGCGCGCGAGGCCGCCGGCGAGCTGCTGCGCGACGTGCGTGTCTTCGACGTCTACACCGGCACGCAGGTGGGCGAGGGCAGGCGCTCGCTCGCGCTCGCGCTGTCCTTCCGGGCCGCGGACAGGACGCTCGCCGACGAGGACGTCGCGCCCGCGCGCGAGCGGATCGTCACGGCGCTGGGAGAGCTGGGGGGTGAGCTGCGTGGCTGAGCCGTCGGGATCGACCGGCGGGGCGCACGCCGTCCGGGCGGGGGTCGACCGTGGAGAGCCGGATCTGCAGCCCGGATCGGCCCAGCCCGTCGTCGAGGGCGCCCCGCGCGTGCTGGTCGCCGGCGCGACGGGGTTCGCCGGGGCGCTGGCCGCGCACCTGCTGTGGCGCCATCCGCGCTTTCGGCTGGTCGGCGTGACCGGCCGCTCGGAGCTCGGCCGGCGCCTGGACGACCTCTACCCCCGCTACCGGGTGCCGCTGCGGATCGAGCAGCTGGAGCTCGACCGCTTCGCCCCGGCCTCAGGCTCGGAGCCGGAGTCGCGCCTGGACGCGGCGGTCGTCGCCTACCCGCACGCGGCCGCCGCGCCCACCGTCGGCGCGCTCGTCGAGCGCGGTGTGCGCGTGGTCGATCTGAGCGCCGACTTCCGGCTCTCCTCGCTGCCGATCTACGAGCGGTGGTACGGCGAGCACCCGCGGCCGGACCTGCTGGGGGAGGCGGTGTACGGGCTGAGCGAGCTTCACCGCACGCAGATCGCCGGGGCGAGGATCGTCGCCAACCCCGGCTGCTATCCGACGGCGGCGGTGCTCGGGCTCGCGCCGCTGGCGCGCGCCGGGCTGATCGCGGACGTCGTGATCGACGCCAAGCAGGGGATCTCCGGCGCCGGGCGCGCCTTCGACGAGACCACCCACCTGTCGATGGCCGGCGAGAACATCCTCCCCTACAACGTCGCCTGCCACCGCCACACGCCCGAGATCGAGGAGCAGCTCGGGCTGCTCGGAGCGGAGCTCCCCGTCCAGTTCCAGGCGCACCTGGTTCCGCTCGACCAGGGCGAGCTGGCCAGCTGCTACGTCACGCCGACGCGCGCCGTCGCCGACTCCGAGCTGAGCGAGCTGTATGCGGACTCCTACGGAGCCGAGCCGTTCGTCGAGCTGTCCGAGCAACCGCCCGGCGTGCGCGAGGTGCGCGAGACCAACTACTGCCGCGTTTTCGCCGCCGCCGACGGGCACACCGGCAAGGTCGTCGTGCTCTCGGCGATCGACAACCTGTGGAAGGGCACCTCCTCGCAGGCCGTCCAGAACCTCAACCTGATGTTCGGCCTGGACGAGACGGAGGGACTCGCATGAGCACGCATAGCGGCGTTGGATCAGCGTCCTCGGTCACTCGCGTGCTGGCCGATCGGAGATCCCGTCGATCTCCGATCGGTACGCCACGCTCCCTGCGTCCTGGCCCAGCTTGCCCTGCGCACTCATGCGGACGCTATTCGGGGACGGAGCTATGAGCGCGGGCAACGACGTGTGGGGCGACCGGACCTCTTCGGGGCCGCCGCTGCCGTTCTTTCGCTCGCGCTGGGCGCCCGCGCCGGAGCACGTGCGCGAGCTCGATCCCGGCGCGGGGCTGCCCGCCGGCTTCAGGGCCGCGGGCGTCGCATGCGGCATCAAGCCCAGCGGCAACCACGACCTCGGCATCCTCGTCTGCGACGCCGAGCGGCCCGTCAGCGCCGCGCGCTTCACCGCGACCGGCACGCCGGCCGCGCCCGTGCTGCTCAGCTCGGAGCGCTGCCGCCTGGACGCGCTGCGCGCGGTGCTCGCCAACTCCGGCTGCGCCAACGCCGCGACCGGCAAGCGCGGCCTCGACGACGCCGCCAAGACACAGGGCGCCGCCGCGATCGCTCTCGGTGTGCGGCCCGAGGAGGTCGTACTCGGCTCCACCGGCGGGATCAGCCACCTGCTGCCGGTGGAGAAGATGCTCAAAGGCCTCCTGCAGGCGAGCTCCGAGCTGCGCCCCAACGGCGACGGCGACTTCCAGCGCGCGATCCAGACGACCGATGCGTTCGAGAAGCGCGCCAGCCTCGAGCTCGACCTGCCCTCCGGCAAGGTCCGTCTCGGCGCGCAATGCAAGGGCGCGGGCATGATCTCGCCGAACTTCGCCACGATGCTCTGCTTCATCCAGACCGACGCCGCCCTGCAGCCGTCCACCGCGGACCTGCTGCTCGGGGTCTGCGTCAAGCGCTCGTTCGACCGCTGCACCGTCGACGGCCAGCTCTCCACCAACGACACCGCCGTCCTCATGTCCTCCGGCGCCTCCGGCATACGGATCGCGCCCGAGAGCGAGGACGAGCTGCGCTTCGGCGAGGCCCTCGACGCGCTCCTGCGCCAGCTCGCGATCATGATGGTCGCCGACGGCGAGGGCGCCCGGCGGATCGCGCGCGTGCTCGTGCGCGGCGGCCACGCCGAGGGCGTCGAGGCGGTCGCGCGCGCGGTCGCCAACTCGCCGCTCGTCAAAACCGCGCTGCACGGCGCCGACCCCAACTGGGGGCGCCTGATCCAGGCCGTCGGCGCGGCCCTCCCCGGAACCGCGCCGCTCGCCGTCGATCTATCGATCGAGGGCACGCTCGTCTGCTCGGCCGGGACCGCGATCGACTACGACGAGGCCGCGCTCGCCCAGGCCGTGCAGGCGCCGGAGATCGAGTACGAGATCACCCTGCCCGGCGAGGGGGCCGAGACGGAGGTCTTCTTCTCCGACCTCTCCCACGAGTACGTAAAGATCAACGCGGAGTACACGACATGAGCACGCATGGCGGCGCTGGATCTGCGTCCTCACCGATCGGAGATCGGCCAGCACGCGTACCGATCGTCGATCGACGGGATCGGAGATCGGCCAGCACGCCACGCTCCTTGCGTCCTTGCCCAGCTTGCCCTGCGTGCTCATGGCGGTTTAAGCACTATCCGAGGGAACACCACAAAATAGCGCCCCTGCTCGACCAGCCCGAAATGAGACCGGCGACACAGACCCGGATGCGGGCGCGAAGCGTCGTTGTCTCCCCCCAAACCAACCCGAGGCATGTCCAATGAACGAGGCGAAGCCGAGCGATCAAGCGAGGCGGGATGCCGAGCATCCCAAACAGAACGACGGCCCGGAGGGCCGGCGGGGGACCTCCATAGGAACACTGTTGGAGGCGCTCCCGTACATCAGGGAGTTCCACTCAAAGACAGTCGTCATCAAGTACGGCGGCGCGGCGATGGAGGACGCGGATCTGCGCGAGGAGTTCGCGCGCGACGTCGTCCTGCTCAAGTACGTCGGCCTCAATCCGATCGTCGTGCACGGCGGCGGCCCCGACATCACCGCCTACATGGAGCGCCTCGGGCTGCCCGTCGAGTTCGTCGGCGGCCTGCGCGTCTCCGACGAGGACACCGTCGAGATCGCCAAGATGGTGCTCGTCGGCAAGGTCAACAAGGAGATCGTCCTGCGCGTCAACCGCCACGGCCAGCCCGCGGTCGGCCTGTGCGGCGACGACGGCTCGCTGTTCCGCGTCGCCCGCCGCGCCGCGCCCGGCGGAGAGGACATCGGCCTGGTCGGGCGCATCGAGCGCGTCGACGTCGACGTGCTCAACCACGTCGCCAGCGACTACATCCCGGTGATCGCCTCCGTCGGCGCCGACCGCGACGGGCGCTCCTACAACATCAACGCCGACGAGGCCGCCGGCGCCGTCGCCGGCGCGCTGGGCGCGTACAAGGTCATCTTCCTGACCGACGTTCCCGGCTGGCTGCGCGACCCGGCCGATCCGAACAGCCTGATCGGACAGGCCGGCACCGAGCAGGTGCGCGCCGCGCTCGAGGGTCTCGACGGCGGCATGCGCCCCAAGCTCCAGGCATGCGTCGACGCGATCGGCGCCGGCGTCAGCGCCGCGCACATCCTCGACGGCCGCATCGCCCACTCGCTGCTGCTCGAGCTGTTCACCGATGCCGGGATAGGCACCAAGATCGAGGCCACCGCATGAGGCACGAAGCGGTGGCGGCATGACCCTTTCGGAGCTTCAGGCGCTCGAGCGCGCGCACATGATCCCCTCCTACGCGCGCTTTCCGGTCGAGTTCGTGCGCGGCGAGGGCGCGCGGCTGTGGGACGAGGAGGGCGTCGAGTACCTCGACTTCCTGTGCGGCATCTCGGTCACCAACATCGGGCACTGCCATCCGCGTGTCGTCGCGGCCGTGCGCGAGCAGGCGGGCCGGCTGATGCATGTCTCGAACCTCTTCTACACCGAGCCCGCCATGCGCCTCGCCGAGCGCCTGTCAGAGTCGAGCCTCCAGGGCAAGGTGTTCTTCTGCAACTCCGGCGCCGAGGCCAGCGAGGCCGCGATCAAGCTCGCGCGCAAGGCCCGTCCCGGTGGGGACGTCGTGGTCGTGTACGGCGCCTTCCACGGGCGCACCTACGGCGCGCTCTCGGCCACGCCCCAGGAGTCCAAGCAGGCGCCGTTCGCGCCGCTCGTTCCCGGCTTCCGCGCGGTCGAGCCCACGGTGGAGGCGATCGCCGGCGCGGTGGACCAGAACACCGCCGCGGTCCTGCTCGAGCCGATCCAGGGAGAGTCGGGCGTCAACGTCCTCTCCACCGAAACCCTCCAGGTGGCGCGCGACGCCTGCGACGAGCATGGCGCCGCGCTCATCTTCGACGAGGTCCAGTGCGGGATGGGTCGTACCGGGACGCTCTGGGCCTACGAGCAGACAGGCGTCCTACCCGACGCGCTCACCACTGCCAAGGCGCTCGGCGGCGGCCTGCCGATCGGCGCGCTCCTGACCGGTCCGCGTCTCGCCGACGTGCTCGGACCCGGCGATCACGGCTCCACGTTCGGCGGCGGGCCGGTCGTCGCCGCCGCGGCGCTCGCGGCGCTGGAAGTCACCCGCGATCCCGACCTGCTCGCCCGCGTGCTGGAGCTCGGCCACCGGCTGCATGGGGGGCTCGAGCGCCTGCCGCACGTGCGCTCCGTCCGCGGCCGCGGGCTGATGCTCGCGTGCGAGCTCGACGTCCCCGCGCCCGAGGTCGTGCGCCGCGCGCTGTTCGATCAGCGGCTGATACTCAACGCAACCGGTCCCGCGACCGTGCGCCTGCTGCCGCCGCTGATCGTCGGCGAGTCCGAGATCGACGTCGCGCTCGAGCGTCTGGGCGCTGCGCTCGCCCGAGTCGACGGCGGCGGATAGGGTTCGTCGACCCATGGGCGACGAGACCTCATCGCACGGCTTCCCCCCGCGGACCGCCTCCTACGAGGCCGACCCCGAACGCCTCGCCCGCGTGCTGCTGCTCTACTCCGGCGGCCTCGACACGAGCGTGATGCTCAAGTGGATCCAGGACTCCTACGGCGCCGAAGTCGTGTGCCTGACCGTCAACCTCGGCCAACCCGGCGAGGACTACGAGACGGTCCGCGCCAAGGCGCTCTCGCTCGGTGCGCTGGACTGCCACGTGGTGGACGCCCGCGAGGAGTTCGCCCACGGGTACGTCGCGCCCGCGATCAAGGCCAACGCGCTGTACGGCGGCGGCTACCCGCTGTTCACCGCGCTCGGACGCCCGCTGATCGCCAAGCTCGCCGTCGAGCACGCCCGCGAGCACGCCTGCGACACGATCGCGCACGGCTGCACCGGCAAGGGCAACGACCAGGTGCGAATCGAGACGACGGTCGCCACGCTCGCGCCCGAGCTGAAGGTGATCGCGCCGGTGCGCTCCTGGCAAATGGGCCGCGAGCAGGAGATCGCCTACGCGCGCGAGCACGGAATTCCCGTCAAGGGCGGTACCGAGACGCCGCCGTACTCGATCGACGACAACCTCTGGGGACGCTCCTCCGAGGGCCGCTGGATCGAGGATCTGGCCCACGCGCCCGAGGACGACGTCTTCCAGCTGGTGACCTCTCCCGAGCGGGCGCCCGACGAGCCGCAGACGGTGGAGGTGGGCTTCGAGCGCGGCGTCCCCGTCTCGCTCGACGGCGAGCGCCTCCAGCTGGTCGAGCTGCTCGAACGGGCCGCTGAGATCGGCGCGCGTCACGGCGTCGGCATCGTCGACCACATCGAGGATCGCATCGTCGGCTTGAAGGTGCGCGACATCTACGAGGCGCCCGCCGCCGCCATCCTGCTGACCGCGCACCAAGAGCTCGAGAAGCTCGTCTCCACCATCCACCAGAACCAGTTCAAGGGCCAGCTCGACCGCCAGTGGGCCTACCTCGTCTACGCCGGCCTGTGGTGGGAGCCGCTGCGCGGCGACCTCGACGCATACATGGACGCCGCCAACGAGCAGGTCACCGGCACGATCGGCCTCAAGCTGTACAAGGGCGGCGTGCGCGTCGTCACGCGATCCTCCCCGAACGCGGTCTACGACGCGAGCCTTGCGAGCTTCGCGCAGTCCGGCGGCCTGTTCTCGCAGGCGGCGTCCCCCGGCTTCATCGAGCTGTTCTCGCTGCAGTCGCGCATGGCCTGGCGCCTGCGCAACGAGTCCTGAGCTGAGCGAGGACGCCGTCCTGGGGTTCGGTCGCGTCCGGTCGCGTCCGGCGGGCGACGTACGCTCACGCCGTGATCGCCGAAGAGCCGGAGAGGCCGACAGGAGAGCCGCCGCGCCCGAGCGAGCGCGACCTGCTGGCCGAGCGCCGCGCCCGCCGCGTCGCGGAGTCCGGCGACCCCGCGCTCGTCCGTCGCGCCGACGCAGCCGAGGCGACTGTCAAGACGCTCGAGACCCATCTCGCGAGCCTCCAGCAGCGCCTGCTGGAGACCGAGGAGTCCGGGCGGCGCAGCGCCGAGCGGCTGGCCGAGCGCGAGCTGGAGCTGCGACGAGTCAAGCAGCTCCAGTTCGCCGAGCAACAGCAGCGCATCGAGGCCGAGCGGGCGCTGCGGGCCGCAAGCCGAAGACTGGCCGGCCGCGACGGGCAGTCGAAGATGTTCGGCGAACTGCAAGAGCGCGTCGCCGAGCTCGAGCGCCGCTCCCTGCTGCTGGCGCGGGAGATCGACGCCGAGCGTCTCGCTCGCGAACGCACCGAACGCGCGCTCGACGCGATGCGCGAGAGCCACACCGCGATGGCCGCGACGGTCGGCGGGCTCAGGTCCCTGGCGGCCAGCCTGCGCGCCGCCGCCGAGCGCGAACCCGCACCCGCGCCCTCCGGGCCACCCGCCGCCACGCCCGCACCCGCGCGCACCCCCGTGCCACCCGCCGCCGTCGCTGCCGCGCCCGCGCCTGTCCCCCCGTCCGCCCCATCGCTGTCGAGTCAGGCTCGGCGCGAGGAGGTCGCCGACGCGCTGGCCGTCGCCGTCGAGCGTCTGCGCACGCAGGCCGACCGTCCCTCCGCCGCGAAGGCGAAGCCGCACAAGCACAGCAAGTCGCTGATCGGCCGCTGGCGGGCAGCCCGCAAACAGCGACACGAGCGCGGCTAGGCCGCCGCCCAGCCGCCTAAGATCGATCACGGTGACCGCCCCGGCCTGCGCCCATCTGCACGTCCACTCCGAGTACTCGCTGCTCGACGGGGCCTGCAAGATCGACGCGCTCGCGGCTCGTGCCGCGGAGTTCGGCCAGCCCGCGCTCGGATTGACCGATCACGGCGTGATGAACGGCGCGGTCGAGCTGCACAAGGCGTGCGCCAAGCACGGCGTCAAGCCGATCGTCGGCTGCGAGATCTATCTCGTCGAGGACCACACGGCGGCCACCGGTCCGGGATCGCCGAAGGCCGAGCGCAACCACCTGACTCTGCTGGCCGCCACCGACGCGGGGTATCGCAACCTCGTGAAGCTCTCCTCGGCCGGCTTCCTCGAGGGGCTGCAGCGCGGCAAGCCGACCGTAGACCTCGCGCAGCTCGAGCGCCACGCCGACGGCGTCATCGCGCTGACGGGCTGCCTGGCCTCGCGCTTCTGCCAGCGGCTGCTCGAAGACCGTCCCGAAGACGCGCGCGCGCACGCCGACGATCTGCGCCGGATCTTCGGTCCGGAGAACGTCTACTTCGAGCTGCAGAAGAACGGGCTCGCCCCCCAGGAGAAGTGCAACGATGCGATCGTGCGGATCGCGCGCGCCCTCGGGGGCAGCCTCGTGGGCACCGGCGACGTGCACTACCTGCGCCGCGAGGACTACGAACACCACACCGCGCTCTTGTGCGTACAGACCAAGAGCACGATCAAAGCGCCCAAGCTGACCTTCGACACGAACGAGTTCTACCTGCGCGACAGCGAAGAGATGACGAGGGCGTTCGCGCAGTGGCCGGAGGCGATCGCCAGCACGCTCGAGATCGCCGAGCGCTGCTCGGTCGAGCTCGAGCTCGGCAAGCAGCTCATCCCCAGCTACCCGACGCCCGAGGGCTCGGGCGAGCGCGACTTCCTGCGCGCTCGCGTGCAGGAGGGCCTGCGCCTGCGCTACGGCGACCCACCGCCCGCGGAGGCCGTGCAGCGCATGGAGATGGAGCTCGGCGTGATCGACGGCATGGGCTTCAACGCGTACTTTTTGATCGTCTGGGACTTCGTCAAGTTCGCCAAGGAGAGCGGCATCGCCGTCGGTCCGGGGCGCGGCTCGGCGGCGGGCTCGATCGTGGCCTACTGCCTGGCGATCACCGACGTGGATCCGCTGCGCTACGACCTGCTGTTCGAGCGGTTCCTGAACCCCGAGCGCGTGTCGATGCCCGACATCGACATCGACTTCTCCGTGCGCGGACGCGAGCGGGTGATGAGGTACGTGACCGACAAGTACGGGCGCGAGTCGGTGGCGCAGATCGTCACCTTCGGCAAGATGTTCCCGCGCGCGGCCACCCGCGACGCGGCGCGCGTCCTCGGCTTCGACTACGGCGCCGGAGACCGCCTGGCGAAGCTGATCCCCGACCCGATCATGGGCCGCTCGCCGTCCTTCGAGGAATGCCTGAAGCCCGGCCAGCCGCTGCGCGAGGCGTGCGAGCAGGATCCAGCCGCCCAGCAGATCATCGACGTCGCGCAGGGGCTCGAGGGGATCGTGCGCAACTCCTCGATCCACGCCGCCGCCGTCGTGATCGCCGACCGGCCGCTGACGGACATCGTCCCGCTGCAGCTCGCCGACGCCGGCACCGACGAGAACGGCGAGCGGGCATTTCGCACCGTCACCCAGTTCTCGATGAAGCCGATCGAGGACATCGGCCTCTTGAAGATCGACTTCCTCGGCTTGCGCAACCTCGACGTGATCGAGGATGCGCTGGACATCATCGAGCGCTCCACCGGCGCGCGTCCGGACATGACGACGCTGCCGCTGGACGACGCGCGCACCTTCCAGATGCTCGCGCGCGGGGACTCCACGGGCGTGTTCCAGTTCGAGTCCGAGGGCATGCGCGAGGCGCTGAAGAAGATCCGCCCCGACGAGTTCAACGACCTCGTCGCGCTCGTCGCGCTGTACCGGCCGGGCGCGATGGACCAGATCCCCGTCTACGCCAAGGGCAAGCGTAACCAGGAGGCGATCTCATATCCCGACGAGCGGCTGCGGCCGATACTCGAATCCTCCAAGGGCGTGATCCTCTACCAGGAGCAGGCGATGCAGATCGCCAAGGAGCTCGCCGGCTTCTCCGGGGCGAAGGCCGACGACCTGCGCAAGGCGATCGGCAAGAAGAACCGCGCCGCGATGGCCGCGCTGAAGCCCGAGTTCGTCGCGGGCTGCCGCGCCTCGGGCACCAGCTCCGAGACGATCGAGTTCTTGTGGCAGACCAACGAACGCTCAGCGGACTACTCGTTCAACAAGAGCCACGCCGCCTGCTACGCGCTGATCGCCTACCGCACCGCCTGGCTGAAGGCGAACCATCCCGCCGAGTACATGGCGGCGCTGATCTCCTCGGTCATGTCCACGAAGGACAAGGTCCCGTTCTTCGTCGCGCGCTGCGAGGAGATGGGAATCGAGATCCTCCCGCCCGACGTGAACGCCTCCGACCACGAGTTCACGGTCGTGCAGGGAAACATCCGCTTCGGTCTCGACGCCGTCAAGGGCGTCGGGTACCAGGCCGTGGAGGCGATCAAGCTCGCGCGCGAGGAGACAGGGCCCTTCACCTCGCTGTGGGACTTCTGCGAGCGCGTGGACTCCAGGGCCGTCAACAAGAAGGCGATCGAGGCGCTGGTCAAGTGCGGTGCGCTCGGGTCGACCGGCGCCAGCCGCAAGGGCATGCTCGCCGTGCTCGAGCAGGCCCAGGCCGCGGGCCAGAAGGCTCAGCAGGACGCCCAGATCGGCCAGGGCTCGATCTTCGACCTCGCGCCCGAAACGGACGGGCGGTCCGCGGCGTTCGCGCCCCCCGCAGGGAGCGCTCCCGGCGCGGCGGCGGGAGCGGGTCTCGGCGCGGACGCCCCCTTCGCGCGACCGTCCCATCCGCCGATTCCCGCGGACGAGTTCGAGCAGGCGCAGCTGCTGGCGATCGAGAAGGAGGCGATCGGCCTGTTCGTGTCCGCGCATCCGCTGAAGCCGCTGCGAGAGGTCTTGCGCGCGCGCACCGACTGCCCGTTGCAGGCGCTTCCAGACCGGCGCGACAAGGAGTGGGTGACGGTCGGCGGGATCATCGTCGAGGCCAAGCGCATCCGCACACGGGCGGGCGAACCGATGATGTTCGTCACGCTCGACGACCTCGGCGGCGCCGTGGAGGTGCTCGTCTTCGGCAAGGCCCTGTCCGAGCACGCCGACGCGCTCGCGGTGGACCAGGTCGTGCTCGTGCGGGGACGCGTCGATCACAAGGAAGCCGGCAAGACCTGCCTGATCGCGCAGACCGTCGAGGTCTTCGCGCCGGGCGAGGAGGAGATCGCGCAGGCGCGCAAGCAGGCCGAGACGGTTGCCAGGAACGCCGTCACTCTCGCCAAGCCCCTGCACGTTCGCGTCGAGGCCGCGAGCCTGCCCGCGAGCGCGATCGACGACCTCAGGCAGATCGCCGAGGAACATCCGGGTCCGGCCGAGGTCGTGCTCGAGCTCGACACCGCCCACGGCACCCGCCGCCTGCGTCTGGGCGAGTCGGTTCGCGTCCAGAACACCCCGACCGTGCGTGCCGAGCTGGAAGACACGCTGGCCTGCGCACCCGCCCCTCCGGCGGCCGCCGCCGGGTAGCCCCTTCAGCGCCGCTTCGCGCGCCTGCGGGCCGCCAGGCCGCGCTCGCGCAAGCTCATCGCCAGCTCGATTTCCCCGCGCGACGCGCCATGGCGGTCCTCGCCCGGAGTCTCGAGCATGCACGGGAGCTTCTGCAGGCCGGGCGCGGACAGGAACGCCATGCAGCCCTGCTCGCCGAGCTCGCCGGCGCCGACGTTCGCGTGACGGTCGCGGTTCGAGCCGAGCGGAGTCTGCGAGTCGTTCAGGTGCAGCGAACGGACCCTGCCGCGTCCGAGCTTGCTCGTGCACTCGCGCAAGACCGAAGCCATGCCCTCGACCGTGCGGATGTCATAGCCGGAGGCCAGCAGGTGGCACGAGTCCAGGCACACCCCCAGCCGCCCGTCGCCGCAGGGCCCGTGGCCGGTGGCCGCCTCCAGCAGCTGAGCGAGCTCCTCGAATGAGCGCCCGAGCGTGCCGCCGGCGCCGGCCGTGTTCTCGAGGTGCAGCTCACACCCCTCGCTCTCGGCCAGCGCCTCGCCGATCGTCTTCCCGGCGCGGATGATCGCCTCTCCCACGTCGCCGGTCTTGGCCGAGCCCGGGTGCAACACGACGCCCCGCGCGCCGATCGCCTGTCCCGCGCGCAGCGAATGCGTCAGCGACGCGAGCGATTTCGCGCGGATGTCGGGGTCCTCGCTGGCGCAGTTCAGCAGGTACACCGCGTGGATCAGCACCGCGTCGATCGGACTCGCGTCCATCGCCTCGCGGAAGGCCGCGATTTCGTCGTCACCGTAAGAGGTCGGTTGCCACCTGCGGGGCGACTGGTTGAAGATCTGGATCGCCTCACAGCCGCGCTCGACACCCCGGTCGATCGCCTTCGGCAGACCGCCCGCGGGCGAGACGTGGGCGCCGATCAGCACGGCGGCGCGGCGCGGGCGCCCGCGCGGGGGATCGCGGCGAGGAGACGACGCGTCCCGCGCCGTGCGAGACGGTGGACGGCGAATAGCATGCGCGCATCCTATGAGGCTCCGCTTCGCCCCATCGCCCACGGGCGCCCTGCACATCGGCGGCGCGCGCACCGCCCTGTTCAACTGGCTGCTCGCGCGCCACTCGCGCGGCGCGCTGGTGCTGCGCATCGAGGACACCGACCGCGAGCGCTCGACGACTGAGAACGTCGAGCAGATCCTCGACGCCCTGCGCTGGCTCGACCTGGACTGGGACGAGGGCCCGATCTTCCAGTCCGCGCGCGCCGCGCGCCACCGCGAGGCGCTGCAGGCCCTGCTCGACGCCGGACACGCCTACCGTTCTCGCGCGACGGCCGAGGACGTCAAGGAGTTCAAGCGTCGCCACGGCGCCGACCGCGGCTTCCGGGGCGAGCCCGACTCGGACGGTGCGGTGCGTCTGCGCGTTCCCGACGAGGGCGCCACGATCGTGCACGACGCCGTCCGGGGCCAGACGCGCTTCGAGCACGTCCACCTCGACGATCCCGTGATCGCGCGCGCGGACGGCTCCGTGCTCTACAACTTCGCTGTCGCGATCGACGACCTCGACGCCCGGATCACGCACGTCGTCCGCGGCGAGGACCACCTCTCCAACACCCCCAAGCAGCTGCTCGTGCTGGAGGCGGCGCGCGCGGTCGGACTCGGCGCCGATCGACCGCTGCCCGTCTACGCCCACCTGCCGCTGTTGCACGGGCCGGACGGCAAGAAGCTCTCCAAGCGTCACGGCGCCGCATCGGTGCAGGAGCTGCGCGACGCCGGCTATCTGCCGGAGGCGGTGCGCAACTACCTGGCGCTGCTCGGCTGGGGGGCCGGCGACGACGAGACCGTTCTGAGCACGCCGGAGCTCGTCGAGCGCTTCACGCTCGGACGGGTCAGCCGCAACCCGGCGCGCTTCGACGAGACGAAGCTGCGCTGGCTGAACGGCATCTACATGCGGGAGCTGCCCATACCGGAGCTCGCACGCCGGTTGAAGGCGTTTCTCGAGCTCACCGACCCCACCGCGGCGAAGGCGCTTGCCGAGACCGAGACCGATCGCCGATCGGCGGAGCGCCCGCCGAAGGCCGCGGGCGACCGGTTCGAGCGCGCCGTCGCGATCAGCCGCGAGAAGATCCAGACGCTCGATGACTTCTGGCCGCTGTCCGGCTTCTTCTTCATCGAACCGGCCGACGACCCGCCCGCCCGGGAACGCTGGCTCGGCGAGGATGGACGCAGAGCCCTGAGCGACGCCCGCGCGGCCCTGGAGGACTTGGGAGAGCTCACCGAGACCACGGTCGCCGGCGCGCTGGAAGCGGTCGTGGCGCGCCGCCGAGTCAAGCCGCGAGAGGTGTATCAACCGCTGCGCGTGGCGATCGCGGGCGGCACCGTCTCTCCGGGCATCTTCGAGAGCGTCGCGCTGCTCGGCCGCGCGGAGACGCTGCGCCGGATCGACCGCGCCCTCGCACGCGCCTAAACTTCTCTCAACCATCAGTCCACGCCTGCCGATAGGACTGCAACGATGCAGGCGACGGCGAAGAAGACCAAACGCAGCCCGCGCAAGGGGGCGTCCACCGGCGGCGACCGCGGCACGAGGAACGGATCCCGTGCAATCCGTGCGCCCGTCGCCCGGACCCGGAGCGCCCAGAGCGAGGGTCACGGCCGGCGCCTGACGACCGCGTTTCAGGCGCTCGAGGCGTTCCCCGCGCTGGCCGAGTCGCGCGACCGGCTGCTGACGGTGATCAGCAAGGACAACATCGCGACCGCCGACGTCGTCAGCGCCGTGGAGTCCGACGTCGCGCTGATCATCGCGGTGCTGCGCATCGCAAACCAGGCCCAGGGAACGCGCGGGCGTGCGGACACGGTCGTCGCCGCGGTCGAACTGCTGACCGAACAGACCGTCCAGGCGCTCGCAGCGCGGGTCCGGACGTTCGACTTCTTCGAGCGCTCGAGCGTGTGGGACGCCGCTCCCGAGCGTTTCCGGCTGCATGCGCTCGCGACCCAGCACGCGGCCGACCGGCTCGCGGCCGAGGTCGGCTACGAACACCGCGACCGTCTCACCGTCACGAGCGCGCTGCACGACGTCGGCAAGCTCGTGCTGCTGCACGCCTACCCCGGCTACCCCTCGCAGGTTCACCGCGGGGCGAGGACCCCGGAGCAGCGCATCCACCAGGAGCGTCGCGAGCTGGGCGTCGACCACGCGCTCGTCGGCGGCGTGCTGATCCGCCGCTGGGGCCTGCCCCCAACGGTCGCCACCGTGGTCGAGCGCCATCACAACCCTGAAACCGAGGGTGAGGTCGCGTTCGTCCGCCTCGCCGACATGCTCGCCCACTACGAGCGGGGCTCGGCCGTGTCGCCCACGGAGATGCTGCAGGCCGCGCGGGTCATCGGACTCGGGCCGGACGACCTGCGGCGCGTGATGTACGAACTGCCGAGCGCCGGCGTCCAGCGCCAGCGCCATGTCGACCCGTGCCCACTGTCCGGACGCGAGCTGGGCGTCCTGCAGCGGCTCGCCGAGGGCAAGGTCTACAAGCAGATCGCGCACGAGCTGACGCTCTCCACGAGCACCGTGCGCACGCACCTGCACAACATCTACGGCAAGTTGGGCGCGGTCGACCGCGCCCAGGCGGTCCTGATGGCCACCGAGCGGGGCTGGCTGTAGGGCGCCCGCTGGGCGGCGCTGGCCGATCTTCGATCGGTCGGCGTCCTCCCTCGCTCATGTACCGAGCACGCTTCGCTCGGTGTGTCCCTGTCTGGCTTGCCCACCAACCGCCCTACGGGTTCGTTCCGTAGCATCGCTGCTGCAGCGATGCTCTCGATCACCAGCAAGTCTCCCTACGCCGTGCTCGCGCTCGCCGAGCTGGGGCGCAGCACGGGCCCGGGGCCGGTGCCGATCGGCGAGCTGGCGCGTCGGCGCGAGGTCCCGGTGCAGTTCCTGGAGCAGCTGTTCGCGACGCTCAGGCGCGCGGGGATCGTCAACTCCCAGCGCGGCGTCAAGGGCGGCTACCGCTTCGCGCGCGAGCCCTCGGAGGTGACCGTGCTGGAGGTGGTCGAGCTCCTCGACGGCCCGCTCGGACGTGACGCCGAGGGCGTGTTCGCCGACGCCGCCCGATCCGCACGCAAGGTCCTCGAGCAGACCACGATCGCCGACGTGATCGAGCGCGAGTCGCGCGAGGCCGGGGCGAGCATTTATCACATCTAGGAGCGGGTCAGCCGCCGGGCCATTATTGTCGTGGCCTCGATATGCCCCGAATTCCGATCAACATTGCGGAGCTGGTGGGGGACACGCCGATCGTCGGACTGTCGCAGCTGCTCGAGGGACCCGCAGCGGAGAACGGCGTCGAGCTGTTCGCAAAGCTGGAGGCGCAGAACCCGGGCGGCTCGGTCAAGGACAGGATCGGCGTCGCGATGATCGAGGCGGCCGAGGCCAAGGGCCGGATCGAGCCTGGGCGCACAACCGTCGTCGAGGCCACTTCCGGCAACACCGGCATCGCGCTCGCGTTCGTTTGCGCCGCCAAGGGCTACGACCTCGTGCTCACCCTTCCCCAGGGCATGAGCCGCGAGCGCGAGAGCCTGCTGCGGCTCTACGGCGCCCGCGTTCAGATCACCGAGTCGCTCGGCGGCATGGGCGAGGCCGTGGCCGCGGCCCGTGCGCTAGCGCGCGACCCCGACGTCTTCCTGCCCGACCAGTTCTCCAACCCGGCCAACCCCGCGGTCCATCGGCGCACCACAGGTCCGGAGATCGAGCGGGCGCTGGGCGGGCGCGTGGACGTGCTCGTCGCGGGCGTCGGCACGGGCGGCACGATCACCGGCGCTGGCGGCTACCTGCGCGAACGCAACCCCGACCTTCGGATCGTCGCGGTCGAGCCGCTGACCTCGGCCGTGCTGTCGGGCGGGAAGCCCGGCCCGCACCGCATCCAGGGCATCGGCGCCGGCTTCGTGCCGGCCGTGCTCGACCGCGAACTGCTCGACGAGATCGTTCCCGTCACCGACGAGGACGCGATCCACACCGCCTGGGCCTGCGCCCGGCGCGCGGGCGTACTCGCCGGCATCTCCTGTGGCGCGGCGCTGTGGGCCGCTCTCCAGGTGGCCGCGCGCCCCGAGTCCAGGGGCAAGCGGATCGTCACGATCATGCCCGACTCCGGCGAGCGCTACATCTCGCAGGCGTTCTTCGCCCCGTAGAGTCACCGTTCGCTCGCTACGCTCTTGTCATGTCTGGCCTGGGCGCTTTCGCGCGAATCGCAGGCGAGCTGCGCCGCGACGTCGCGGCAGCACGCGACCGCGATCCGGCCGCGCGGGGGGTGGGGCCGGTCGAGATCCTCGCCACCTGGCCCGGCATCCACGCGCTGCTTGCGCATCGCATCGCGCACGCGCTGCACGAGGGGGGCGTACCGCTGCTGCCGCGCTCGATCTCGATGCTCGCGCGCGCCCTTACCGGGATCGAGATCCACCCGGCCGCGCGCATCGGCGAAGGCCTCTTCATCGACCATGGCGCGGGCGTCGTGATCGGCGAGACCGCCGACATCGGCGACGACGTGACCCTGTATCAGGGCGTCACGCTCGGCGGCACCGGCTTCGCCACCGGTAAGCGCCACCCGACCGTGCAGGACAACGTGACGATCGGCTCCGGCGCGAAGCTGCTCGGTCCGATCACGATCGGCCACGGCGCCAAGATCGGCGCCAACAGCGTCGTCATCACCGACGTGCCCCCCAACTCGACGGTGGTCGGCAACCCCGGCCATCCCGTGCGCATCGACGGCCGCCGCGTCGAGGGCCCCGACGCCGACTGGATCCACCTGCCCGACCCGATCGCCGAGGCGATCCAAGGCCTCGCGGCGCGCATCGGCGCGCTCGAACAGGCGATCGGCGAGCTCTCCGGAGAGTCGTCCGAGGACGGCGGCGCGGACGTCAGGCCGCTGCGAACGGTCCGCGGGCCGAACCCCGCCGGCGGCTGAGCGTCGGCTCACGCCGAACCGGGCGCTCGCCCGGCGGCGAAGCCGTGTCTCCTCCGGCGCGAACCCTATGCTGGGAGTCCGATGCCCGAGCCGCAGCCGAACGCCGCACGCGCACGTCGCGAACCCGAGCCCGAATACGAGCCGGAGCCGGGCCCGGAGTTCGAGTCCGCCTACGAAGACAGCCAGGCCGAGCGCCTGCAGGAGCTGCTCGCGGGACTGAACGAGCCCCAGCGCGAGGCCGTCACGCACGGGGAGGGTCCGCTGCTGATCCTGGCGGGCGCCGGCAGCGGCAAGACGCGCGTGCTGACCCACCGGATCGCGTTCCTGATCTACACCGAGCAGGCGCGAGCGAGCGAGATCCTGGCGATCACGTTCACCAACAAGGCGGCCCAGGAGATGCGCGAGCGGGTAGAGCGGCTGCTCACCGATCGACGATCGACGGGATCGCCGATCGGCCAGCGGCCACGCGGCATGTGGCTGATGACCTTCCACGCCGCCTGCGCGCGCATCCTGCGCGCCGAGGCCGAGCGCCTCGGCTACACCCGCCAGTTCACGATCTACGACCAGGCCGACGCGCGACGGCTGACCCGCCGCTGCATCGACGAGCTGGGGATCGACCCCAAGCGCTTCACCCCGGCGGCGATCCACAGCCAGATCTCGGCGGCCAAGAACCGGCTGCGCGCCGCCGCCGACTACCGCCAGACGGTGGGCTCGCAGTTCGAGGAGCTGGTCGCGGACGCGTACGACCTCTACGAGCGCGAGCTGCTGCGGATGAACGCGATGGACTTCGACGACCTCCTGTTCCGCACCGTCAACGTGCTGGAGCTCTTCCAGGAGGTCCGCGCGCGCTACGCGCGCGCGTTCCGGCACGTGCTCGTGGACGAGTACCAGGACACCAACCACGCGCAGTACCGGCTGTTGCAGCTGCTCGTCGCCGATCTGAGATCGCCGGATCTCCGATCGGCCAGCGGCGGCCGTGCGCCCGCGCGGGGAAACCGCGTGGAGCTGGAGGGCCATCGCAACCTGGCCGTGGTGGGGGATGACTCGCAGTCGATCTACAGCTTCAGATGCGCCGACGTGCGCAACATCCTCGACTTCCAGGACGACTTCCCGGACGCGCGCGTCGTCAAGCTCGAGCAGAACTATCGCTCGACCCAGACGATCCTGCGGGCCGCGAACGCGGTGATCGCGAACAACCGCGGCGGGATCGCCAAGCGCCTGTGGAGCGAGCTCGGCGACGGCGCGCCGATCCACCTGCGCGAGCTCGAGGACGAGCACGCCGAGGCGCGGTTCGTCGTGGGGGAGATCGAGCGGCTCGTCGACGAGGGCGCGGCGCGTGCGGAGATCGCGGTGTTGTACCGCACGAACGCGATGTCGCGGGTGATCGAGGACGCGCTCGTGCGCCGCGAGATCGCCTACCAGGTGATCGGCGGCGCCAAGTTCTACGAGCGCGCCGAGATCAAGGACGCGATCGCCTACCTCTCCTGGCTGGCCAACCCGTTCGACGTGGTCAGCTTCACGCGCGTGGCCAATTCCCCAAGGCGCGGTCTCGGGCAGACCTCGCTGGCGCGCATCGTCGCGCACTCCGCGACGCTCGGCGTATCGGTGTGGGAGGCCGCCGCCGAGCCCGCGCAGATCCCCGGGCTCGGCGCCGCCGCCGTGAAGTCGCTGACGCGCTTCTCCGCGACGATGGCCGACCTGGCCCAGCTCGTCGAGCAGGCGGTTCCCGTCGGCGATCTGCTCGAGGCGGTGCTCTCGCGCACCGGCTATCTGGAGGCGCTCGAGGCAGAGGCGATGGGTGGGGTCGCGAAGGAGATCGAGGCGCAGGGTCGCATCGAAAACCTGGCCCAGCTCGTCGAGGTCGCCCGCGAGTTCGACGCGACCGCCGCGGAGGGCGAGGACACGCTGGGCGTCTTCCTGCAGCAGCTCGCGCTCGTCGCCGACGCCGACTCCCGCCGCGAGGACGATGGTCTGATCACGCTGATGACGTTGCACAACGCCAAGGGCCTGGAGTACCCGATCGTGTTCATCGCGGGCTGCGAGGACGGGATATTCCCGCACTCGCGCGCGCTCGACGAGGGCGCCCTGGAGGAGGAGCGGCGCCTGTTCTACGTCGGCGTGACCCGCGCCAAGCGCGAGCTGTACCTGACCCATGCCCGCCGGCGCTCGGTGTTCGGCTCCCCGACCTATGGCCTGCGCAGCCGCTTCCTGGACGAGGTCCCCGCCGAGCTCACCGACTGCGAGGAGGAGCTCGTCCTCAGCGGGCCTGCGGCGCTCGCCGGCGGCGGGGCGGCGGCGCAGACGGGACGCGGACGCTCGCACGGGGGCTGGGCGGACTCCCGCGCCCGGCAGGCGCCTCTCGGCAGGGCGTTTCGCATGGGCGAGGACGTCGTGCACGCCGCCTTCGGCGAGGGGGTCGTAACCGGCGTCGAGCCGGACGGGGTGATCGTCGTGCGCTTCGCCGGCGACGGATCCGAGCGCAAGCTGATGGCCGAGTACGCCCCGGTCTCGCGCCGCTGACGAGGCGCCCGTTCCGCGGCACCCCTTAGCATCCGCGCCGATGTCCGCCACGATCATCGACGGCAAGGCGATCGCCGCGCGCGTGCGAGCGCAGGTGGCCGAGGACGTGCGTGCGTTCACCGGGCAGACCGGACGGACTCCCGGCTTGGCGACCGTGCTGGTGGGCGAGGACCCGGCGTCTGGGGTGTACGTGTCGGGCAAGCAGCGCGCGTGCGCGGAGGTCGGGATGACCCCGTTCGACAGACGCCTGCCCTCGGACGCATCGCACGAGCAGGTCGGTGAACTGCTCGCCGAGCTGAACGGCGAGGAGGCGGTCAGCGGCGTGCTGTTGCAGCTGCCGCTGCCGGACCATCTCGACGGGCCGGCCCTCACGGGCACGATCGACCCGAGCAAGGACGTCGACGGTCTGACCCCTGTCAACGCCGGCCTGCTCTCGCTCGGACGGCCCGGCCTGCGGCCCTGTACACCGCTCGGCGTGCTCGAGCTGCTGCGCAGCGTCGAGGCCGAGCTGGAAGGTGCCGAGGCCGTGGTGGTGGGACGCTCCAACCTGTTCGGCAAGCCGATGGCGCAGCTGCTGC
Organism: Solirubrobacteraceae bacterium; assembly: GCA_035632775.1. Taxonomy (GTDB): domain Bacteria; phylum Actinomycetota; class Thermoleophilia; order Solirubrobacterales; family Solirubrobacteraceae; genus Palsa-744. Next base: position 8,024 of record DASQGE010000101.1, on the reverse strand, counting down.
TCGCGGAGAATGCGACCGTGACGATATGCCATTCGCGCACGCGCGAGTTGCGCGCGGTGTGCGCCCGCGCCGATGTGCTGATCGCGGCGGTCGGCCGCGCGCGCCTGATCGCGCGGGGCTTCGTCAAGCCCGGAGCGATCGTGATCGACGTCGGCATGAACCGCCTGGAGCCCGAGGCCGCTCCCAACTCCAGCGGGCTCGTCGGCGACGTCGACTTCGCCGCCGTCGTCGAGGTCGCCTCGGCGATCACGCCCGTGCCCGGTGGCGTCGGCCCGATGACGATCGCCTGCCTGCTGCGAAACACGCTGCAGGCGGCCCGCGGTCGGGCCGGGATGGAGGGTTGATGATCAGGGCGCCGTATACGCTTCAGATGATCATCGAAACGGCGCGAGCCCGCGAACAGGCGATGAGCCGGTGACGCGAACCCTCAGACGTCTGCGAGCCGGCGAGCTGCTCGCGCTGGCCGGCTCGATCTGCGTGATCGTGTCGCTGCTCGAGCCCTGGTATGAGAACGCGTCCGGCAGGCTCAGCGCGTGGGACACCTTCGGGCCGGCGCTCGTGCTGCTGATGGCGGCGGCCGCGGCGGCCCTCGGCCTGGTCTCGAGCACGATCACCGAGCGCAGCACCGCCCTGCCGGTGGCCGCCGCGATTTGGAGCACCGTGTTCGGGATCGTCGCGGTGATCGCGGCGCTCGTGCGTGTGCTCGAGCGCCCCCAGAATGCGACTGCGCTGTGCGCCGGCGCGTGGCTTGCGCTCGCCGGGGCGATCCTGATCTTCCTCGGCTCGTGGCAGTCGCTGCGCGACGAACGCACCTCGCTGTATCGCCCGGCCGAGCCGCCGCCACGCGAGCCGCCGGCCCCATGAGCGTGCCGTGGGGTACTCGGTGCGCAGGAAGGAGTTGGCCCCGTCCCAAAGAACTACGGCTCCTGTGACGAGCTTGTAATAACGGTTGCGATCTCTGATCGCCTGCGGCGGGCGTGGCCTGGCCGCAACTTACGTCAACACCCGACTCGGGGGTCTGCGCAATGAGCTTTGATGTCAATCGTCTGCGACGTGCCGACTGGATAGTGGGAGGCGGCGCCGTCGCTTTGTTCATCTTCATGTTCTTCTTCAAGTGGCTCGGCTACAGCTCGAACGTGAGCGCGGTCGCGGGCGTGAACGTCAATTCCAGCTTCAGCCTCAACGGCTGGCACAGCTTCACCAACAGCCGCTGGATCTGGCTGATCACGATCATCGTCGCGCTCGGAGCCGTGGTGCTGGTCGCCGGCGAGCGCAAGCTGGAGAGTCCCGTGCAACTGAGCGTGATCGTCCTGTCGCTGGGCGCTCTCTCGTCGCTCTTGATTCTCTACCGGATCATCGACCATCCCAGCGCCAGCGCGAGTCTCGGGTCCTTTCACGCGTCCTTCGGCATCAAGCTCGGCATCTGGCTCGGCCTGATCGCTGCGCTGGCGATCACCTACGGCGGCTATCTGCAGATGCAGGAGGAAGGCGCTTCCCTGTCGGGCGTCCGCGACCAGGCCGCCGGCGCGATCGGCGGCATGACTTCGTCGTCGGGAGGGGGCTCTACAGGGGCTGGTGCGCCTGGCGGTCCCGCTCCGACGCCTACGGCGCCGTCTGCGTCGGCTCCCGCCACTCCTCCGATCCCGCCGCCCGTAGCGCCTCCCGAGGAGGGCTCAGGCGGCATGGGCGCGTAGGGCCCGCGAACCACCGACCGGCACGTTGCTCTGCGGGGCGCTCCCCGAGGCGCCCCGTAGAATGCTCGCGTGATCGACCGCGAGCAAGTCCTGCACGTCGCCCGCCTGGCGCGCCTGAAGCTGCGCGAGGACGAGATCGAGCCGCTGGCGAAGGAGCTGTCGGCCGTGCTCGACCACATTGCCCGCATCGGCGAGCTCGATCTCGAGGGCGTGCCGCCGACCTCGCACGTGGTCGAGGTGACGGGGGCGCTGCGCGCGGACGAGCCCCGCGACTCGCTGCCGCGCGACGTCGCGCTCGCCCAGGCCCCGGCCGTCAGCGGGGACGGATTCTCGGTCCCCAGCCCGCAAGCGTGAGCGCCGCGGACGTGATCGAGCTGTCGGCCGCGCAGGCGGCGGCGGCGATCGCCGCGGGCGAGCTGTCGGCGGCCGAGCTCTTCGCCGCCTACCGCGCACGCGCGGTCGCCGACGATCTGAACTGCTTCACGTGGGTCGCGCCCGAGGACTCCGGCGACCGACCGGAGCTCCGCCGGCAGCCCGCCGCGGGTGCGCCGCTGGGCGGGGTGCCGCTCGCGGTCAAGGACCTCTTCTGCACCCAGGATGTCCCCAGCCAGTCGGGCTCGCGCATCCTCGAGGGCTACAGGCCTCCGTACACGGCCACCGCGGTCGAGCGTCTGCAGGCGGCGGGCGCGAGCCTGCTGGGCAAGACCAACCAGGACGAGTTCGCGATGGGCTCCTCCAACGAGAACTCGGCGTTCGGGCCGGTGCTCAACCCGTGGGATCGCACCCGCGTGCCGGGAGGCTCCTCGGGCGGCAGCGCCGCCGCGGTCGCCGCGGGGCTCGCGCCGTGGGCGCTGGGGACGGACACGGGGGGCTCGATCAGGCAGCCGGCCGCGCTGTGCGGGATCGTCGGGCTGAAACCGACCTACGGGGCGGTGTCGCGGTACGGGATGATCGCGTTCGCCTCCTCGCTGGACCAGGCGGGTCCGCTGACGCGCGACGTGACCGACGCGGCGCTGCTGCTCGAGCACATGGTCGGCAGGGACCCGCGCGACGCGACCTCGCTGGAGCTGGGGCAGGAGATCGAGCTGCCGCGCGCCGAGCGCCTGGACGGCGTGCGCCTGGGCGTGCCGGCGGAGCTGACGGGGGGCGCCGCGGGCGACGGCGGGGGCATCGAGGCGGGCGTGCTCGAGGCGTTCGGAGCGACGCTCGTACGCGCGCGGAAGCTGGGAGCGGAGATCGTCGAGAGCGTGCGCCTGCCGCACGCGCCGCACGCGCTGTCGGCCTACTACGTGCTCGCGCCCGCCGAGGCCTCCTCGAACCTCGCGCGCTTCGACGGCGTGCGCTACGGCCTGCGCGCGCAGGGCGCCGGAGACCTGCTGGACATGTACGAGCAGACCCGCCACGACGGGTTCGGCCCGGAGGTGAAGCGACGGATCATGCTCGGCACGTACGCGCTGTCGGCGGGCTACTACGACGCCTACTACGGGCGCGCGCAGAGGGTGAGGACGAAGATCGCCCAAGACTTCGAGAGGGCGTTCGGCGAAGTGGACTTCCTCGTCACCCCGACGGCGCCGACGGTCGCGTTCGAGCTGGGGGAGAAGACCGGAGATCCGCTTCAGATGTACCTGAACGACTACTGCACGGTGCCGATGTCGCTGGCTGGCATTCCGGCGATCTCGATCCCGTGCGGGCTCAGCGATGGGCTGCCGGTCGGCTTTCAGATCGCGGGCAGGGCGTTCAGCGAGAATGCGCTGCTGGACGCCGCCTACGCGCTGGAGCGGGCGATCGGCTTCGACGGGAGCGCCGCGCGTGTCTGAGAAGCCCGCCGATCGATTCGAGCCGGTCTTCGGGGGTCCCCCTGGCACGAGCCCCGGTGCGCCAGCGGGTGGCGAGGAATCTCGGGACGAGGACAACCCGCCTGCCGGGGCCGCTGCGCTCGAACCCGTCATCGGCTTGGAGATCCACGTCCAGCTGAAGACGCGCACGAAGATGTTCTGCGGCTGTGAGCTGTCGTTCGGACAGGCGCCGAACACGCGCACGTGCCCGGTCTGCCTCGGCCTGCCGGGGGCGCTGCCGGTCGCGAACGCCCAGGCTGTGCACCTCGGGCTGACGGTCGGCCTGGCGCTCGGCTCCGAGCTTGCGCCGCGCTCGATCTTCCATCGCAAGAACTACTTCTATCCGGACCTGCCGAAGGGCTATCAGATCTCCCAGTACGACGAGCCGCTGTGCAGGGGCGGCGAGCTGGGCGAGGTGCGCATCCACAGGGTTCACCTGGAGGAGGACGCGGCCAAGCTGACACATGTCGGCGCGAGCGGCCGGATCCACGGCTCGGAGGAGAGCGTCGTGGACTTCAACCGCGGCGGCACCCCGCTCGCGGAGATCGTCACCGAACCTGACCTGCGCACGGCCGAGCAGGCGAGCGAGTGGCTGAAGCTGCTGCGCACGACGCTTCGCCATCTCGGCGTCAGCGACGTGAACATGGAGGAGGGCTCGTTGCGCTGCGACGCCAACATCTCGCTGCGCCCGGCGGGCTCGCCGCAGATGGGGACGAAGACCGAGCTGAAGAACATGAACTCGTTCCGGTTCATCGAGCGGGGCATCAGGGCGGAGATAGCGCGGCAGGAGAAGATCCTGCGCGGCGGCGCTGGAGTGGTCCAGGAGACCCTGCACTTCGACCCGGCGTCGGGCGCGATCACGACGCTTCGCTCCAAGGAGGAGGCGCACGACTACCGCTACTTCCCCGAGCCGGACCTCGTGCCGGTGCGGATCGACGAGCAGATGGTCGCGCGTGCGCGCGCCGCGTTGGGCGAGCTGCCGGCGGATCGGGCGCGGCGCTTCCAGGACGAGCTGGGGCTGAGCGCGGAAAGCTCGAGGCTGCTCGTGTTCAGAGCGGAGCTCGGCGACTACTTCGAGGCGGCGCTCGCGGCGGGCGCCGACCCGCCGGCGCAGGCGCAGGCGCTGGCGAACTGGATCGCGACCGATCTCGTGAGCCGGCTCGGCGAGGGCGAAGACCCGGCCGACTCGCGGGTACGGCCCGGCGCGCTGGCTGCGCTGGTCGGACTCGTGTCGGCGAAGCGGGTCAGCGTCGGCGCCGGCCGGCAAGTGCTCGACAGGCTCGTGGCCGAGGGCGGGGACCCGGCGCAGATCGTCGCGGCGGAGGGCCTCGAGGCGATCGACGGCGCGGGCGAACTGGCGGCGGTCGTCGCGGCCGCGCTGGCCGCCAACCCCGACGCGGCGGAGCGCGTGCGCGAAGGCAACGCCAAGGCGATCGGCCCGATCGTCGGATACGTGATGCGCGAGACCAAGGGCCGCGCCGACGGCGGCGAGGTGGCAAAGCTCGTAAACGAGCAACTGGGCGTGTGAGCGCGTGTCCGGCCGCGCGGTCGGCTACCCTGGAGCCATGAGCCAGCAGCGGTCCTCGTCGAGCTCACTCGGCCGCACGATCGTGGCAGCGCTGATCCTGATGGTGGCGGCGTGGGTGCTGCTGCACTTCGTGATTCACATCGTCGCGTTCTTCGCGGGGATCATCGTCTTCGTGGTGGCGATCGTGGCCGTCATCTGGGCGCTGCGCGTCCTGCTGTGACGGCGGGAGGGCGCGGATGGCGTACATCGTCATCGCGGTCTGCTTTGCGTTGGCAGGCGGGATCGTCGGCAAGATCAAGGGCAGCTCGTTCTGGCTGTGGTTCTCGATCTCGGGGCTGGTGCCCGTCTTCGGTCTGCTCGCGGCGCTCGCGTACCGGTTCGAGCGCGACGAGCTGCGCCGCCGCTGCCCGAGATGCGGGCGCGTGACGAAGATCTACGACGCGATCTGCACGCGCTGCGGGACCGAGTTGGAGTATCCCGACGCGCCGCTCGCACCGGAGTCGTGGCAGCCCACGCCCGGCGCCCGCTCCTGAGCGAGCGCGCCGCACTCTGACGCGACGGGCGAGGGTCGTGGCCGCGGAGATCTGTTCGAGATAAGGGCGTCCGAAGCGAGAGGGGGTCTATAACTGGCGAATGAACAGCGGAGCGACCGAGGCTCCGGCGCCGGCCGGAGCTCCTGTGAAGCCTCCCGAGCAGGCTGACGCGTCCGCGCGCGAGACGCTGATAGCCCGCTTCATCCATCGAGCGGGCTATGCGGACGAGCGGGACTTCCTGCTGCGCGTCGTGCAACCGGCGCTCGTCGGCATGATCGACGGCACCGTGTCCTCGCTGGCGCCGATCTTCGCGGCGGCGGTCTCCGCGAACTCGCACACGGCGCTCGTCGTCGGCATCTCGACGGCGCTCGGCGCGGGCGTGAGCATGGGCCTGTCCGAGGCGCTCTCGGACACCGGCGAGGAGACCGGCCGCGGCTCGCCCCTGGTGCGCGGCGGCATCACCGGCGGGATGACCGCCCTGGGCGGCATCTTCCACACGCTCCCGTTCATCATCTCCGACGTACACAAGGCGCTGCTGGTCGCGGGCAGCGTCGTCGCCGTCGAGCTGTTCGTGATCGCCTGGGTGCGCAAACGCTTCCTCGACGTCTCCCTGCGCTCCTCGTTCATCGTCGTCACGGTCGCCGGCGCGATCGTGCTGGCGATCGGCGTCGGGGTCGGCTCTTCCTGACACATGTCAAAAGACCTGCTGGCGGGCGAAAACCCGCTGGTAGACTGCCGATATGCGAGCGGTCGACGCGATCATGGAATGCCTGAAGGCCGAGGGCGTGGACGTCGTGTTCGGCCTGCCGGGGGGCGCGAACCTGCCGACGTACGACGCGTTCGTGGACGGCGGGATCAGGCACATCCTCGTCAGGCACGAGGCCGGCGGCGGGCACGCCGCCCAGGGGTATGCGAAGGCGACGGGCAAGGTGGGAGTCGCGTTCGCGACGAGCGGCCCGGGCGCGACGAACCTGACGACGCCGATCTGCGACGCGATGATGGACTCGGTGGGAGTGGTGTTCATAACCGGGCAGGTCCGGACGGAGCTGCTGGGCACCGACGGGTTCCAGGAGGCGGACACGATCGGGATCACGATGCCCGTCGTCAAGCACTCGTTCATGATCCAGGACCCGCGGGAGATCCCGAGGGCGATCCACGAGGCGTTTCACATCGCCCGCACGGGCAGGCCGGGCCCGGTGCTGGTCGACATCCCGCAGGACCTGTCGCGGGGCGAGATCGAGTACGAGCCGGTGACCGACGTGCGCCTGCCCGGGTATCAGCCGACGACGGAGGGCAACCAGAAGCAGATCAGGCAGGCCGCGAAGGCGCTGGCGGCGGCGCGGCGCCCGGTGATCTACGCGGGCGGGGGGGTGGTGAACGCGAACGCGTCAGCCGAGCTCGTCGAGCTCGCGCGCTGCGACCGCTTTCCGGTGACGTGCACGCTGATGGGCCTCGGCGCGTTTCCGGCGCCGCACGAGCAGTGGCTGGGGATGCTCGGGATGCACGGCACGCGCGCGGCGAACTATGCGATGGACGAGGCCGACCTGATCTGCGCGGTGGGCGCGCGCTTCGACGATCGCATCACGGGCAAGCTGTCGGAGTTCGCGCCGAAGGCGAAGTTCATCCACATCGACATCGACCCGGCGGAGATCTCGAAGAACGTGCCCGCGCACATCCCGATCGTGGGTGACGCCAAGCACGTGCTGGCGAAGCTGGCCGTCGAGTACCGGGCGCTGAGCGCCGACGAAGCGCGCCTGCAGGCGTGGTGGGAGCGGATCGAAGGGTGGCGCGCGAAGTATCCGCTGCGCTACGAGGACTCGACCGACGCGGAGATCAAGCCGCAATACATGATCCAGGCGCTGTACGAGGCGACCGGGGGCGAGGCGATCGTGACCAGCGACGTCGGCCAGCACCAGATGTGGACGGCGCAGTACTACGACTTCCCGGCGCCGCGGCGCTGGATCAACTCCGGCGGGCTGGGGACGATGGGCTTCGGCCTGCCCGCGGCGATGGGCGCCGCGGTGGGCTGTCCCGAGCGCCTGGTGTGCTGCGTCGCCGGGGACGGGTCGGTGCAGATGAACGCGCAGGAGCTGGCGACATGCGCGCAGGAGAAGATCCCGATCAAGGTGTTCATCATGAACAACGGCTACCTCGGGATGGTCAGGCAGTGGCAGGAGCTGTTCTGGGACGGCAAATACAGCCATGTGGAGACGGGGGAGTTCCCGGACTTCGTCAAGCTCGCGGAGGCGTACGGCGCGACCGGAATGCGCTTCGAGGACAAGACGACGCTCGTGAAGGACATGAAGCGGGCGATCGAGACCGACGGCCCGGTGCTGGTCGACGTGAGGGTGACGCGCGAGGAGAACACCTATCCGATGATCCCCGCGGGTCAGGCCGCCAGGGAGATGGTCGGGTGAATGATCTGGGGGAGGGC
>DASQGE010000100.1:0-1674 GCA_035632775.1 Solirubrobacteraceae bacterium | reverse complement strand
CGGTGTTCGGCCCGACGGGCGTCGGCAAGACCGCGATCGCGGTGGCCCTGGCGCGGCGGTTGCGCGCGCGCGGGGAGGACCCGGTCGCGGTGTCCGCCGACGCGCTGCAGGTGTACGCCGGCCTGGAGACGCTGACCGGCGTGGCGAGCGCGGCCGAGCGCGCGCGGCTCGAGCACAGGCTGGTGTCGTTCTTGCCGCTGGAGCAGACGTTCAGCGCCGGACAGTACGCGCGGCTGGCGCACGCGGAGATCGACGGGCTGCTCCAGGCGGGGCGGCGGCCGATCGTGGTGGGGGGGACCGGGCTGTACCTGCGCGCGGCGCTCGCCGAGCTGGACCTGAAGCGGCCGCCGGCCGAGGGCGTGCGCGAGCGTTTGCGCTCCGAGCTGGAACGGCGCGGCGCGCCGGCCCTGCACGCGCGGCTGGCGGCGCGTGCGCCGTGGGCGGCGGCGGCGATCGACCGCAACGACCAGCAGCGGATCGTGCGCGCGCTCGAGCGGCTCGAGGCCGGGGAGCTGGAGCCCCCGGAGGAGGGGGAGGGCCCCGCCGAGCCTTCACAGCTCTGGAGCGGGGAGATGCGCCGCCCGACGCTGCTCCTCGGACTGACGATGGAGCGCGAGGCGCTGTACGCGCAGATCGACGCGCGCGTGCGGGCGATGCTCGCCGCGGGCGTGCGCGAGGAGGTGGAGCGCGCGCACGAGGCGGGCGCGTCGGAGGCGGCGCGCAAGGCGCTCGGCTTCGAGGAGCTGCTGGCCGGCGACGTCGAGGGGATGAAGCGGCGCACGCGCAACTACGCAAAGCGCCAGCTCAGTTGGATGCGCAAGCTCGGGGGAGTGCGCGTGATCGACGTGACGGGGCGCGGGGCGGACGAGGTGGCCGGGGAGATCGCGCGGGCGCTCGATCGCGGCGCCGCGCTCGGCGGGGCGGCGGGGTGGACGTGAGGTCATAGACTCACGCGCCTCATGAGATTCGAGAAGTGGCAGGCGCTGGGAAACGACTATCTGATCGTCGAGGACGGCGAGCTGCCGTTCGCGCTGACGCCGGCGCGCGTGCGCAGGCTGTGCGAGAGTCATTTCGGCGTGGGCGCGGACGGGGTGCTGCTGCTGTCGCGCTCGGAGAATTCGGCGTATGTGGCGGACCTGCGGATCTTCAACTCGGACGGCTCGGAGGCCGAGCTGTCGGGCAATGGGGCGCGCGAGGCGATCTTGTACCTGCGCAGGCGCGGATGGACGGACCGGGACGAGTTCGCGATCGGGACGGTCGCGGGGGAGATCAGGCCGACGATCACCGGCGCGGACACCTGCAGGGTGGACATGGGCGGCGCGAGCTTGACCTCGAAGGACTTCCCGGACGGGCCGGGCGACGGTCTGGGCGAGCTGCGCGCCGGTGGGCGGAGCTGGAAGTTCAGGCACGTGTCGATCGGCAACCCGCAGTGCGCGATCGAGGTCGCTAGCGAGGCGGAGCTCGGAGCGCTCGAGTTGGGGGCGATCGGCCCGGGGATCGAAGGCCATGAGCTGTTCCCGAACAGGACGAACGTGTCCTGGTACACCGAGCTTCGGTCCGGGCGGGATGCGAGGATCAGGGCGCGCATCTTCGAGCGGGGCGTGGGGGAGACGCTCTCCTCGGGCACGGGCGCGACGGGCGCGGCGGTCGCGTATGTGCTGGGCGGGGACGCGC
>DASQGE010000099.1:0-52249 GCA_035632775.1 Solirubrobacteraceae bacterium | reverse complement strand
TGTTGACGTTGCGCTCGAGCCTGGTCACGCTTGCCTTCGACTACCCGCGCGCGCCCGACTGGTTACGCCCCCCCATGTTCTTTACGGCAGCGCTCGGGGCGGTGGGGCCGAGGCGATGGGTTTCCAGAGGTGGGCGGTGGTCCTGCTACGCAACCGCTTCGTATGGCGACATGCGCTATGGCTTGCCGGCTTTCGTATGGCTTCCTCGAGCGCGTCTTCCAGGGGCCGGGTTGACATTCGGCAGCTGCTCTCCGTGGCGCGTTCGATCAAGGGTTCTTCGACCCTTGTCAGCGGGGATGAGATCCTTTTTGAAAACGCACTTTGACCGCGCACGCGCGCGGCCGCGGTCACCGCGCGCCTGCTCGCCGTGCGTCTGGTCTCGGCATTGGCGGTCTCGGCATTGGTGCTCCCGGCACTGGCGCTCCCGGCATTGGCGGTCCTGAGGGGGCCGTTGACACGTCTCAGGAAATCTGCTCTAATGCCACTTAGATTTCTGCCCTCATCTCTTCCAGATCCACAAGGAGCATCAACTCATGGCCAAGACCATAGGCATCGACCTCGGCACCACCAACTCGTGTATGGCCGTGCTCGAGGGGGGCGAGCCGACGGTCATCGAGAACGCCGAGGGCGGTCGCACGACTCCCTCGGTCGTCGCGTTCGCCGCATCCGGCGAGCGCCTCGTCGGCACCGTCGCCAAGCGCCAGGCCGTCACCAACCCGCAGAACACGATCTTCTCGATCAAGCGCTTCATGGGCCGCAAGGAGGCCGAGGTGCGCGAGGAGGAGGCGATCGTCCCCTACAAGGTCGTCGCCGGTCCCAACGGCGACGCGCGCGTGGAGGTCAGCGGCGAGCAGTTCTCCCCGCCCGAGATCTCGGCGATGATCCTGCAGAAGCTGAAGACCGACGCCGAAGCCTACCTCGGCGAGAGCGTCGACTCCGCGGTGATCACCGTCCCCGCCTACTTCAACGACGACCAGCGCCAGGCCACCAAGGACGCCGGCAAGATCGCCGGGCTCGACGTCAAGCGCATCATCAACGAGCCGACCGCGGCGTCGCTCGCGTACGGGCTCGACAAGGACGCCGATCACACGATCCTCGTCTTCGACCTCGGCGGCGGCACGTTCGACGTGTCCGTGCTGGAGATCGGCGACGGCGTGTTCGAGGTGAAGTCCACCGCCGGCGACAACCACCTCGGCGGCGACAACTTCGACAAGGCGATCGTCGACTGGCTGGTCGCCGAGTTCAAGAAGTCCCAGGGGATCGACCTCGCGTCCGACCCGATGGCGCTGCAGCGCCTGTACGAGGCGGCCGAGAAGGCCAAGATCGAGCTCTCCACCACCCAGGAGACGCAGATCAACCTGCCCTTCATCACCGCCGACGCCTCCGGGCCCAAGCACCTCGACACGCGCCTCACGCGGGCCAAGCTCTCGGAGCTGACCTCGGAGCTGCTCGACCGCGTCGTCGTGCCGGTCCGCCAGGCTCTGGACGACGCCAAGGACAAGGGCGTCAAGGAGATCGACCACGTGGTGCTCGTCGGCGGCATGACGCGCATGCCCTCCGTGCAGGAGAAGGTCAAAGGCCTGACCGGCAAGGAGCCGCACCGGGGCGTCAACCCCGACGAGGTCGTCGCCGTCGGGGCCGCGATCCAGGCCGGGGTGCTCGCCGGCGATGTCAAGGACGTGCTGCTGCTGGACGTCACCCCGCTGACCCTCGGCATCGAGACCAAGGGCGGCGTGATGACCAGGCTGATCGAGCGCAACACGACGATCCCGACCCGCAAGGCCGAGGTCTTCTCCACCGCCGAGGACAACCAGCCATCGGTCGAGATCCACGTCCTGCAGGGCGAGCGCGAGATGGCCCAGTACAACAAGTCGCTCGGCAAGTTCCAGCTCACCGGGATTCCGCCCGCGCCGCGCGGCATACCCCAGATCGAGGTCGCGTTCGACATCGACGCCAACGGCATCCTCAACGTGTCCGCCAAGGATCTCGGCACCGCCAAGGAGCAGAAGATCGAGATCAAGGCCGGCTCGGGCCTGTCCGAGGAGGAAGTCAAGAGCATGGTCTCAGACGCCGAGTCCCACGCCGAGGAGGACCGCCGCGCGCGCGAGCTGGCGGAGGCGCGCAACAACGGCGAGAACGCCGCCTATCAGGCCGAGCGTCAGCTGGCCGACCTCGGCGAGCAGATCGACGCGGACTCCAAGTCCCGCATCGAAGCGGCCGTCAAGGAGGTGCGCGAGGTGCTCGAGTCCGAGGATCCCGCCGCGATCAACGCCAAGGCCGAGGCCCTGCAGGTCGCGTTCCACTCCGTCTCCGAGGCGATGTACCAGCGCGCGCAGGAGCAGGCGGCGACGGCCGGCGGCCCCGCCGGCGACGGCGCGGGCCCGTCCGGGACCGCCGACGAGGAGGACGTCGTCGACGCCGAGGTCGTAGACGAGCCCAAGGCGTAGGAGCGTTGCGATGAGCGACACTCCCGAGCAGACCGTCCAGGTGCAGGCCCCCGGCGCGAGCGCCGCGCCGGGGGCCGGCTCCGCGTCCGGGGACGGCGCCGAGCGGGCCCCGGCGCCGCACGCTCACGAACGCCGCGGCGAGGGCGCCGACGGGGGCGCCGGCGCCCCCGCGCCGCCGCCCGGCCAGGTTGCGGGCGAAGCGCTCGACGACGGCGACGTGGCCGAGATCGAGGAGGACCTCGACGAGCTGGTCGCGGTGGGCGCGCAGCGCGACGAGTACCTCGCGCTCGCGCAGCGCACCCAGGCCGACTTCGAGAACTACCGCAAGCGCGTCGCGCGCGAATCGGCGCTCGCGCTCCAGCGCGGCGTCGCAAAGCTGGCCAAGGAGCTGCTGCCCGCGCTCGACAACCTCGACCGCGCTCTGGAGGCCGCGGCCGTGGACGATCCGCTGCTGCAGGGCGTTCGCCTGGTGCGCGAGGAACTCGCCGCCGCGCTCGCGCGCGTCGGCGTCGAGTCCTTCTCCCCCGCCGGCGAGCCCTTCGACCCGGCCCTCCACGAGGCGATGGCCCAGCAGCCGGTGCAGGGGCTGGCGAGCGGCACCGTCGCGGAGGTCTACCAGCCCGGCTACCGGCTCGGCGAGAGCATCATCCGCCCGGCGCGCGTGGTCGTCGCGGCGTAGGCGTCCGAGGAGCCCGCCGATGGCATCGCGTCCCGACTACTACAAGACGCTGGGGGTTCCCAAGAAGGCGAGCGCCGAGGAGATCAAGAAGGCCTACCGCAAGCTCGCGCGCAAGTACCACCCCGATCGCAACCCCGACGACAAGGCCGCCGAGGAGCGCTTCAAGGAGGTCTCCCAGGCCTACGACGTCCTCGGCGACCCCCAGAAGCGCAAGCAGTACGACAGCGGCACCGGCCCGTTCGCGACCGGCGCCGGTCCTGGCGGCGGCTTCGGCGGCTTTCAGGGCTTCGACTTCGACGCCTCGGGGATGGGCGACATCCTCTCCAACCTGTTCGGCGGCGGCGCCCGCGCGGGCGCGGGCGGACGGCGCGGGCGTGCCCGCGCCCAGCGGGGAGCCGACCTGGAGGCGCAGGTCTCGCTCTCCTTCGACCAGGCGATGTCCGGCGCGCAGATCCCGCTGTCGGTGCCGATGCACGAGACCTGCTCGACCTGCCACGGCACGGGCGCCAAGCCGGGCACCACGCCGAAGGTCTGCCCGCGCTGCGAAGGCCGCGGGATCGAGACCCAGGGCCAGGGCATGTTCTCGATCTCCCAGCCCTGCTCGCGCTGCGGCGGCTCGGGCACTGTGATCGAGGACCCCTGCCCGACCTGCAACGGCTCCGGCGCGGTCCGTACCGTCAAGCGCATGCGCGTCAACATCCCCGCGGGCGTACGCGACGGCAGTCGCATCCGCCTCGCCGGGAAGGGCGAGCGCGGAGGCCACGGCGGCCCGCCCGGCGACCTCTACCTGATCACGCACGTCTCGCCCTCGCCCGTGTTCAAGCGCAAGGGCGAGCACCTCGAGGTCGAGGTCCCGCTGACGATCCCCGAGGCCCTGCGCGGCGCCGAGGTGCAGGTGCCGACGCTCGCCGGCCCGAAGACGCTGCGCGTCAAGCCCGGCACCAGGCACGGCGCGGTCCAGCGCCTGCGCGGCGAGGGTCCCCCCAAGCTCGGCGGCTCCGCGCGCGGCGACATCCACTACCGCTTCACGATCGACGTGCCCGAGACGCTCACCGCCGAGCAGCGCTCCGCGGTCGACGCGCTCGCCAAGACGATGAACGGCAACCCCCGCGCGCGCCTGTTCGAGGGGGCGTCGTCGTGAGCCGGCTTCGCCGCTCCTCGGCCCCGCCCCCCGCGCGCGCGTGCACCGGACCGGCGCCCACGGCGTGGGCGCCCTCGCGAGGCGGTGCGTCGCGGTGAGCGCCCGCAGGCCGGCCGGTCGGCCCATCGCCCGCATCGAAGTCGCGGCCGATCGCGGCGTGTTCATGATCTCGGTCGCGGCCGAGCTGGCGAACATGCACCCGCAGACGCTGCGCACCTACGAGGCGCGCGGCCTGATCGCGCCGCAGCGCTCGCCCAAGGGCACGCGCCTGTACTCGCAGGACGACGTCGATCGGCTGCGCCACATCCAGCAGATGACGGCCGACCTCGGCCTCAACCTCGCCGGGGTCGAACGCGTGCTCGACCTCGAGACCGAGGTCCGAGGCATGCACGCGCGCATCGAAGAGCTCGAGCTGCAGGCCTTGCGCGCGCAGGTGGAGCTGGCCGAGCGCCTGGAGGAGGTGCGCCGCTCGTTCCGCGCGGAGCTCGTCCCGTATCGTGGCGGCACGGACATCGTGCGCGCGGCCGATGTCCGCCCGTCGTTCCGATCGACCGCAGGGAGGACGCCCAATGGCTCCTGACGGTGCAGCTCCGGCCCAAGGTGGGGAGGGTCAGCCCGAGGAGGAGCAGAGCCCTCTTCAGCGGTTCGGACGCGATCTGACCGAGATCGCCGAGCAGAACGAGCTGGACCCGGTGATCGGCCGCGACGAGGAGATCCGCCGGGTGATCCAGGTGCTCTCGCGGCGCACCAAGAACAACCCGGTGCTGATCGGCGAGCCCGGGGTCGGCAAGACCGCGATCGTCGAGGGCCTCGCTCAGCGGATCGTCTCTCACGACGTGCCCGAGTCGCTGCGCGAACGGCGGGTGATCGCCCTGGACATGGGCGCGCTGATCGCCGGCGCCGCCTACCGGGGGGAGTTCGAGGAACGGCTGAAGGGCGTGCTCAAGGAGGTCGCCGACGCCCAGGGCGCGATCATCCTGTTCCTCGACGAGCTGCACACGATCGTCGGCGCGGGCGCCGCCCAGGGCGCGGTCGACGCCTCCAACCTGCTCAAGCCGATGCTCGCGCGCGGGGAACTGCGCTGCGTCGGCGCGACCACGCTCGACGAGTATCGCCGGCACATCGAGAAGGACGCCGCGCTGGAGCGGCGCTTCCAGCCGGTGATGGTCGGCGAGCCCACGGTGGCGGACACGATCGCGATCCTGCGCGGCCTGAAGGAGCGCTACGAGGTCCATCACGGCGTGCGCATCCAGGACAGCGCGCTGATCGCCGCGGCGACGCTCTCGCACCGCTACATCGCCGACCGCTTCCTGCCCGACAAGGCGATCGACCTGGTCGACGAGGCCGCCTCGAAGATCCGCATCGAGATCGACTCGCTGCCGACCGAGATCGACGAGGTCGACCGCCGCGTCATGCAGCTGGAGATCGAGCTGACCTCGCTGCGCAAGGAGAAGGACGAGGCCTCCAAGGAGCGCAGCGGGGCGATCGAGTCCGAGCTGGCCGCCTTGAAGGGGCGCTCCGCCGAGATGAAGGCGCAGTGGCAGAGGGAGAAGGACGCGATCCAGGGCGTGCGCGAGATGAAGGAGCGCCTGGAGGCCGCCAGGGGCGAGGCCGAACGGGCCGAGCGCGAAGCGAACCTGCAGCGCGCGGCCGAGCTGCGCTATGGCGAGATCCCCGAGCTCGAGCGCAAGCTCGCCGAGCACGAATCGGCCGAGCGCGAACGCGCCGGCGGCGCGGAGGCCCCGGTGTTCCTGAAGGAGGAGGTCGACGCCGACGACGTCGCCGAGGTCGTCGCGCGCTGGACCGGCATCCCCGTCAGCCGCCTGCTCGAGGGCGAGACCGAGAAGCTCCTCCACATGGAGGAGCGCCTGCACGAGCGCGTCGTCGGCCAGGACGAGGCGATCGAGGCGGTCGCCACCGCGCTGCGCCGCTCGCGCGCGGGGCTGCAGGACCCGGACCGCCCGATCGGCTCGTTCCTGTTCCTCGGCCCGACCGGCGTCGGCAAGACCGAGCTCGCGCGCGCCCTGGCCGAGTTCATGTTCGACTCCCAGGACGCGATGATCCGGATCGACATGAGCGAGTACATGGAGAAGCACTCCGTCTCGCGCCTCGTCGGCGCGCCCCCCGGCTACGTCGGCTACGAAGAGGGCGGCCAGCTGACCGAGGCCGTCCGCCGCCGCCCCTACTCGGTCGTGCTGCTCGACGAGATCGAGAAGGCCCACCCCGACGTGTTCAACACGCTGCTGCAGGTGATGGACGACGGCCGTCTCACCGACGGCCAGGGCCGGACGGTCGACTTCAAGAACACCGTGCTCGTCATGACCTCCAACCTCCCCGTCGGCGCCGCCGCGGCGGACGGGGGCGGCTCGAAGGACGGCGGGGCCTCAAAGGACGGCTCGCGTCCGTCCGGGGACGGCCCGCGGGGGGCGCGCGCGTCCGGTGACAGCGCTGGCGGCGAACGTGCGAAAGGCGGCGAGGCGGCCGCCGCGGACGCGCGCCTGCGCACGGAGCTGCTCCAGCACTTCAAGCCCGAGTTCGTCAACCGCCTCGACGACATCGTGCGCTTCCACTCCCTCACGCGCGCGCAGATCTCCGAGATCGTCGACCTCCAGGTCGCCCGCGTGATCGAGCGCGTGCGCGAGCGCGGCGTCGAAGTGTCTCTCACCGACGCGGCTCGCGAGCTGATCGCGAGCCTGGGCTACGACCCGACCTACGGTGCGCGCCCGCTGCGCCGCGTGATCCAGAAGCAGCTCACCGACCGCCTCGCGCTTGCGCTCTTGCAGGGCGAGCTGCGCGACGGGGACTCGGTGCGCGTGGATGTTTCCGATGGGGAGCTGGTGCTGGGGAAGGCTGAGGTGGAGGCGGCAGAGGCCGAGGGCGCGGGAGCTGTCTGAAGGCTGACGCGGGCCAGCGAGGCCGCCGCAGCGGCCTCGCCGTACCACGGTTGATCGCTGTTACTCGAAGAACACGTAGAAGGGCTCGTCTACGGCTTCGGTCGGTTTGGCGGCGAGAGTCGTGCGGACTCGAAGCTGGAACCCTTCTTCCCCGCATCCGAAGGTCCCGTTGCTCGGATTGACCAGGATTCCATCGGTCGGACCAAATGCGTCTGGAGCGACCGCCACTGCATGAACCGTGAACGGGAGGTTGTGGAAGCAGTACACCCCGGCTCCACTGCGGGTGACGTTCGCCGCCGTCACGTTCTTGGAGTTTTCGGCGTCCACTTCACCATTTGCTTTCACGTGCACGTAGCCCACAGAGCTTCCGGCCGGGCCGGTTTTTCCTTCTTTGCCCGTCAGCCCTTCTTTGCCTTCTTTGCCCGAGGCTCCTTCTTTGCCGGTCGCCCCGGTTTTGCCCGTGTTGCCCTTGAGCGCTTTGAGCACGCTCGGCTTGATCTGTTTGGTCGAGTTGATCAGGTAGTGGTGTGCGGCCAGGGCCCCGCCGCTCATCGCGAACACGAGCGCGAGCGTGGCCGTCACGTTTGCGTAGTTGAGGTGCCTCCTGAAAGTGTGCATGCGACGACCCTATTCCTCCATGGCGTCTCGCACAAGGGCCGATTCCCGACTCAGATCCTTTGAACGAGAGGGAGGAGGGCTCGCTCCCGTCAGGCGAGCGTCAGCTCGTCGGGCAGCGCTCTGGCGACGGCTTGCCGCTGCGGCTTGCCGAGCCGACCCACGAGCCGGCGGATCTCCAGGGCGTCGTTGAACGCCTGCAGGAAAGCGCTGTCCGAGGTGTCGGGGAGGGGCTCGCCGAGGGTCTGTTCGAACCACTGCGCCACGTCCGCCCAGCGCCAGACCTTGGTGCGGGCGTCGAGGCGGCCCGCGGCCGGCGGGAACCCTCCCGGCCCGCGCTTGCCGCACACGAGCAGCCTGACGCTCTCCGGCGTGCGGCCCGAGCGTCGGGCGACGTCGGCCATGGTGGCGAGGTCGTCCTCCTGGATGCGCAGCACCGTCGCCTGCGGAACCGCCCTCAGCAACTCGCCCAGCGCCGACGCGAGGGCACGCGGCAGGTCGCTGGACCGCCGGTCGAATTCGAGCAGGAACGACCCGTCCTCGTCAGGGCCCATCAGCGAGGCGTCGTCGATCCGCTCGTACAGGTGGACAGAGAGGTCGTCAAGGCTCCGGCCCGGAGCGAGGAACATGAGGGTGAAGTTGTAGTCGTTCATGGCTTTTTGTGGATGCAGCGGGCGATGAAGCGATCGATTCGCCTGGCCTCGTTGTCGGCGCTCCGCGGAGAGCCGTTGACCGAAGACGGAGGACACCTGCCTGCATCGCTCCCGGGGCAGTAGAGGACTCCCCAGTGACCCCGGTTCGTCTCGACCCGGAACCCTTGGTCCTCCGCTCGTTTGAGCGCCGCCTCGATCGGCTTCTTTGGATGCTTGGCCCTCAACAGTACCACACCTGTTGTGAACTACCAACGCGTGCGGTATGAATAGCTTTGCTCTTGTGTCCCACCGGACCCTGCTCCGACGGCGCGGTCCGAGCGGGACGGCGGCGGGTTGACCAGCCCACCCCCCAGCGCGCCCCGCCCGTCGCCGCGTGGCCGGACCGGCACGCGGCGGGGCAGCCGATCCGCTACAAACGACTTGTGCGCATAACGTGCCGCGGCGCGGCGCGGACGGTCCAATCATCGACGGGAGGAGCGATCGCCATGCCCACCTACATCATGCTCTCGACCCTCACGCCCGAGGGCGTGCAGACGGTCAAGAACAACCCGCAGCGGATCAGGGAGGTCAACAAGGAGGTCGAGCAGCTCGGCGCGACCGTCAAGGCGCAGTGGGCGACGCTCGGGCACGTGGACTTCATCTCGGTCGTCGAGGCCCCCGACGAGGCCACGATGGCGCGCGTCTCGCTCGAGCTGGGCTCGCGCGGCACCGGCCGCTACGAGACGCTCGCGGCGATACCCGTAGACGACTTCATCGCCAGCCTGTGACCTACGCCTCGTCGCGCCTGGCTGTGTCGCCGCGAACGCGGCCGTGCCGAGCACTGTTCCCGTTCGCGCTCTTTGCCGGTCACGACGATCCGCGGCTCACAGCCGCTTCGTGGCGATGAGGGTCCTGGTCGTAGGTGGAGGTGGGCGCGAGCACGCCATCGTGCGCGCGCTGGCGCGCTCGCCGGGCACGACCGACCTGCTGTGCGCGCCCGGCAACGCCGGCATCGCAAAAGACGCGCGCCTGCTCGACATCGCCGCCGACGACATCGACGGGATCGTGGCGGCCGTCGAGCGCGAGGGCGTCCACTTCACCGTTGTGGGGCCCGAGGCGCCGCTCGTGGCGGGTCTCGTGGACGCGCTCGACGCGCGCGGGCATCTCGCCTTCGGCCCCTCCGCGGTCGCGGCGCGTCTCGAGGGCTCGAAGGCGTTTGCCAAGCACGCGATGGAGGAGGCCGGCGTGCCGACCGCGCGCTGGCGCCACGTCTCCTCGCTGCAGGAGGGGATCGACGCGGTCGCCGAGCTGGCCGCGCCCGGCGTGGTGGTCAAGGTCGACGGGCTCGCCGCCGGCAAGGGAGTAACCGTGGCCGACGACTCGGAGCAGGCGCACGCCGCCCTGCGCGAGATCTTCGTCGAGGGCCGTTTCGGCGAGGGTGGCGCGAGCGCCGTCGTCGAGGAGCGGCTGAGCGGCAGGGAGCTGTCGCTGCTCGCGGTGTGCGACGGCAGGTTTGCGTTGCCGCTGGCGCCCGCGCGCGACTACAAGCGCGTCGGCGAGGGTGACACCGGGCCCAACACCGGCGGCATGGGCGCCTACTCGCCCGTGGTCGATCTGCCGGACCAGCAGGTGGACAGTCTCGCCTTCTTCGTGCACCAGCCGATCGTCGACTGGATGCGCGATCGAGGGACCCCGTTTCACGGCGTCCTCTACGCCGGCATCATGCTGACCGCGGAGGGTCCGAAGGTGCTCGAGTTCAACGTGCGCTTCGGCGATCCGGAGACGCAGGCGGTGCTGCCCCGCATGGGGTCTGAGCTGCTGGATCTGCTGCTCCGCGCGGTACGCGCCGGCGGCTTGATCGGGGACAATCCCGAGGAGGAATTTCCCTGGTGGTTGTCGGAGTGGGCGGTCACGGTCGTGCTGGCGAGCGCCGGCTATCCCGCGTCGTCCTCCCGCGGCGATCCGATCTCAGGGCTCGATCTGGTGCCCGACGACGTCGAGGTCACGCACGCGGGCACCGCTCTCGCGCCGGACGGGACGATCGTCACCGCCGGCGGGCGCGTGCTGAACGTGACCGGGTTCGGTCGCGACGCCGAGTCGGCTCGCGAGTCGGCGTATGCTGCGGCACGGATGATCTCCTTCGAGGGCATGCAGCTGCGCGGCGACATCGCCGTCGGCGCCGGTGAGAGCCCGCCCGCGCCCGAGGGCTGGCGCACGCTCGAGAGCTGGCTCACAGCGTGGTCCGAAGAAGAAGACGAGCTGGAGCTGAAGAGCCTCGATGGGTGACGTGTCTCCGATCGCGACCCCGCTGGCCGAGGCGGAGGTGCGCGCGCAGCTCGAGGAGATCGACGTCGACGCTCCGCGAGTCGGCATCGTGATGGGCTCCAAGAGCGACATGGAGGCGATGGAGGAGGCCGCGCGCGAGCTCGAAGAGCGCGGCATCCTGCACGAGCTGCGGGTGATGTCCGCGCACCGCGAACCGAACGTGGTGGCCGAGTACGCGAAGAACGCGCGCATGCGCGGTCTGCGCGTGATCATCGCCGGCGCGGGCATCTCCGCCGCGCTGCCGGGCGCCCTCGCCGCGCACACCGATTTGCCCGTCGTCGGCGTGCCGCTGTCCGGGCGCCTGACCGCCGCCGGCGGACTCGACGCGATCCTCTCGATCGTGCAGATGCCTCCCGGCGTGCCGGTCGCCTGCGTCGGTCTGGACAACGCGCGCAACGCCGCGATCCTGGCCGCGCAGATCCTCGGGGCATGATCCCGCGCTACACCCGCCCCGAGCTCGGCCGTCTGTGGACGGACGCCGCGCGCATGGAGACCTGGCGGCAGGTCGAGCTCGCCGCCTGCGCCGAGCTGCCCGGCCTGCTCGGCGACGAGGGCCCCACGGCGGCGGAGCTCCAGGAGATCGAAGCGGCGACGTTCACGGTGCAGGCGGTGCAGGAGCGCGAGCGTCTCACCGACCACGACCTGGCGGCGTTCGTGGACGTGCTCGCGTCCTGTGCGGGCGAGGCGGGGCGCTGGATCCACTTCGGCCTGACCAGCTCGGACGTGCTCGACACGGCGCTCGCACTGCAGCTGAAGGGGGTCGGCGAAGTCATCGTGCCGGGGGCCAGGGAGCTCGTCGCGACGCTCGCCGCGCGCGCGCGCGAGCATGCGGGGACGCTGTGCGTCGGCAGGACCCACGGGGTGCACGCCGAGCCGACGACGTTCGGGATCAGGCTCGCGGGGCTCGCCTTCGAGGCGCACCGCAACGCGATCCGCCTGCAGCGCGCGTTCGAGCAGGTTGCCGTCGGGGCGATCTCCGGCGCGGTGGGAACGTACGCGGCGAACAGCCCCGAGTTCGAGGTGCGCGTGCTGGAGCGGCTGGGGCTCGCGCGCGAGGACGTCTCCACGCAGGTGGTCGCGCGCGACCGGCACGCCGAGCTCGTCGGAGCGATCGCCCTGGCCGGCGCCGGCCTGGAGCGGCTGGCGACCGAGATCAGGCACCTGCAGCGAACGGAGGTGCGCGAGGCGCAGGAGCCGTTCCGGGCCGGCCAGAAGGGCTCCAGCGCGATGCCGCACAAGCGCAACCCGATCAAGAGCGAGCAGATCTCCGGGCTCGCGCGCGTGCTGCGCGGCTACGCGCAGGCGGCGCTCGAGGACGTCGCGCTGTGGCACGAGCGCGACATCTCGCACTCCTCGGTCGAGCGGATCGTCCTCCCCGACTCGACGATCCTGCTCGACTACATGCAGCAGCGCGCGATCGCGCTGGTGCGCGACATGACCGTCGACGCCGAGCGGATGCGCGCCAACCTCGAGCTCACCCACGGCGCGCTGTTCTCTCAAGCGGTCCTGCTCGCGCTGGTGGCGGGCGGCATGGCGCGCGACGACGCCTACCGGATCGTGCAGGAGCTCGCCCAGCGCGCATGGGACGAAGAGACGCCGCTGCGCGAGCTGCTGGCGGGCGACGAGCGCGCCGCGGGGCTGGACCTCGAGGAGATCTTCGACTACGGCCACTACGTGCGCTACGCCGATCGGATCGTCGCGCGTTTGCAGGAGATCGCATGAGCCCGTCCGCCGCGCCCGCACGGTCCGCAAGCGGCCCGGTTCGCGGCCGCCGCGGCAACTCGGCTGCGCGCCGGGTGCGTCGTTAGAGTCAGGAAACGATGAGCGCGCTCGCCGACCTGCCCCTGATCGCCAGCGGGAAGGTCCGCGAGATCTACGACCTGGACGGCGACGGGGGCGAGCGCCTGCTGATGGTCGCCAGCGACCGCATCTCCACCTACGACGCCGTCCATCCGACCCCGATCCCCGACAAGGGCAAGGTCCTCACGGGGCTGTCGGCGTTCTGGTTTCAGGAGACCGCCCACATCGTCGCCAACCACGTGATCTCCGCGACCGAGGGCGTTCCCGCGGAGGTGCGCGGCAGGGCTCTGGTCGTGCGCAAGCTGAAGATGCTGCCCCTCGAGTGCGTCGCGCGCGGCTACATCACCGGCTCGGGCTGGAAGGACTACCAGGCGACGGGCAGGGTCTCGGGGATCGAGCTGCCGGGCGGGCTGCGCGAGTCCGAGCGGCTGCCCGAGCCGATCTTCACGCCCAGCACCAAGGCCGAGGTCGGGCACGACGAGGCGATCGACTTCGGCCGGGCCGCCGAGCTCCTCGGCGACCGCGCGCTGATGGAGCGGGTGCGCGACGTCTCGATCGAGCTGTACTCGTTCGCCGCCGCCCACGCCCGCGCGCGTGGGGTGATCCTGGCCGACACCAAGTTCGAGCTCGGCATCGACGAGCATGCCCCGGACCGGCCGCTGCTCGTCGGCGACGAGCTGCTGACCCCCGACTCCTCGCGCTACTGGCCCGCGGACTCCTACGAGCCGGGGCGGGGCCAGCCGAGCTTCGACAAGCAGTACGTCCGCGACTGGGCCTCGGCCAGCGGCTGGGACAGGACGCCGCCCGCGCCGCCGATCCCCGAGGACGTGGTCGCGGGCACGCGGGCGCGCTACGTCGAGGCCTACGAACGCATCACCGGCGAGCCGTTTCAGGCTTGGCTTGACCGGACGGCCGCGTGAGAGCGCGGATGCACAGATGAGCACGCGCACGAGACAGGCTCCCGTATTCGTCCCGGCTTCTCGCCCACCCAGCTCGCGATGAGGGCACGCGTGCTGATCCGGCCGAAGGCGGGCATCCTCGACCCGCAGGGCGAGGCCGTCGAGCGGGCGCTGCCCGCGCTCGGGTTCGCCGGCGTCGCCGACGTCCACGTCGGCCGTCTGGTCGAGCTCGACGTCGAGGATCCTGCCCAGCTTCAGTCGATGTGCGAGCGACTGCTCGCCAACCCGCTGGTCGAGGACTATGAGATCCAGCTGCTCGACGGCAGCGGCTGACGCCCGGTGAAGTTCGGCGTCCTCCAGTTCCCCGGCAGCTGCGACGAGGTCGATGCGCTGGATGCGGCGCGGCGCGTAGCCGACGCCGAGCTGATCTGGCACGGCGAGCGCGACCTGCGCGGCGCCGACGCGATCGTGGTGCCCGGCGGGTTCTCCTACGGCGACTACCTGCGCGCGGGTGCGATCGCGCGCTTCGCGCCCGCGATGGAGTCGGTGATCGAGTTCGCCCGCTCCGGCGGGCTCGTGCTCGGGATCTGCAACGGCTTTCAGGTGCTCTGCGAGGCACATCTGCTGCCGGGCGCCTTGCTGGGAAACGCCAGCCTCCGGTTCACGTTCCGCCAGGTCCACCTCGACGTGGTTCAGCCCGACACGGCGTTCACGCGCGCGTGCGGACCAGGCCCTCGCGCCTCGCGCGAGACGGGTAAGGCCGGTGGGGATCGCACGGGCGACGGTCCCCGCATACGCCTGAGCATCCCCGCCAAGCACTCCTGGGGGCGCTACTACGCCGACGAGTCCACGCTCGACGAGCTCGAGCGCAACGGCCAGGTGGTCCTGCGCTACGCCCCCGGCGAGAACTTCAACGGCTCGCTGCGCGACATCGCGGGGGTGCGCAACGAGGCCGGGAACGTGTTCGGCCTGATGCCCCATCCCGAGCATGCGGTCGAAGCGCTGATCGGGGGGTCGACCGACGGCCTGTGCATCTTTCAGTCGATGCGGATCGCCGTCGAGGAGGGCGCCGTCCGTGCCTGAGGCGGGCTCCAAAGATCCCGCCGACTTCACCGGCTCCGCAGGCTCGCCCGGCTCAACCGGCGCGATTCCTCCGACCGTCGAAGACGCGCTCGCGCTGGGGCTCACCCGCGCCGAGTACGCGCTCATCTGCGAGCACCAGGGGGGCCCGCCCAATCGGCTCGAGCTGGCTATGTACTCGCTGCTGTGGAGCGAGCACTGCGCCTACAAGCACTCCCGGAAGCTCCTGCGCACGCTGCCCACCGAGGGTCCCCACGTGGTGATGGGCCCCGGCGAGAACGCCGGCGCCGTCGACGTCGGCGGCGGGCTCGTGTGCGCGTTCAAGGTCGAGTCCCACAACCACCCCAGCGCGGTCGAGCCGTTCCAGGGCGCCGCCACCGGCGTGGGCGGCATCCTGCGCGACATCTTCGCGGTCGGCGCCCGCCCGATCGCGGTGCTCGACTCGCTGCGCTTCGGGGAGCCTGGCGACATCGGCGGGGCGGGCGCGCCTGCCGAGGTACAGGCCCCGGTTGACGCGGGCGGGCCGGCGGATCGCGGGCCGGCGGATCCCCGAACCGGCGCCCGCGCGGGCGCCCGGGCCCGTTATCTGCTCGACGGGGCCGTCTCGGGGATCGGCCACTACGGCAACTCGATCGGCGTGCCCACGGTCGGCGGCGAGGTCTACTTCGAGGGCCCCTACGAGCACAACTGCCTCGTCAACGCGATGGCTCTCGGCCTGGCCTCGCGCGAGCGGCTCGTGCGCAGCGCGGCCGCCGGGCCCGGCAACGTCGTGATCCTGTTCGGCGCATCCACCGGGCGCGACGGGATCGGCGGCGCGTCCGTGCTCGCCTCGGCCGAGCTCGGCGGGGACGGCGGCGGCGACGACGAGGACAAGCGCCCGACCGTCCAGGTGGGAGACCCGTTCGAGGAGAAGAAGCTGCTGGAGTGCTCCCTGGAGCTGCTCGACCGGGGACTGCTCGTCTCCCTGCAGGACCTCGGCGCGGCCGGCCTCACGTCCTCGGCCTCGGAGATGGCCTCCAAGGGCGGCCTCGGCATCGACGTCGACATATCCCGCGTCCCCCTGCGCGAGCCGGGGATGGCCCCGTTCGAGATCATGGTCTCAGAGTCCCAGGAGCGCATGCTCTGTGTGGCGGAGCCCGCGCATGTGCAGGAGGTGCTCGCGCTGTGCGCCAAGTGGGAGGTCGGCGGCGCCGTGATCGGCACGGTCACCGACAGCGGCCGGATGCGCGTCTTCGACGGCGAGCTCCCGGTCGGGGACATGCCTGTGCGGGCGCTCGTGGACGACTGCCCGCTGTACGACCTCGCCCCCGCCAAGCCCTCCACGCCCCTCTATCCCCCGCCCGCGTCTGTGCTCGCCCCCGACGCCACGCCGCGCCAAGCCCTGCTCGCGCTCCTGCGCTGCCCGAACATCGCCTCCCGCCGGCCCCTGTTCGAGCAGTACGACTCGATCGTCCAGTCCCGCACCGTCCGCCGTCCCGAGCAGGCCGACGCCGCGGTACTCGCGATCCGCTCCGGCGAGGCAGATGTGCGCGTGGCCGGGGGTGAGCCAGGTCGCGGGACAGGTGCGCTCGCGGCGAGAGGTGGGGCGGATCGCGGGACAGGTGCGCTCGTGGCGGGAGGTGGGGCGGATCGGAAGCGCGCGACGGTCGCGGGACCGGTTCCGGCGCTGGCCGTGAGCATCGACTGCAACGGCCGCCGCGTCGCCGCCGACCCCTGCCGCGGCACGATCGAGGCCGTGCTCGAGTGCGCCTCGAACCTCGCCTGCGTCGGCGCCGAGCCGCTCGGCACGACCAACAACCTCAACTTCGGCAACCCCGAGAAGGCCCATGTCGCCTGGCAGCTGACCGAGTCCGTGCGCGGCCTCGGCGAGGCCTGCCGCGCGCTGGCCGCCCCGATCGTCGGCGGCAACGTCTCGCTGTACAACGAGACCCCCGCCGGCCCGATCTACCCGACGCCCGTGATCGGCATGGTCGGCCGCCTCCCCGACGCGCGTCTCGCCGGCCGGCTGGGCTTTGCCCGCGCGGGCGAGGAGATCGCGCTGGTCGGGCCGTTCGCGCCCTCGCTCGCCGCGAGCGAGCTCGCCAAGCTGCGCGGCGAGCCCCTGCCCGACGGGCTTCCCGCGATCGACATCGACGCCGTCCGCCTCGCCCAGGCCGCCGTCCGCGAGGCGGTCCGCTCCGGCGCCCTCGCCAGCGCCCACGACGTCGCCGAGGGCGGGCTGGCCGTCGCCCTGGCCGAGTGCTGCCTGGCCGGCTCCGTCGGCGCGGAGGTCAGGTTGGACGCCCCCTTCGGCGATGCCGCTCTGTTCGAGGCCCTGTTCGGGGAGGGTCCCGGAGGATTCGTCGTCAGCGGCGCCGAGCGGGCCCTGCGTGAGCTGGCCGAGACCGGCGCGCCGCTGCGGCTCATCGGCGTCGTCGGGGGCGACTCGCTGCGGCTCGACCTCGGCGGCGGCGAGACCCTCGCCGTGACCCTCGCCGAGCTGGCCGACGCCCACGGCGCGCTCCGGGAGCTGTTCGCTTGACGCTCGGGAAGTTGTTCGGTTGACGGTCGAGAAGTTTGTTCTAATAAAAAAGGTTGGGTATCACAATGGTATGTCTAAAAACGACATTGTATATACGCTCTGTTATACGCAAGAAAAAAATGGATACACCTACCAGCCGTCCCAGGCGTCTTTTCGGTAGTCGAAAGCCACTCCCCAGTCGCGTCGCCCACTCCAAGACCTCGACGGATCATGCCCGCTTTCGAAAGCGCTCTCTTCCGCGCACGCGCGCGGCCGCGGACATCGAGCCTCAGACCTCCCGCGCCCCCGGTCTCGGCGCCCCCCATGCTGCTAGCTTGTGTTCATAATGCGTGACGGACCACGCGACGAGTGCGGGGTCTTCGGCCTTTACGCGCCCGGACACGAGGTGTCGCGGCTGTCGTACTTCGCGCTCTACGCGCTCCAGCACCGCGGCCAGGAGTCCGCGGGCATCGCCGCGGCCGACCGCGGCGGGCACATCGTCACGCGCCGGGAGCTCGGGCTCGTCAGCCAGGTGTTCAGCGAGAACGACCTGCGCACGCTCGCCGGCGAGCTCGCGATCGGGCACGTGCGCTACTCCACCACCGGCTCCAACGCCTGGGAGAACTCGCAGCCCGTCCAGCGCTCCGAGGGCACGCGCGGCTCCCACCGCGAGCTCGCGCTCGCCCACAACGGCAACCTCATCAACGCCGTCGAGCTCCACTCCGAGCTCACCGCCCGCGGCGTCACGTTCAGCTCGACGTCCGACTCGGAGATCATCGCCGCGCTGATCGCCACCCACCCCGCCGCGTCGATCGAGGACGCCATCGCCGACATCCTCCCGCGGCTCAAGGGCGCCTTCTCGATCGTCGTCCTCACCCGCGACGGCGTCATCGCCTTCCGCGACCCCCACGGACTGCGTCCGCTCGCGCTCGGCACGCTCCCGTCCGCCGGCGACTCCGATTCCGACTCCGGCGGCGACTCCGACTCCGACTCCCACTCCGACGGCGACATCCGCGAGAGGAGCTGGTGCGTCGCCAGCGAGTCCTGCGCGTTCGACATCATCGGCGCCCGCTTCGAGCGCGACGTCGTTCCCGGCGAGATCGTCACGCTCGGCGAGCACGGCCTGCGCAGCCGCCTGGTGCGCACCGACGCCCGTCCCGCGTTCTGCGTCTTCGAGTACATCTACTTCGCCCGCCCCGACTCGCGCGTCAACGGCCACGTTCTGCAGGTCGCGCGCGCGCGCATGGGCGAGATCCTGTGGCGCGAGGCCCCCGTCGAGGCCGACCTCGTGATCGCCGTGCCCGACTCCGGCAACGCCGCCGCCCGGGGACTGGCGAGGGCCGCGGGGCTGCCCCAGGACGACGGCTTCGTCAAGAACCGCTACGTCGCCCGCACCTTCATCCAGCCCGGCCAGGAGCTGCGCAAGCACGGCCTGCGCCTGAAGTTCAACCCCCTCCCCGAGGTCATCGCCGACAAGCGCCTGGTCGTCGTCGACGACTCGATCGTACGCGGCAACACCACCCGCCAGATCGTGCAGATGCTGCGCGACGCCGGCGCCCGCGAGGTCCACATGCGCATCTCCGCCCCTCCCATCGAGAACCCCTGCCACTATGGCATCGACATGTCCACGCGCGAGGAGATGATCGCCCACGATCGCACCGTCCCCGAGATCGCCGCCGAGCTCGGCTGCGACTCGCTGCACTACCTCTCCCTCGACGGCGTCTACGAGGCGGTCGGCGCCGGCCCCGCGACCCACTGCGACGCCTGCTTCAGCGGCCGCTACCCGCTCGACGGCACCGGTGAGGCGAACGGCAAGTACGCGCTCGAGAGCGGTGCGGGCCGGGAGGGGCAAGACGCCCCGCCCGCCCCGCTCGTGCGCGCTTGACGCCCCCGTGCCCGAGCCGCTTCCGATCGCGGTGCTCGTCTCCGGCACGGGCACCAACCTCCAGGCGCTGCTCGACACCGTCCACACGCGTGAGGCCCCCGTCGTGGCCGTCGCCTCGAGCGTCGCCGGGGTTCCCGCGCTGCAGCGCGCCGTCGCCGCCGGCGTGCCCGCCGAGGTGTTCCCGCGCTCGGACTATCCCGACCGCGACGCGCGCGACGAGGCCCTCGCGGACTGGCTGCTCGCGCGCGGCGCACGCCTGGTCGTGCTCGCCGGCTACATGGAGCTGCTGGGCGAGCGCTTCCTCGACCGCTTTCCCGGCGCGGTCGTCAACGTGCATCCCTCGCTGCTGCCCGCGTTCCCCGGGCTCGAGGCGATCGAGCAGGCGCTCGCCTACGGCGTCAAGGTGTTCGGCGTCACCGTCCACTTCGTCGACGCGGGCGTCGACAGCGGCCCGGTGATCTCCCAGCGCGCCGTCGAGCTCCCCGCCGCGCGCGGTCCCGACGAGGTCCTCGCGGCGCTGCGTCCGCTCGAGCACGCGCTCCTGCCCGAGGCGGTGCGCCTGTTCGCGCGCGGCGCCCTGCGGATAGACCCGGACGACCCCCGCAGGGTTTCGATCGCGCCCCCGGCGCAGGCCGGCTCGTCGCGCCCCGACACCGCACGCGATGGATAGGCTGAGGCGGTGGCCTCGGAGGGAGATCGCATGACCCGCGCGAACAGCAAGATCGAGCGCGCCGTGCCCGGCGAGGTGCGCGTGCGCCGGGCGCTGCTGTCGGTCTCGGAGAAGGGGGGCGTCGTGGACTTCGCCCGCGGCCTGGCGGAACTCGGCGTGGAGATCGTCTCCACCGGGGGCACGTCCCGCGCGCTCGCCGACGCCGGCGTCCCGGTCAGGCCGATCGAGGACTTCACCGGCTTTCCCGAGATGATGGACGGCCGCGTCAAGACCCTGCACCCGCGCCTGTACGCCGGCCTGCTCGCGCTCCGCGACGAGGACGCGCACCTGCGGGCCGCGGCCGAGCACGGGATCGAGCCGGTCGACCTCGTGTGCGTCAACCTCTACCCGTTCGAGCAGACCCTCTCCCGCGGCGACGCCGGCGAGGCGGAGATCGTCGAGAACGTCGACATCGGCGGGCCCACGATGATCCGGGCGGCCGCCAAGAACAGCGCATACGCCGCAGTCGTGGTCGACCCGGCCGACTACGAGGACGTGCTGGCGCAGCTGCGCGAGTCCGGCGGCCTGCTGACGCTCGACACCCGCACCCGTCTCGCCGCCAAGGCGTTCGCGCTCACCGCGCGCTACGACGCGGCGATCTCGAACTGGTTCTCCTCGCGCGCATACGAGGGCTTTCCGCCGAGCTGGCGCGACGCCTACGAGAAGGTCGCCGACCTGCGCTACGGCGAGAATCCCCACCAGCGCGCCGCCTTCTACGCCCGCGCTGGCTCCCCCACGCACCTGCTCGACGGGGTCAGTCAGCTGCACGGCAAGGAGCTGTCGTTCAACAACCTGCTCGACCTCAGTTCCGCGCGCGAGCTCGTCGAGGAGTTCGACTCTCCCGCGTGCGCGATCGTCAAGCACAACAACCCCTGCGGCTGCGCCCTCGGCGAGACCGTCCGGCAAGCCTACGAACGCGCCTTCGTCTGCGACCCGCTCAGCGCCTACGGCGGTGTGATCGCGCTCAACTGCACGGTCGACCGCGCGTGCGCGCAGCGCCTCTCCGAGCAGTTCGTCGAGGTGCTGCTCGCGCCCGGCTACGACCCCGACGCGCTCCAGATCCTGAAGGCCAGGAAGAACGTCCGCCTGCTCAAGCTGCCCAACTGGCCGCCGCCCAGCCACGAGGTCGAAGGCAAGCCCGTGATCGGGGGCCAGCTCGTGCAGACCCGCGACGTCGTCACCGAGACCCGCGAGCGGATGCGCGTGATGGGCGCCGCTCAGCCGACCGAGGCGCAGTGGGCCGACCTGCTGTTCGCCTGGACCGTCTGCCGCCACGTCCGCTCCAACGCGATCGTCATCGCCTTGGGTCGCGCGACCGTCGGCATCGGCGCCGGCCAGATGAGCCGCGTCGACGCGGTCAGGATCGCGGTCGACAAGGCCAGTGTCGCCAACCCCGAGCCGCTGATCGGAGCGTCTCTGGCCTCGGACGCCTTCTTCCCCTTCGCCGACGGCCCCGAGCTCGCGATCGACGCCGGCGTGAGGGCGATCATCCAGCCCGGGGGGTCCATGCGCGACGAGGAGGTGATCGCGGTGGTGGACTCCGCCGACGTCGCTATGGTGGCCACGGATGTCCGCCACTTCCGCCACTGACGGCCGAATAGCGGCGCGAGGCGGTGTCCTCCCTGCGTCCGTGCCTCGCTTGCTCTTCGACCGTCAGAAGCTATCTGTCGAAGATTCCGCTCGATGAATCCGTCTGCAAATGATGCCGCCGCTGCCGTTTCTGTCGAAGGCTTGGTCAAGCGCTATGGGGAGGTCGAGGCGGTGCGGGGCATCGACTTCGCCGTCGCCACCGGCGAGACGTTTGGCTTCCTCGGTCCCAACGGCGCGGGAAAGTCGACGACGATCAACATGCTCTGTACGCTCGTTCGCCCGAGTGGCGGCAGCGCGCGCGTGGCCGGGCACGATGTCGTGCGCGAACGTGACGAGGTGCGGCGCAACATCGGGCTCGTGTTCCAGGACACTACGCTCGACGGCTACCTGACGGCGGAGCAGAACCTGCGCCTGCACGCCGAGCTGTACGGGATGCCGCGCGGCGCCGTGTCCGAGAGGCTGCGCCAAGTGATGGAGATGGTCGGCCTGTGGGAGCGGCGCTCCAGCCTCGTGATGACGTTCTCCGGCGGGATGAAGCGCCGTTTGGAGATCGCCCGCGGTCTGCTGCACTCCCCGCGCGTGCTGTTCCTCGACGAGCCCACGGTCGGCCTGGACCCGCAGACCCGCAGCTCGATCTGGAGCTACATCTCAGAGCTCAAGCGCGACGAGGACGTCACGATCTTCCTCACCACCCACTACATGGACGAGGCCGAGTACTGCGAGCGCATCGCGATCATGGACCGCGGCAAGATCGTCGCGCTCGACACGCCCGAGGCGCTGAAGGCGAGCGTCGGCACCGACCGCGTCCAGATCCAGACCGGCGACGACGAGCAGGCGATCGCCGCGCTGCGCGAGCGCTTCGACATCGACGCCGTCGTCGCGGAAGGCGCGGTCACCTTCGGCGTCCCCGAGGGGGAGCAGTTCGTCCCGCGCCTGTTCGCCGAGCTCGGCCAGCCGATCCGCTCGGTCAACGTCTCGCGCCCGTCGCTCGACGACGTGTTCATGTCCTACACCGGCACCACCATCCGCGACGCCGAGGCGTCCGCCGGAATGACCGACATGCGGCGCAACATGGCCCGCATGATGAACCGCTGACCCCCCGGCCCAGCGTCGGCGGACGGCCGCCGACACGCGACGAGCTTGCAGGCGAAAGGCCGTCTCCCGGCACCCCGGCCGCGCTCGCGGGCTCTATCGTGAGATCTCGATGGCCACCGAGACCGCCACCGCCCCGTCCGGACCTCCAGCCGCGTCCGGCCCGCCGGGCAGCCGCGTCGCCAGGGTGCACGTCCCCGCCCGCAGCCTGCGCAGCGAGCTGCGCGCGATCCGCGTGGTCTGGCGGCGGGAGCTGATCCGCTTCAGCCGCGACCGCCTGCGCATCCTCACCTCGCTCGCCCAGCCGTTCCTGTTCCTGTTCGTGCTCGGCACCGGCCTCTCCTCGCTCGCCTCGGCCGGCACCCACGGGGTCAACTTCAAAACGTTCATCTACCCCGGCGTGCTGTGCATGGCGGTGATGTTCACCGCAATGTTCTCTGCCGCCTCGATCGTCTGGGACCGCGAGTTCGGGTTCCTGCGCGAGATGATGGTCGCGCCCGTGCGGCGCAGCTCGATCGTGCTCGGCAAGTGCTGCGGCGGCGCCACCGTGGCGGGCTTCCAGGGCCTGATCGTGATCGCGATCGCCGGCCTCGTCGACATCCCCTATGAACTCGGCCTGCTCCTCGAGCTGTTTGCGCTGTCGCTGCTGCTCGCGTTTGCGATCACCGCCTTCGGCGTGATGTTCGCCGCCCGCATCAACCAGATGCAGTCGTTCATGGCGCTCATGCAGATGGTGATCATGCCGATGTTCTTCCTCTCCGGCGCGATGTTCTCGGTCGCGAACCTGCCCCAGTGGCTGGCGATCCTCAACCGCCTGGACCCTCTCACCTACGCGGTCGAGCCGATGCGCCGCGCGATCTTCGCGCACCTGAACGTCTCTCCCGTAGCCCGTCAGGCGCTCGACCCCGGCGTCACCTGGTTCGGCTGGCGCGTACCCACCCTGATCGAGGCCGCGGTCATCGCGGCGCTCGGGCTGGTCATGCTCTTTATTGCGATATGGGAGTTCTCGCAGGCTGAGTGATGGCCTGGGCGGCCACGCCCAGGAGGGGATCCTGCTCGGCGACGGCGCCCGACGCGGGGTCCGCCAGGCGCAGCGCCTCGCCGAGCTGGGAGGGGTCGCGCCGTACGCGCCATTCGGTCAGCGGCTGCACGATGCCGCGCAGCGCGATCGCGGCGCCGACCCAGCGCGGCGCCCACAGGCGCGCGGCGCGCCGTTCGATGCCTCGCTCGATCGCGTCGACCGCGCTCTGAAGCGGCGCCGGGTTGCGCAGGAAGCCGGGGGACTCCCGGTTCATCAACTCAGCCGAGGGCTGGGCGTAGCTGGCGCGCACCAAGTCGGTGTCGATGAAGCCGAAGTAGGCGCACCCGACGCGCGCGCCGCTGGGGGCGGTCTCCATCCGCAGCGCGTCCGTGAACGCCTCTACCCCCGCCTTCGTCGCGGTATAAGGGCCCATCAGCGGCGCGTGCGCGACGGCGCTGAGCGAGGCGATGTTCAGCAGGTAGCCCTTGCGGGCGGCGACATGCTCGATGACCGCGCGGTCGGTGCGCCACACCCCGAGCAGGTTCACGGCGAAGGTGCGCTCGACCTGCTCGATCGGCGCGGTCGCGAGCGCCCCCATGAACGCGATCCCCGCGTTGGCGATCGCCACGTCGATCCCGCCGAAGCGCTCGACCGCGCCCGCGACCGCCCGCCGCAGGGCGTCGAAGTCGGTGACGTCCGCCTCGAATGCCTCCGCGCGGTCGCCCAGGCGCGCCGCCAGCTCCCGCAGGCGCTCGGGCTCGAGGCCGACCAGCGCGACGTTCGCGCCCCGGCCGTGCAGCCGTTCGGCGGTCGCCGCGCCGATGCCGCGCGCGGCGCCGGTGATGAACACGGTGCGTCCGTTCACGTCGAACGGGGTCTCGGTCGAGCGGCTCATGCGGATGGTCTCCTCCTCGGGTGTCGGTTCGGTTCGCTGCCTGGCTCGCCGCGCGCCCGCGGTGGGCGACTCGCCCGCCTCACGAGACGGGCGCGGGCGCAGGCGCGGTCGGCGCCGGGGACGGTGCCGGGCGCGCGGGGCGGGGCGCACGCGGACGCAGCTCGTAGTCGGCCGCCCGGAAGTGGCGCGTGCGCCGGCGGAACGGCCAGGTGAAGCCCGGCCACACGGTCGAGTTGCGGCCGTGCTCGTCCAGGTACCAGCTGACGCAGCCGCCGGAGGTCCAGACGGTGCCGTCGAGCTTGCGCTGGATCTCCTCGTTGAAGCGCCGCTGCACGTCCTCGCGCACCTCGAAGGAGCCCGCGCCGGCGCGGTCGAGGTGGGCGATGCAGTCGATCGCATAGTTCAGCTGGGACTCGAGCATGAACACGATCGAGTTGTGCCCGAGCCCGGTGTTGGGGCCCACGAGCATGAACAGGTTCGGGAAGCCCGCGACGGTGCTGCCGAGATAGGCCTGGGGGCTGCCCCGCCAGACGTCGTCCAGCGTGCGCCCGCCGCGCCCGTGCACCCACGCGGCGACCGGCATGTCGGTCACGTGGAAGCCGGTGCCGAGAACGATCGTGTCCACCTCCCGTTCGGCGCCGTCGGCGGTCACGATCCCATGCGGCGTGATCGCGGCGATCGAGTCCGTCACGACCTCCACGTTCGGCCGCTGGATCGCCGGGTAGTAGTCGTTGGAGAGGAGCGTGCGCTTGCAGCCGATGCGATATCGCGGCGCCAGCTTGGCGCGCAGCTCGAGGTCCGGCACCTGTTCGCGCAGGTGCTTGCGCCCGGCCCGCTCGGGCAGCGAGCCTGAGCGGGGGTGCATCAGGGTGAACACGAACAGCTCCCGCGACCAGTACACGAACGCGCGCACGAGTCGCTGCGCGGGCGGGAACGCGCGGTACAGCGTCCGCTCCCAGCTCCTCGTCGGCCGGTCGCGGTGCGGGACGATCCACGGCGGGGTGCGCTGGAAGAGGTGCAGCTTCGACACTTCCGGCTGGATCTTGGGCACGAACTGGATCGAGGAGGCGCCCGTGCCGATCACCGCGACGCGCTTGCCGAGCAGCGAGTGCTCGTGTTCCCATCTGGCCGAGTGGAAGATCCGGCCCGCGAAGCTCTCGATCCCCTCGATCTCGGGCAGCTTCGGCTCGCTCAGGGGCCCCGGCCCGACGATCAACAGCTCGGCGGTCAGCTCGCGGGTCTCGCCCCCCTGCGCCCGATCCGCCACGCTTTGCGGCCCGGCCCCGTCCCGGCCCGTCCCGGCCCGCGCCGCCCCGTCATGCCCGGTCTCGTTCGGCTCCGTCCGATGCACGTTCGCCTGGATCCGCCACAGCTGTGAGTCCTCGTCCCAGCGCGCGGCGGCGACGTCGTGGTGGAAGCGGATGTGGGGGTCGATTCCGTGCTCGCGCGAGACCCGGCGCAGGTACTCCAGGATCTCGGGCTGCATCGAGTAGGTCCGCGACCAGTCCGGGTTGGGCGCGAACGAGAACGAGTACAGGTGCGAGGGGATGTCGCACTGGCAGCCCGGATACGTGTTGGCCCACCAGGTGCCGCCGAGAACGCCGTCGCGCTCGAGCACGACGAAGTCCTCGATCCCGGCCTGCTTGAGCCTGATCGCGGCGCCGAGCCCGGCGAAGCCCGAGCCGACGATCACGGTGCGGTAACGGTTGCGGGCGCCGTCGGCGGACGCGGGGTTGGACGCGGGCACGGTCGCCGATGCTCCGTTCGGGTGTGTGCGGGAGGTGTCTGGCTCTGGGGTCATCGTGGTTATGCCTCTCTGACCACTCGCGCGCCCCGCGAGACGGAACGAGCGTGATGTGATGATTGCGCACCCGCTCGTCGCGCGCACGGTCGGCGTGCAGCGTGCAGCGCTCACCGGTTGACCAGGCGCCGGGCGATGAAAGGCGCGGTCGGCGTGTGCCGACCCGGGGCAGCCGGCAGCGCCCTACTCCGCGTCTATGCCTGAGCTGCTGAGAACCGCGGTCGCGGCCTGCTGGCCTATCAGCTGCAGCGTCTGCTCGGGTGGCTGGGGCACCGGTCCCCAGTACTGCTGCTGGAGCTGGGCGCGGGCAAGCGCCTGGGCGCTGGCGACGAGGTCCGGCGTGGCTTTGCCCGGGGTCTTTTCTTCGATGGTCTGCTTAGCGGCTTCGTCGAGCGTTTTCTGCTTGTCGGGAGGCAGTTCGGCGAACCCCATCTTCAGGGGGCCGAGGGTGAGGTCGCGCAGCCGCCCGTACAGGCCGCCCGCGAGCAGCAGCGCCGCGCCGGTCGCGAGGGCGAAGATGATGACGGTGTCCGAGTATTCGGTGGTCGTGGTCTTCTGTGTGGCGCCGGCGCCGCTCGCTTCGGTGACCTTCGACACGAACCCGCCACCGCCGCTGTGGTCGAGTCCGAACCATGCAAGCACTCCGAGTGTCAAGAGCGCCCCTGACAGCATGAGGATGGCCGACGACCACTTCTCCCAGCAGTCCATCGGCCGTAGGGACGGAGCTGGGGGCGTCGGAGAGGGAGAGCCCGCCACGCGACGATTCTACATTACGGAAGTGTACTGTGCAATGGCAAATGCGCGAGCTGGGACGCCCAAAACAGTCAAGTACAGGTCGAGGCTTTGGTGCGGGCGTTGTTGGAGCCGCTGGCGCGGCGGGAGCGGCAGAAGCTCCTTGGCCTTCTTGGGGAGGAGCCCGCTTCTCGATGATTGCATGAAGTTGGGGACGAAGCCGTAAAGCCCGAGTTGGGCATGCGTCTGGGGCGCCGGTCAATCGCGGTAGGCTCGTCCCCGGGGCAAGACTCTCATGACGTGGACGACGCGCGTCTCTGCATCGCGTTCGAAGCGTATACGCCAGTCGCCAACCCGCAGGCGCCATTCGTCGGTGTTCGCCAGCTTGACGACATCCCCAGCCGGCGGATCGCCTGTCAGTCGGTCCAGAGCGCTGACGATGCGGCGCTGGATTGGAGGATCGAGACGCTTGAAGTCACGCCCGGCGCGTGCCGAGAAGACCCAGCCGCCGTCGCTCAAGCG
Organism: Solirubrobacteraceae bacterium; assembly: GCA_035632775.1. Classification (GTDB taxonomy): domain Bacteria; phylum Actinomycetota; class Thermoleophilia; order Solirubrobacterales; family Solirubrobacteraceae; genus Palsa-744. The sequence goes on along the minus strand of DASQGE010000099.1, from coordinate 24,990 downwards.
ATCTCACGCCTGATCTCGTCCGCTGAGAGCACTTCTCCTCGGACGATCTGCTCCTTGGCCTCACGCACGCCCTCATCTTCATCCGGCGTCGTCGGCTCATCGTCGAGCGGGGCGCGCTCAAGCAGCTCAGCCAAAGCGTCGCGCTTGCCGCGGCGATGGACGATGAAGCCGAGCGTGTCCTGAGCTTCAGCCTCTGAAAGCTCCTCGACTGTTTGCCGCAGCTTGTCCTTCGCGGTCATGGTCATGGAAACAAGGTAGCGGCTCTGCACGCGGTTTACCGGAGCAACCGCAGTCAGCTCAAGCTCGTTCGCGCGTTGCGCGAAGCTCAAGGGCGAGCGCGTCGCGACGACCGCGCCTGCGCTCGGCCTTCTTCAGCGAGGGCAGCTTCTGTGGCTTGCAAAGCAGGCAGCCGGCGCGGCGCTGCTTGGGTCGCCTGCGCTTGTGATTGGCCATCGATTCAAACTAGCAGGGGTAGCCGGAGCTCCGACGGACATGTCCACAGTCACAGGCTGCCGGCTCGCCAAGCTCAGACTCTCAGGACTCTGCTCACCCCTCCCCGGCCGAGTCACATGACCCACGGGAACGTCAGGAGAGTCGAAAATGCCCCGTGCGGGACTCGAACCCGCCCCACCGGATTAAAAGTCCGGCGCTCTACCAGATGAGCTAACGGGGCTTGCGGGCGCAGTCTGGCACATGGCGCCCTGAGCGCGGGCGCCGCGGGCGCGAGGGGGGATCAGCTCCGTGGGGCGGGTTGTTCGGCGGCGGCCACGCGCAGGAGGTCCTCGATCGTGGTGAGCTTGACGCGGGGGCGCCCGGCGAGCTCGCCGAGGGAGCGCTCGTGGCGGTCGATGGATTCCCAGCCGGAGTAGGGGACGAGATCGGGCTGGCGGGCGCGCAGCAGGGCCTCGACGACGGCGGGGTCGGGGAAGTCGGGGACGTGGCCGGCGGGGAAGCCGTCGCCGGGAGAGAGGTCGGCGAAGATCGCGTCGACCGTCTCTTGGGCGTCCTTCTTGTTGGTGCCGATCACGCCGGAGGGGCCGCGCTTGACCCAGCCGACGACGTACTCGCCGGGAAGGGGGTGGCCGGTGGCGGGGTCGATGACGCGGCCGGCGTCGTTGAGGATGGTGCCGGAGCGCTCGTCGAAGGGGACGTCGGGGAGGGGGACGGCGCGGTAGCCGATGGCGCGGAAGACGAGGCCGGCGGGGATCGTCTGGAGCTCGCCGGTGGGCTCGGCGCGCAGGCGCCCGCCGGCGGCGGGGATGAGCCGGTTGCGGACGAGCTCGACCGAGCCGACGTGGCCGGAGGGGTCGGGGAGCAGGGCGGTGGGCGAGAGCAGGAAGCGCAGGACGATGCGCTTGGGATGGCCGGCGGGGGGGCGGGAGGCGTAGGAGCGCAGGATCTCGACATTGCGCCGCGCGGTGGCGTCGGCCTCGGCGGCGGGGTCGGAGACGGCCAGGGCGAGGTCGAGCTCGGCGGGGTCGACGACGACGTCGGCGTCGGAGAGCTCGCCCAGCTCGAGCAGCTCGGGATTGGTGAAGGCGGCCTGGGCGGGGCCGCGGCGGCCGACGAGGACGACCTCGCGGACGTGGCTTGAGGCGAGGACCTCGAGCGCGTGGTCGGCCGTGTCGGTGCGGGCGAGCTCGGAGGGGGCGAGGACGAGCATGCGGGCGACGTCGATGGCGACGTTGCCGTTGCCGACGACGACGGCGCGCTCGGTGGAGAGCAGGTCGAACTCGAGGTCGGTGTTGTCGGGGTGGCCGTTGTACCAGCCGACGAACTCGGTGGCGGGGTGGGAGCCGGGGAGGCTTTCGCCGGGAATGCCGAGCGGACGGTCGGCCGGGGAGCCGGTGGCGTAGACGATCGCGTGGTAGTGGGCGAGGAGATCGGCGCGGGAGACGTGGAGGCCGAAGGTGACGTTGCCGAAGAAGCGGAAGCGGGGGTGGGAGGCGGTGCGCTCGTAGATGCGGGTGACGGACTTGATCTTGGGGTGGTCGGGGGCGACGCCTGAGCGGACGAGGCCCCAGGGGGTGGGGAGGCGCTCGAGCATGTCGACGTCGAAGCGCTCGGAGGAGTCCTTGAGCAGGTGGCCGGCGGCGTAGAAGCCGGCGGGGCCGGAGCCGATCACGGCGATGCGCAGGGGCGGGTGTTCGGGGACGGGGGAGTCGGTCATGCGGGAGTGGGATGGGCGCGGCCCGACTCGAACGGGCGACCCCCTCGGTGTAAGCGAGGTGCTCTGGCCAGCTGAGCTACGCGCCCGCGGGTCGGGAGTTACAAGGCTAGCGGAGCGGGTCGTGAGGCCCGGCGAAGTGGGAAGCTGCGCGGGTGGGCACGATCGGAGGGAGGCGGGCGGTGAGGATCGCGATCGGAGCGGCGGTGGCGGCGGTGGCGGCACTGGCGCTCGCGCAGGCGCTGGGGCCGGGGATCGCGGCGGAGAGGGTGCGGGAGAGGGTCGGGCGCTATGGAACGGTGAAGAGCGTGAAGGTGAAAGCGTGGCCGGCGGTGAAGCTGCTGTGGGGGAACGTGGACGAAGTGAGGGTGAAGGCGGGGGCGTTGAAGTTGAGTGTGGCGCAGACGGCGGGGCTGGTGGCTGAAGCGAAAGGCACGGCGAGGGTGGATGCGAGCGCGGAAGTCGTGCGGGAGGGGCCGCTGAGGCTGAGGGACGTGCACTTCGAAAAGCGCGGGAGCGAGCTGCGCGGCGAAGGCGTGATGAGCGAAGGCGACGTGAAGGAAGCGCTGCCGCCGGGTTTCGACGTGACGCTCGTGGGGAGCGAAGGGGGCGCGGTCGAGGTGAAGGCGAGCGGCGGCCTGTTCGGGATGGGCGCGAGCGTGGAGGCGGTGGCGAAGGCGCAGGAAGGGAAGCTCGTGGCGCAGCCGAAGGCGAGCCAGCTGGAAGGGCTCGAGCTCGTCCTGTTCGCGGACCCGAGGGTGTATGTGGAAGGTGTGGAAGCGCGCGAGGTGAGAGGGACGGCGGGAGAGGGGGCGGCCTATCGGCTGTCGATGTGGGCGAGCCTGAAGTGAGTGGGGCGATGCGCGAAAAGACCGATCGGGGCGAGGTGGAGGGGATGAGCGCTTTCAGAGCGCGACCGAGAGATCGGACACGGGAGCGGCGGCACGGGGATGGACGATCATGGGGAGGCCGTGCTTGGGGCTGATGGTGGGCATCTGGCGGATGGCGAGCTGGAAGCGGTCGGGCAGGGTGAGGGTGAAGCGCGAGAGCAGGAGCGTGGCGATCGTGCGGATCTCGAGCTGGCCGAAGCGCATCCCGATGCAGGTGCGCGAGCCGCCGCCGAAGGGGATGTAGGCGCCCTTGGGCAGGGCGGCCTTGGCCTCGGGGGCGAAGCGCTCGGGGCGGAAGAGCTCGGGGTCGGGGAAGACGTCGGGCAGGTGGTGGGAGGCCCAGGAGCAGTAGTTGACGAAGGTGTTGCCGGGGACGGGGAGGCCGCACAGCTCGAAGGGCTCGACCGAGCGGCGGGGACCGATCCAGGCGGGCGGGTAAAGGCGGAGGGTCTCGTCGAGGACTGTCTCCAGGTAGGGCAGGCCGTCGCCCATCAGCTGATCGGGGGTGGGGAGGTCGCCGCCGAGCTGCTCGTCCTGCTCGGCGAGCAGGCGCGAGACGACGTCGGGGTGGCGGGCGAGCTCGTAGAACATGAAGGCGACGGTCGAGGTGGTGGTGTCGTGGCCGGCGAACAGGAGCGTCATGACCTCGTCGCGGATCTGGGAGTCGGTGAGGGCCGAGCCGTGCTCGTCGGAGGCGTCGATCAGCAGCGAGAGGACGTTCTCGCCGCGGGCGCCGGTGCGGCGGCGGCGGGCGATCTCGGCGTAGATGAGGCGGTCGAGCGCGCGCGTGGCTTTCTGCTGGCGGTCCCAGGGGGTGAAGGGGCCGCGGAGCATGCGCAGGGCGTAGTCGCGGGCGTAGAAGGAGAGGGTTTGCTCGAACAGGGCGGCGGCGTCGATCGAGCGGGCCTCGGCGCCGTCGGGGTCGAGGCCGAAGAGCGCGCGCATGGCAACGCGCAGCGCGAGGCGACGGGTCCAGGCGTAGAGGTCGAGGGTGGAGCCGGGATGAAAGGACTGCAGCGCGGAGGAGGTCTCGGCGAGCATGGTCTCGAGCGTCGCGACGATGCGGTCGTGATGGAAGGCGGGGAGCATGATGCGCCGCGAGGCGCGATGGAAGGCGCCGTCGGTCGTGAGCAGGCCGTCACCGGCGAAGCCGATGAGGTCGCGGAAGTAGGAGGTGCGCCACAGGAAGTTGGAGGCGTGCGAGACGGTGATGTAGTGGTTGGCGGCGGGCCCGAGCGCGAAGACGGTGTTGGCATGGAAGAGGCGAAGCGTGAAGACGGGCCCGAAGCGCTCGTAGGACTGAAGGAGCAGCGGCAGGGGGTCGTCGGCGAAGCGCTTGGTGCGCGACAGTGAGGGACGGGTTTCGCCGGGAGGGAAGGGCACGGTGGCGGAGCGCTCCTCGTGCAGGTCCTGGAAGAGGACGACGAACGGGTTGTAGGAGCGAAGGGGAGGAGGGCTGGCGAGCGGCACTGAGAGGAAAGCCTAGAGGAAGACTGGCTGTCTGGCCGGTTGACGAGAGGATCGGACGCGGGCGGGCGGTCGTCCGAGCGGCGCCCCGTATGGTGGCCGGCCGAGCAGAGGTGGCTCGGCGAGCCGAAGGTGGGGGCGCGGGCCGTCAAGGCGGCAGGAGCACAGGACGGCGGGCGCGCGGGTGCGGCAAGGGCGTAGGGCGCGCGGCGGCGTAGGGTGGCAAGGGCGAAGGGCGGCAGAGCGCGGGCTGCGGGGCGTAGAGACGCGGAGGCGCGGGGCGACGAAGAGGGTCGGCTTGGCATACTGGAGAGGCGCGAAGGGCCGCGACGAGCGGCGACCCGCGCAAGCGCGGGGGCGTAGCTCAGCTGGTTAGAGCGCCGGCCTGTCACGCCGGAGGTCGCGGGTTCGAGTCCCGTCGCTCCCGTACTTTGCGCCCCATAGTTCCTGGAGCATTCTCCTCGTGGCGGGCGCTTGAGAGGGCGCCCAATCGACGCTCACTACGCGGTCAGCGCCGTGGCGGCTGTACGTGTATCCGATGATGCGCGACTTCGTACACGGTCGGGGCGTGGGAACTGGGCGGGTGGTGGCGTACGCCGAAGGCCAAAAATGCCAGGTAGGGTCGGTGGTCCTCGTCGAACCGGAATTCAAAGACCATGGCCCCAGCGTCCGGTGGGCCAAGGGACATAGGTCTTGACACAACCGGGGAGGCTGGTGCCGTCGCGGCCTTCGGTGCTGCAACCGAGGAGCTCGTCTCTCGGTTGGCTCTCACGTTCGACCTCCGCTCGCTTCTGCTCGGCCGCCTTTTGCCCTGCGGAGCTGGTGTGGGCAAGATCTTCCGCGAAGGGGATGTCGTCGAACTGTACGTGACAGCTCGCGCGGCGTCCGGGCTTGTCGGCCACGGTTCAGCCCTCGCCGTCGGTGGGCAGATCCCCGAAGTGCTGCTCGAACTCCTCGGGCGTGGCTCGCCGGCCGCCGTACTTCGGCACAGTCACCGGATACTCGTCCGGTACGAGCCTAAGTTCGCCGTCCGGGCGCCTGTCCTTGACGAGGTACTCGCCGATGATGTCGCCGCTGAGCGTCACATGGGGGTCGGATGCCATGTGCCCATGATCGCAGGTGGTCCGGCTCATCCGCAAGCCTACGAGCCCATGACCCACGGGGCACTGGCCAGACTTCGATGCGCTCGCAAAGATGGGGCGCAAAGTCCGGGCTCGACCCCCGTCGCTCCCACCTTTGTCACCCCGCTTTTCGGCCCCCTTTTCGGGGGCGTCGGGCGGGCTTGGTCGAGCGCCTTGAAGTAGGCGGCGAAGGCGGGATGGAGCGCGACTTCCGTGCGGCTCATGAGTCTTCGGGCGGGCGGCGCTCGCGCTTGCGTTCGGTCCCCCGGCGCTTGGCCGCCAGACGTCGCTCGCGTGAGGCCGCGGTGGGACGGGTGGCGCGGCGTGGCTTGGGAGCGGCGAGCGCCCTCGCGAGCCGCTCGCTCAGGCGAGTCAGAGCCAACTCGCGGTTGCGGGTCTGTGATCGTCCGTCCTGGGCGATCGCCACCACTCGCGGCCCCGCATGGGACAGCACCCGCTCGCGCTGTGCGTCGGTAAGCGTGGACGAGGCGAGCACGTCGAAGCTCGCTTCCACACGGGAAGCCGTGACATTGGCGTGCTGTCCCCCTGGGCCGGAGGAGCGGCTTGCACGGACCGTCACCTCCGAGAGGGGGATGGTCAGCTCGCCGACGATCCGCAGCCGTCTACGGGGGCCTTCTTCGGCTTCAGTCAATGGAGTCGCCGATCTACGCGCGTTTCCCACCATGGCTGTGACCGGATCTCCGTCCGGCGCGATCGAGCCTCATCCGCTCACCGCGATGCATGCTTGCAGATGACGCGGTGTCGGTCTCCTGGAGTGGCCGGTCGGCTCGTATCGCGTCTGTGCTTGTCGTGTCAGCTGTCTGCTCTCTGTCCGGCGGCGACGACGGGACAGAGGACTACCGGGCCCTCGATGCCGCTTCGCACTCTCAGCAGCAGCGCCGAGAGCGCCGGGGCACGGTCTGTGGTCGGGTGCGCCAGCTCCAGCTCGAGGTCACGAGCCGCTTCTGAGGCCTCTATGAAGCCGAAGATCCCGATCGAGCCGGCGAGCGTGTGCGCAGCTCGTTCGGAGTCCCTTCTGAGGCCTGCGTCCAGGCGGCCGCGCGCGAGCGCCACGATCCCGCGATCGAGCACGTCGATCCGGTCGTGGACGCGGTCCCGCTGGTGCTCCCAGACCGATCGCAGCTCCTTCATGGTCCATGCGGCTTGTCGCTCATCGTCTCTTGTGGCTCTCGCGCCGGCGAACGTCTCGATGGAGGGGCTCATATCGGATGACATGACAGATCGGGTCAGGTATCGACAGTCGTCGCGCAGGTGACGATGGGGAACTTCCGTGCCTTTTCTGCGGCGAACTACCGAGCGCATGCGGTGCTACGCTGGTTCAGTGAAACAGACCGGACATGTGGAACGCCGGTCCTGCGCGCGGTGGCCGTCAGGTGAGGCGCTCCGTGTCCTGCGAGGCCGAGCTCACGGCGCGTCGCTCATGCGGCGCGGCCACCGTCGCGCCGATCGTGCCGGTGCTCGCGGCGAGCGAGCAGCGCCTGATCGATTGCGCGGTCGAGCTGCTCGAGGGTGAACGGCTTGACCAGGCACGCCGCGAAGACGACGCCGAGCTCGGCGAGATCGGGCGAGGGGACGGTGACGCTGGCGCAAATGAGCGGCAGCGACGGGTTGATGAGGTGGGCCGCCTGTGCGAGCACCATGCTGATGGGGGCGGCGGGCTCGACGACGAACACGTCGGCGCCCGTGAGATCCTGGGGAGTGGGCGCCGTGACGGCGATCGGCTCGTGGCCGAGGCGGGCGACCATGCGACAGCCAGGTTACGGGATCGAGTGAGCCGCACCACCTTGCTTCGGTTAACGACGACCGTCGTGGAGCTGAGGACCGTATTTTGCCGCATGCGAAGTGCGCGTTGGTTCTGCCCTCGACGATGCGAAACCGCCGGCCCGACCGCAGTTGCTCGCGCTGCATGTCAAAGCCGATTTGGCTCGCTGGCCTACTCGGCCCGGTCGTGTTCGGCGCCGAGCCCCGCTCGCGAGTGTCCGTCTCGTGTTTCCTACCCGCGTCGCCGTTTCTCCATATCAGGATTGTAGCGATTTGCGGGATATTTATCGCGGCATCGACCTCGTGCGCCTGCCCGTAGGCGGCAGTTTACTCCGCCGAGCTTGACGCGTTCTCGGCGGTCGCCCACACTGGAGTCGGCCTTCTTGGCATGGCGCAGTCCTCGCACGGCTCGAGGGAAGCGAGCCTGGGCTCCAAGCACGCCACGGTCGGCCGAACACGACACGTCTGTCACGAGCACCGGCTACGCGCCGGGATCGAGGCATTGGAGGGCTGCCGGTGAAAGCTGCGAGGGATGTCAAGGTGACGCTGGGCGTGGGTATCGCGCTGATAGTCGCCGCAGGCGTTCTGACGCTCACGCACTCCCCGCCGCGTGTCGTACGAGTAGGCGTGCAAACCAGGGGCACATCGGCGCTTGTCACCGGCGATGTGGAAGTTTGTCAAGCCAATGAAGTGTTGCCGGCCGGTGTGTCCGCAATCCGACTCTCGCTCGCGACGTATTTCGGGTCGACCGTCCGGGTGAGGGCATCCTCCGGCTCGCTGGTTCTTACGGAAGGCAGACGGGGTCCCGATTGGACGGGGAGGTCCGTGACGGTTCCTGTCACGCCGCTGAACCACACCGCTTCGCACGTAAAGCTCTGCTTTGACGTCGGACCGAACAGCGAGCTGGTCGGCTTCGCGGGGACTCCGACGTTTACGCCCGAAACGGCGGTGGCGCGTACTGGGGGAACGTCCGCCGGACGGCCGATCAATGGCAGGGTGGGCGTCGAATATCTGGCCGCCGGTCAGGGCTCATGGTGGTCTCGCATGCTGCCTGTGGCAAGGCATATGGGGATCGGTCGCGCACTCGGCGGGACTTGGGTGGCGTTGCTCATAGCTGCGCTCGTGGCTGCTGGTGGCTTCCTTGCCCTACGGCTCGCCCTGCGGGAGTCGCCATGAGCAAGGCACCCGTTCGAAGGGCGCGGTCAGAAAAGGCTTCCGTCGGCTCTCGGTCTTTTACTCGAAGACTGAGGTCTGAACAAGGGCGCGACGCGCGACGGAGAGATGTGCGTGTGCGGGTGGCACGGGCGCGAGGCGGACCGCTGGTGGGCGCAACGCTCAGAAGCGTGCCGGCCGCCGCCTGGACGTGCGCCTTGATCGCGTTTCTGAACGCCTTTGCCTGGTCGCTCATAGTGCCGGCCTTCCAAGGGAAGGACGAGGCCGACCACTTCGCCTATGTCGAGCAGCTCGCCGAGAATGAAGCGCTGCCTGAAAACGGGCAGGAAAATGGCAAATACTCTCCCGAGGAGTCGCTTGTGCTGCAGGGGCTCCACTTCCCGAAGGTGGTGCACTCGCCCAAGACGCCGGCCATCTCTTCGGTGGCCGAGCAGCGGATCCTCATGGAAGACGTCAACGCGGGCGCCTCGCTCAAGGGTTCCGGAGAAGCGGGAATAGCCACGTCCGAGCCGCCGCTGTACTACGCGCTCCAGACGATTCCCTATGCCTTGGCCCGCGGCAACATTCTCACCCAGCTGCAGCTCATGAGGCTGGTCGGGGTGCTGTTTGGAGCGGTGACGGCGCTGTTTGCCTTCCTCTTTCTTCGCGAGATCCTGCCGAGGGTGCCCTGGGCCGCGACCGTTGGTGCGCTGTGCGTTGCGCTCCAGCCGCAGCTCGCGTCCATGTCCGGCAGTGTCAACCCGGACACGATGCTGTTTGCTGTCTCGGCGGCGATCTTCTTCTGTCTGGCGCGCGCGTTCGGCCAAGGGTTCACCCGGCGCCTCGCCGTCGCGCTCGGGATCCTGATCGCGGTCGGCTTCATGACCAAGCTCAATTTCATCGGGTTCGCCTTTGGCGTGTTCGCCGGCCTGGTGGTGCTGGCGGTGCGCGAGGCGAAATCCAGGGGCCTGGAGGGGCTGCTGTCACCCGCGATCGCCGCCGGCATCGGAATCTCGCCGGTGATGCTCTACATGCTCCGGAACATCCTGTCCCACCACCCGACCTTCGGCATCCTCTCGGGAGGCGCCGGCCTGTTCACGACGACGTCTCTCTTCCACGAGTTCAGCTACATATGGCAGCTGTATCTGCCGCGCCTGCCGGGCATGACGCACTATTTCAGGGGATTGACGACATACAAGGACATATGGTTCAACCGATCCGTCGGCCTCTACGGCTGGATGGACACGACGTTCCCGCTGTGGGTCGACAACGTCGCGCTGGTGCCGGCGGGAGTGGTCGCGCTGCTGTGCGGCCGCGAGCTGGTCGTGCGACGCGATGCGCTCCGGACTCGCCTGCAGGAGTTCGGTGTCTACGCCATGATCGCCTTGGGTGTCCTGATGATGATCGGGGCTTCGTCGTATCTCGGCGACGTGGTCAGCCACGGAGCCGCATTTGGCGAGCCGCGCTATCTGTTGCCCTTGATCCCGCTGCTGGGCGCCGTGATAGCCCTGGCGGTACGTGGCGCCGGGCGACGGTGGGCTCCTGTCGCCGGAGCCGCGATGGTCATCCTGTTCCTGGGACACGACATCTTCAGCCAGCTGCAGGTGATAGCCCGCTACTACGGTTAGCAGACGTGTCCGAGGTCCGTTGAGCCGCCCGGCAGCGAGGATCTATGCGTGGAATCCCCACGAGGCGCCTCGGAGGGCGTATCTTTGACAGAGCATCCGCAGGCCTTCGAGTGAGTGGGGAAGCTGTGAGCACGCCGACGACCGAGCGCCCCGTGGGCGCCAACGAGGAGGCGATCCGCGCTTGGGACGGACCGCTGTATGACCGCTTCGTGCGCTTTCGCGAGACCGTTACGACGGGGCTCGGGGCGCACGGCGAGGAGGCGTTGCGCCTGCATCCGCCCGAGCCGGGGCAGCGGGTCCTGGACATAGGCTGCGGCTTCGGCGACACCACCCAGCGGATCGCCGGCCTGGTCGGACCCGACGGGCACGCCGTCGGCGTCGACGCGGCGCCGCGCTTCATCGAGGACGCGGTCCGCGAGGCAGCCGAAGCGGGGGTCGCGAACGCGCGCTTCCTCGTCGCCGACGTGCAGGACAGCCTCGCGGGAGAGGGGGGCTTCGACATGGCGTTCTCGCGCTTCGGGACGATGTTCTTCGCGAGCCCGGTCGCGGCGATGCGCAACGTCCGCGGCGCTCTGGCGCCGGGCGGCAGGCTCGTGATGGTCGTGTGGCGGCGGCGCATCGACAACGACTGGCTCTATCGCGCGCAGACGATCGTCGAGGGGATCGTCGAGCGGCCGGAGGAGTACGACGAGCCGACCTGCGGTCCAGGACCGTTCTCGATGGCCGACGCGGACACGACGAGCGAGATCCTCACCCACGCGGGCTTCACCGACATCGCGCTGCGCCGCTGCGACATCCCGATCACGATCGGCAGCGACGTCGACGAAGCGCTCCAGCTCGTGATGGCGCTGGGCCCGGCGGGCGAGATCCTGCGCCTCGCGGGCGATCGCGCGGCTCACCTGCACGGTCGGGTCGAGGCCGCCCTGCGCGAGGGGCTCGCCGAGTTCGCGGCAGACGGCGAGTTGCGCGCGCCCGCGTCCACCTGGATCGTCACCGCGAGCGCACCGGGCTAGCGAGATGTAGAGCGACGGCGGCCCCGTGGTCGGCGACGGCCGTGAGCGGCTCCAGGAGCTCGTCCGCAGCGGGGGACGGACCGCCTTCGAGATGTAGCGCGACCGCGGCCCGCCGCCGCCGCGGAAAAGCGCCCGCCACGGTTCGCAGAGGGGCGCCCGCCGCGCATCGGACATAATCCCCGCGGTGCAAGCCGTCCAGATCGTCGACCTCACCGGCCCTGACACGGCGCTCGCGCTTGGCGAGCACCCCGAGCCAGGCTCGCCGCCGTCGCACCCGCTGACTCCCGGCGCGGGGGTCCTGGTCGAGGTCCACGCCGCGGGGGTGTCCTTCCCCGAGGTGCTCCAGACTCGCGGCCAGTACCAGCTCAAGCCGCCGCTCCCGTTCGTTCCGGGCAGCGAGATCGCGGGCATCGTGCGCGAGGCCCCGTCCGACGCGTCCGTGAGGCCGGGAGATCGCGTGGCGGCGTTCTGCGGCCTCGGGGGCTTCGCCGAGCTCGCGGTCGCGCCCGAGTTCCTCACCTTCGCGCTCGCCCCGCAGCTCGACTTCGCGCAGGGCGCCGGGCTGATCCTCAACTATCACACCGCCTACTTCGCGCTGGTCCTGCGCGGGCGCCTGGAGGCGGGCGAGACCGTGCTCGTGCACGGCGGGGCGGGCGGCGTCGGCACCGCCGCGCTGCAGGTCGCGAAGGGCCTCGGCGCGCATACGATCGCGGTCGTCTCCAGCGACGCCAAGCAGGGCGTCGCCGAGCAGGCGGGCGCCGACGCGGTCGTGCGCTCCGACGGCCCCTGGAAGGACGAGGCGAGGGAGATCTCCGGCGGGGGGGTGCACCTCGTCTTGGACCCGGTCGGCGGGGAGCGCTTCACCGACAGCTTGCGGGCGCTGCGCGAGGGGGGCAGGGTCGTCGTCGTCGGCTTCACCGGCGGCTCGATTCCCGAGGTCAGGGTCAACCGGCTGCTGCTCGGCAACACCGAGGTGATCGGCGCCGGCTGGGGCGCGTACGCGATGGCCAGGCCCCAGCTGTGCCGCGACGTCCAGGAGGCGCTGGGCCCGCTGATCGAGGCCGGCTTCGTAAAGCCGATCGTCGGCGCGCGCTTTCCGCTGGACCGCGCCGGCGACGCGCTGCGCGAGATCGACGAGCGGCGCGCCACCGGCAAGGTCGTTCTCGACGTGAGGGCGGGCTGAGACGGTGGACTTCGCCCACTCGCCGCGCACGCAGGAGCTGCTCACGCGCTTGACCGCGTTCCAGGAGCGCGAGATAGGCCCGCGCGAGGAGCCTTACCACCGCGAGCTGCTGGCGAGCGCCGACCCCTTCAGGTCGGTCTCGCCGGTGATCGACGAGCTGAAGGCGAAAGCCAGGGAGGAGGGCCTGTGGAACCTGTTCCTGCCGCCCGGCTCGGAGGTCGCGGGCACGAAGTACGGCGCCGGGCTCGCAAACGTCGAGTACGCGCCGCTGGCCGAGCACATGGGCCGCTCGCTGATCGCCAGCGAGGTCTACAACTGCAGCGCGCCCGACACGGGCAACATGGAGGTGCTGCTGCACTTCGGCTCCGAGGAGCAGCGCGAGCGCTGGCTCGTGCCGCTGCTGGAGGGCTCGATCAGGTCGGCCTTCTGCATGACCGAGCCCGACGTGGCCTCCTCGGACGCGACGAACATGCAGGCAACCGCGGCGCTGGACGGCGAGGAGGTGGTGCTGAACGGTCGCAAGTGGTGGAGCACGGGCGTCGGCCATCCGAACTGCGGGGTCCTGATCTTCATGGGCGTGACCGACCCCGACGCCGACCGCTATCACCAGCACTCGATGGTGCTCGTTCCCCTGTCGACGCCCGGCGTGAAGGTCGAGCGGATGCTGGGAACGATGGGCTTCCTCGACGCGCCGAGCGGCCACGGCGAGGTCTCGTTCACGGACGTGCGCCTCCCGGCGAGTGCGATCGTCGGCGGTCCCGGCCAGGCCTTCGCGATCGCGCAGGCCCGCCTCGGTCCAGGGCGCATCCACCATTGCATGCGCCTGATCGGTCTCGCCGAGCTGGCCCTGGAGCTGGCGTGCGTGCGCGCCGGGAAGCGCGTTGCCTTCGGCAAGCCCCTGGCCAACCTGGGCGGCAACCGGGAGCGCATCGCGGATGCCCGCATCGCGATCGACCAGGCCCGCCTGCACGTCCTGCACGCCGCCTGGCTGATCGACACCGACTCAGCGGACGCGTTCGCGGCGGTCTCCCAGATCAAGGTCGCCGTGCCGAACATGGCCCAGCGCGTGGTGGACATGGCGATCCAGCTGCACGGGGGCGCGGGCCTGAGCGACGAGGTGCCGCTCGCGGCCGCCTGGACGGTCGCCCGCGCGCTGCGCCTGGCAGACGGTCCCGACGAGGTCCACCGCGGCGTGATCGCGCGCCTGGAGCTGGCGCGCCACGGCATCGGCAAGTGGGCCTCCTGACGGTCTTCTTTGGGGGAGACCCGGAAGCCAGTCCCAGTTCGAGCCCTGTTGGCGCCGGTCACCGCAGCAGCCGGCTCCGCGAAGGCGCTCGAAAAGCATGAGTCCCGCCCCCCGGAAAACAGCGCGCCCGCCCAGCCGGCGCCGGTCACCGCAGCAGCCGGCTCCGCGGAAGCGCCTATGCCTCAGACGCCGGCTCGCCGCCGGGGCCGGTGCCGAGCCTGCGCGGGCCGCGCGCGCCGACGTTGGAGACGATCACCGCGACGATCGTCACCAGGTAGAGCTGGCCGAACAGCGCCTCGAGCGCCGACGTCATCCGCGCGGCGCTGGCCACCGGTGCGATGTCGCCGTAGCCGACGGTCGTGAGCGTGATGAAGCTGAAGTAGACCTCTTCGGCGTGTTTGTCCGTGCCGAGGTGGCTCAGCACCGGCGAGCCGGCGATCGCGTCCATCGCGCCGTAGGCGAACGCGAAGATCAGCCCGGCCAGCAGGTACACGGTGAGGGCGCCCATCACCGAGTGCAGGGTCACGCGCCGCTCCACGCGGATGCCTACGACCACGCCGCGCGCGACGATCACGGCCCCGGCAATCGCCAGGATGCCGCTCAGGCCGAACATGGTGGCGCGCTCGGCCTGTCCGCGCCCGGCGATCGTCGCCGCTACCAGACCCACCACCGACACTCCCACCAGCCCCCCTACTCGCCGCCACTGCCTGCGCGTCGCGTCCTCCGCGAACAGCGCCGTGACGACCGTCGCGGCCATCAGCAGAGCCTGCACGAGCAATGACGCGGGCGTGTCCGGCAGGATCATCTGCATCCCCGCCGAGAGCAGCGCGAGCAGCAGCACCAGCCCGTACCGGTAGCTGCCCTTCAGATCGGCCAGGCTCTTGACCCGCACCGGCTCGGGCGCCTGCTCGGGCATGCGTTCGGGCATCCGCCCAGGTTACGGCCTCGTCCGACGGCAACTTTCGCGCTGGGCTGAGGGCCGGCAAACGAGCGCGAGGGGGGTTCGTTAGGGTTCTGCGGGCTCTTTCTACCGGTCGTTGGGAGAAACAGATCGTGGGTACCGACCTGCTGAGCACCATCCGTGCCGAAATCGACGCGCGCCTGAGCGAGCTGCGACCGCTGCTCGCCGAATACGAGGAGCTGGCGTCGGTCGCCGAGGCGCTCGCGGCGCAGGGCAGCGGCGCCGCCACGACCACCACCGTTCGGGCTCCCGCCGCTGTTCGATCTCCGGCCGCCGCTCGGGCTCACGCCGCTGGGCGGCGGGGTCCCGCGGCGCGCGCACGCACGCACGCGCCGTCGGCTCGAGCTCTGCGCAAGGCTGGCGCCCGGTCTGCGACCGCCGCCCGAGGGCGCGGGCGCGCTCCCCGGGGCGCCGCCGGCGAGGCGGTCCTGGCCGCGCTCGAGCACGGATCGCACACCGTCGCGGAGCTGGCGGTCGTCACCGCGATGTCCGACGCGAGCCTGCGCGCCGACATCCGCCGCATGCTGCGCGCCGGGACGATCGTCAAGATCGGCCGCGAAGGCAAAGCCGCCTACGCGCTGCCCCCCGCCGCCGGCGCGTAGGACGTCTCGGCGAGCGGGACCGCCGGCTGCCCGACTGTCCGCGCCGCGCTCGGTTGTCTGTGTCCGCCGCTGACGCGCAAGGCTCGTGTGTCCAGGCTCAGCGCACCTCCAAGGCGCGGCTGACGCCCCTACTTCCGTGCCGCCGCGGTCTTGCTCTTGCGCGCGACCTGGGCGGCCTCTTTCGCGCCCAGGAACGGCGTGAGCACGAAGTAGGCGAGCTGCGGGGCGACGCAGGGCAGCTCGGCGAGCCGGTCGTGCGCGATGTAGTGGTGCAGGATCTGCCACACCCCGCCCGCGACCGCCTCGGGCGCGATCTCCGGGGCCGTGCGCCCGGCCGGGAAGTGGAAGCCCGGCTGCAGGTACGCGGCGAACGCGTGCAGGCCGGTGTCGCGGATCTCGGTCGCGAGCGGGCTCGCCGCGAACGTGTCGACCACCGTCAGGTGCGCGTGCGCGGGCTCGGAGGCGAGGTAGTCCAGCAGCGCCCCGATCCCCGCGGCGACCCCCTGCGGCCAGTCCTCGGTGTAGGTCTCGTACGCCGCGACCGCGATCCCGAGCGCCTGGTGCAGCCCGACCTTCTGGGCGCCGAGGAACGCGTCCTGCTTGGTCGGGTACATCTCGTAGAAGGTCTGGTGGGACACGTTCGCGCGCCGGGCGATCTCGGGGATCGTCAGCGCCGCGAGGCCCTTCTCGGCGACGATCTCCGCGGTCGCGTCGACGATCCGTTCGCGCTGGTTCTTGACGATGTAGTGCCGCGGCAGGTCGTGGCGCCCGCTCGGCAGCCGCCCCTCGGCCTGGAGCGCGCGCTCGGAGGCGCGCCGGACCGGCGCGTCCCCGTCGGGCTTGGCGCGGCGCCGCGGCGCCGCCGGGGGCTCGAGCCCGGCGGGCGGCTTCACCGGGTAGCACCCGGCCCATGCGGTCAGCTCGCGCGCGAGCCCCGGCAGCTCGACGGCGCGGTGCTGGCGCAGGCGCGCCGCGGTCACCTCGCGGATGCCGCCCAGCACCATCCTCACGGTCAGGTCGGTCTCGATCGACGGTCTGCCGGCCGGCCGGCGACTGCGCGACTTCCGCTCGGCGGCGCGCCCGCCCCCGTCGCGCCCGCCGTGAGCGCGGACCCTGGCGATGCCCTGTTCGAGCGTCTCGAGCGTGCGGTTGCGGCGCTCGAACGCCTTCGGTCCCGCGCCGAAGGCGCCGAGCACCAGCAGCGACACCGCCTCCGGCTCCGCCGCGGCCAGCTCGGCGAAGGCGCGCATCGCCGCGCGCAGGCGCTCTGGGGGCGAGCCCTGCGATCCGTAGGCCTCCGCGATCGCCCGCTCTCCCCGTTCGGCGGTCTCGTCGTAGGCGGCCAGGAACAGCTCTTCCTTGTCGGTGTACAGGCTGTAGAAGGTCGGGCGCGAAACCCGTGCGAGCTTCGTCAGGTCGAGGATCCGCACCGCCTGGTACCCGCGCTCGGCGATCAGCTCGATCAGGGCCGACTGCAGCCGTTCGCGCTGGTCGCGGCGCACGTCCTCCGGGTCGAGGCTGTGCGCGCCCGTCGGCAGGCGCCGGTAGCGCTCCGCGGCCGTCCCCTTGGCGGGCAGCGCCTTGGGAGCGCCGTCGGTCGCGGCGGGTCGCGGCTGCAGCGCGCCGGTCTTGGCGCGCGGCGCCTTGCGCGCGCCGTCGGCCTTGGCGGGCCGTGGTTTGCGTGCCGCGCTCGCCTTGACGGCCGTGGGACCGGCTTCGGAAGGGCGCTTGGTCGATGTGCCCCGCACGGGCGTACCCATTTCAGAAACCTCTATTTGACATCGAGCCAGACCAGAGTATCAACTGCGTCTGGCGGGGTCAAGGCCAAGAGGAGACAATGGGGGCTCGAGGGGGTCAAGTCGAAGATACATCCTCAGAGTTCATCGTGGATGGATTGGGCTCGAGGAGGTCACGCCGGCGGTATGAACCTTGAGGGTCCGTGGGGGATGGATCGGCGCTCAGCCCCTGATCGTGCTCGAGGTTCCGAGCACGGCTCCGGCCCCGCCGAGCGCCTGCACGGCCACGGAGGGCTCGGGGCCGGGTGTGGCGATCGCCGTCTCGAAGCCGCTCTTGGCGGCGCTCGCCACCGGCGCGAGCGCCGTGGGCGACGGTCCCGCCAGCACGCGCCAGCTCGCCACCTGCGTGGCCCCGTTCCAGCTCGCGTAGACGGTGACCGCCCGGCCGGCGCCCGCGCTGCTGGCCGCGATCGCGGGGCGAGCGCCGGGAGCGCCGGTCCACGGGAAGCGGTATGTGCGGTATGACTCGTAGGAACCGTGCATGTGCGCGTCGTACAGTAGCTGTCCGCTCGGCGCGTACTCGGAGAAGTAGGGCTCGGAGCCCCAGCCGACGAACAGGTCGCCGTTTTCGAGCGCCTGGACGTTGCCCTGGCTGCCGGCGCTGAGCGCGGGCGCGGTGTGTTCGTAGCGTGCGAGCACGGTGTCGGTCTTGGCCTTCGGTTCGAGCGCGACCACGAGCGCGCGCGACTGCGAATGGACCTTCGGCACGGCGCCGTTGTCGAAGATGGTGATCGTCCCGTTGCTCAGCGTCGTCGCATCGTGCTGGAAGGCTGTCGCCGCGCCGTTCAGCTGCTTGACTTCGCTGTGCTTGCCCCCGACGCGCAGCGTGACCTGGCCGGTGCTCGTGCTCAGCTCGTACAGCGCCCACGTGTTGCGCGCGCTGATCAGCGTTGTGGCGCCGGGGGCCTGGTCGATCGAGTTGATGTGGAAGTAGTCGTACGGCCACTCGGTGGTCGAGCCCTCGGGCGCGCTGTAGGAGTCGCCCAGGGGAACGTGGTCGAGGCTGTGCCACTCGCGCCGGACCAGCCCGGTCTTCAGGTCGATTTCCTGGAAGATGCTGTCGGTCGCCGCGCCGCCGCCGGGGCCGCCCACGGCCGCGAGGTTGCAGGCGATCGGAGCGAACACGGTCAGCAGCGCGGTGTCCTGCGCGGTGATGTGGAAGTCGTGCAGGTCCGCCTTGTAGCCGTTGCCGGCATGGACCCGACCGATCTGGGTGTAGGAGGCGCTGTCGATGATCTCTTCCCCCTGGCCGAACCCCTGCGGCGGTACGTAGCCCTGCCACCAGGTGAGCACCGGCTTGCCGTCCAGCCGCTGCACCTGCAGGTTGGCCGCCGACGTCTCGCCTCCCAGCGGGTCGAACCACACCAGTTCGCCGCTTTCGCCGAAGATCTCCGGCCCGCTCGGCCCCTGGCCGGTGTAGGGCGCCGCGAAGATGTACCCGCCCGCGGTCGGGCCCGCGCGCGTCGTCACCGCCAGCGTCGGCGGCTGCAGGCTCGGCGCGGAGTGGAAGTGCTGTGTCGCGTTGTAGTTCAGCGCCGGTTTGGCGATCGGGGTCAGCCTGACGGGGTCCGGGTGGGCGACGACGAAACGGTAGGAGAACCCCCTCGTCCCCGCGCCCGTCCGCACGCGGCCGCGCACGGTCACGGTCTCGCCCGCGGCGAACGGCCGGGACGGCACGAAGCTCGCGCCGTCGCCTTGGGAGTAGGCGCGCAGCGAGCCGGGGTGCGAGCCGCTCTGCGAGCCGCTCGCGCTCACCGCGCTCAGCGCCGAGGCGGGCGCGCCGAGCAGGCTGATCTGGGTGCGCGCCGAGGCGTCGAGAGAGTTGGGCAGCGGCGCGACTGCCAGGGTCGTGCCGCCCAGCACCGCCGAGCGGTTCAGCTGCGAGGGCACGCACTGGGCAGCCGCCGGCGCGCCGTACGCGGCCTGCTCGCCGGTGATCCTGTGCGCGCCGAACGCGAGCGCGCCGGCGCTGGAGACGGCGACCAGCAGGCCGCCGTAGACGAGTGCTCTGCGCAGGCGTCGACGGGTATGTTCGTGCCCGGGACTCAGATTCCCGGCTCGCGGGTAGGTTGGCCGCTCTAGCCTGATCCTATCGGCGTGCCGTTCTGAGGGTTGGGGGGCAAGCGGGGCGCGGACGCAGGGAGCGTGGCGTACTACGTACGCGAGGGACCGAGGACAAAGCATCCGCGCCGCTCCCCAGCCCTCAGAACACGGGGGTCTCGCGATAGTCGCCGAAGACCTGTTGCAGCGACTGCACGATCTCGCCCTCGCTCGCGCGCGCGCGCGCGCAGTGCAGCAGCGGGTCCATCAGGTTGCGGTCCTCGTGCGCGGCGTCCTCGCGCAGCGCCGCGAGCGCGCGCTCCACCTCTGCCCCGTCGCGCCGTGCGCGCGAGGCCTGCAGGCGGTCGAGCTGCTTGCGTTCGAGCGCAGGATCGACGCGCAGGATCGGGATCGGCTCCTCGTCGGACTCCGCGTAGCGGTTGACGCCGACCACGATCCGCTCGCCGGAGTCGATCGCGCGCTGGTGCTCGAACGCGGCGTCGGCGATCTCGCGCTGGGGGAAGTTGCGCTTGACCGCCTGCACCATCCCGCCGAGCTCGTCGATCTTGGCGAAGTACTCGTAGCTGCGCCGCTCCATCTCGTCGGTCAGGGCCTCGACGAAGTACGAGCCGCCGAGCGGGTCGGCGGTCGCCGCCACGCCGGTCTCGTGCGCGATCACCTGCTGGGTGCGCAGCGCGACCTTGACGGCCTGCTCGGTCGGCAGCGCGAGCGCCTCGTCGTAGCTGTTGGTGTGCAGCGACTGCGTTCCGCCGAGCACCCCCGCGAGCGCCTCGACGGTGGTGCGCACGATGTTGTTCAGCGGCTGCTGCGCGGTCAGGCTGACGCCGGCGGTCTGGGAGTGGAAGCGCATCAGCCACGAGCGCTCGTTCTTCGCGCCGAACGTCTCGCGCAGCTCGCGCGCCCAGATCCGCCGGGCGGCCCGGTACTTGGCGATCTCCTCGAAGAAGTCGATCTGGGCGTTGAAGAAGAAGCTCAGCCGCGGCGCGAACTCGTCTATGGGCAGGCCGCGCGCGAGCGCCTGCTCGACGTAGGTGAGCCCGTCCTTGAGCGTGAACGCGAGCTCCTGCTGGGCCGTGGCGCCGGCCTCGCGGATGTGGTAGCCGGAGATCGAGATCGGGTGCCAGCGGGGCATGTGCTTCGTGCACCACTCGATCATGTCCCCCACCAGCCGCATCGCCGGGTCGATCGGAAAGCACCACTCCTTCTGGGCGATGTACTCCTTGAGGATGTCCGCCTGGATCGTGCCCGCCAGGCGCTCCGGAGGAACGGGCCCGGCGGGCCCGGCCGGGCCGGAGTCGCCGCCGCCCTCGGCCGCGACGACGTAGAACGCGAGCATGATCGCGGCGGGCGCGTTGATCGTCATCGACACGCTCACCTCCCCGAGGTCGATGCCGGAGAACAGCGTCTGCATGTCCTCGAGCGTGTCCACCGCGACGCCCTCTCTGCCGACCTCCCCGAGCGCGCGTTCGTGGTCGGAGTCGTGGCCCATCAGCGAGGGCATGTCGAACGCGGTCGACAGCCCCGTCTGGCCGTGGTCGAGCAGGTAGCGGAAGCGCGCGTTGGTCTCCTCGCTGGTGCCGTATCCGGCGAACTGGCGCATCGTCCACAGCCGGCCCCGGTACATCGACTCGTAAGGGCCGCGCGTGAACGGGTAGGCGCCCGGTCGCCCGATCGGGTCCTGCGGCCCGCCGATCCCCGGCGGCAGGTCGGCCTCGGTGTAGAGCTCCTTGACCGGCTCTCCGGATAGGGTCACCCCCGCGGCCTTGCCGTCCGCGTCCAGGCGTGGGGTCGCGTCTATCGCCATGTCCCCAGATCGTACCGGCCGACACCCCTTGTCCTGGGCGCTGCGAGCCTCCAGCCCGCGAGCGTCCACGCTGGGAACGCCCCCTCCCCGAGCTTCGACGCTGCGCTCGCCGTCGCCCCCCGCGCTCCCCGCCCGTCTTTGGAGACTCGCCCGCCCAGCCCGTCCAGGCGCGCTCACGCTCCTCGCGTGCCTCGGCGCGATCGCGCTGTCGGGATGCGGGGGCTCGGGCTCGGGCGCCCACTCCGGCGCGTCCACCGCGCCGCAGGGCGGGCAGGCGGGCTCGAGCAGGGCGACGCTGATCCTGGACTTCGTCCCCAACGCGGTCCACGCCGGGATCTACCGGGCGCTGGCGGCGGGGTACTACCGCCGGCAGGGGATCGACCTGCGCGTGGTGCAGCCGAGCGCGACGAGCGACACGCTGAAGCTGATCGACGCGGGCAGCGCCCAGTTCGGGCTCGCCGACGGCAGCGACGTGGCCGGGCTGATCGCCGGCGGGGGGGACGCGCAGGCGGTGACGGCGCTCGTGCAGCGGCCCCTCGGCGGGCTGATCGCCGCGGCGTCCGAGCGTCTGCGCACGCCCGCGGACCTGCAGGGCAGGACGGTCGGGATCACGGGCGTGCCGTCGGATAAGGCGGTGCTCGACACCGAGGTCGCGCACGCGGGCGGGGACCCGCGAAAGGTGCGCGTGGTGACGATCGGCTTCGACGGCGCCCAGGCGCTCGCGGCCGGCAGGATCGCGGCGTTCACGGGGTTCATCCCCGACGACGGCGTGCAGCTGCTCCTGAGCGGCCGCCCGATCACGGCGTTCGCGCTCGACGCCAACGGCGGCCCGGCGTACCCGGGCCTGGTCGCGTTCACGACGCGGCGGGAGATCGCCGCGGACCCGGCGCTGGTGAGGGGGTTCGTCGCGGCGACTGTCCACGGCTACGAGGACACGCTGGCGGACCCTACGCGCAGCCTGCGGGAGCTGCTGGCCGCCAACCCGACGCTGCAGCCGAAGTTCACGCGTGCGTCGCTCGACGCGTACCTGCCGCTGTTCGCGGCCGGCGGAAGCGTGCCGTTCGGGACGCTGCAGCCGCGGAACGTCGAAGCGATGTCGAGCTGGATGCTCGCCAACCACCTGATCGGCGCCCCGGTCGCGCCGGCGCGGTACGGCACGAACGGGTTCCTGCCCGGCGCGTGAGCGGGCGGTGCAACGAGGCGGGCGGCAAAACAGGGGTGGGTGCTTCGGAGAGCTACGCAACCGCTTCGGGTGGCGACACGCGCCTTGTGGCTTGCCGGCGTTTCGGGGTTTCGAATTTGGGTTCTTACGTGGTTGGTGGCCGGTCGTACCGACCGGCCATGTGGGTAAGCGGTGTCACGAGGCGAGACCGCACGGAAGCCGCCGTCGGGCCAAGCGCAGGGTCCGGGGCTGGGCGTACCATCATCTCCATGTTGACCGTAGCCGAGGCTGCCGACCGGGTGGGCAGGAACCCCGAGACTATCCGCCGCTGGATCCGTTCCGGGCGTCTGGCCGCGCGGCGTGTCGGGCAGCGCCACGCGATCGAGGACCGGGACCTGCGCACGATTGAGGATGAGCTGTTCCCGATGGCCGAGCTGCCGCAGGAGTGGCAGGTCGGTGACGACGGCTCACCTGCACCGAACTGGGTCGCCGCGCTGCATCGCTCGCGTAGCGGCCACTGACGGCGATGCTCGTAGTCGATGCTTCCGTGGCTGTCGCCGCATGCCACACCCCGGTGGGCTTTGCCAGCCTGCGTGGACACGAGTTGGTGGCGCCACAGCTCATGCTCGTCGAGGCGAGCTCGGTGTTGCACGAGATGGCATGGCGAGAAGAGATCACCAAGCCCCGTGCAGAGACGATGCTCGGGCGTCTTCTCAAAGCCCCGGTGAAGATCCGGATGCCAGGGGGTCTGATCCAGTCCGCGTGGCGCGTAGCTGATGAGCTTGGATGGGCAAAGACCTACGACGCACAGTACGTCGCGCTTGCACAGATGCTCGACTGTCGGCTCGTGAGCGTAGACGAGCGTCTGCTCCGTGGAGTCACCCGGCTCGGCGTAGCTGTGCGACCTCGCGAACTCTGAACACCAGCCGCCGACCCACTGCCGTTGTGGGCGCCACGGTTTGTTTGCCGACAAGAAGAATGGCGCCAACCGTGCTCGAACTGGGACTGGCTTTCGGGTCTCCCGTAAAGATCCTTCGGGTTCGGCACGGAGTCGTCTTCCCGCGCGCGGCGCGCCCGGAAGTAGGAGACTGCCGTCATGGCGATCGTCGGCGAGCTGGAGCTTCCGGGGCTGGACTACACCGACCCGTCGCTGCGGGGGGAGCGCTTTCATGAGGCGATGCGCGAGCTGCGCGCGCAGGGCTGGCTGGCGAGTGGGCCGTACGGCTACGTGGTGCTGGACCGGGAGTCGGGCGAGCACTTCCTGCGCACGCGCGAGGCGATCTTCCCGGGGATGACGATCGCGGAGATCTTCGACGTGCGCGAGGGGCCGCTGTTCGAGCAGATGAAGCGCAACATCCTGCACGTCAACGGGCCCGACCACACGCGCCTGCGCAGCCTGGTGAATCCGGCGCTGAGCGCGCGCGCTCTCGCGCGCCACCGGCCGGCGATGCGGGAGTTCCTCGAGCGGCTGTTCGCGGACGCGTGCGCGGCGGGGCGCGGCTCAGACGGTGTCGTGAAGTGCGAGTTCGTGGAGGCGTTCGCCAAGCCGTACCCGTCGCAGGCGATCGCGCTGGTGATGGGCGCTCCGGTCGAGGACGCGCCGCGACTGCACCACTGGTCGAACTGGATCCAGCGCCAGTTCGACGCGGCCTCGATGGCCGGCGAGCGCGACGGGATCGAGCAGGCGGTGAAGGAGTTCTACGAGTACGCCCGGGCGCTCGTCGCGGCGCGCCGCGAGGACCCGCGGGACGACCTGATCTCGAAGCTGATCGCCGCCACCCTTCCCGAACCGCCCGAGGGCGGGCAGGCGGGCGCCGGGGGCGAACGGGCGGGCGCCGGGGGCGACGGGGCGAATGTCACGGGCGAGGGAGCGAGCGTCGAGGGCCGCGCGAAGGGGGCGGCCAGACAGAGAAACAGATTGAGCGACGTCGAGTGCATCAATCTCGTGTTCAACGTGCTGGTCGGCGGCGTCGACACGACGCAGAGCCAGCTCGCGCACGCGATCAGGCTGCTGGCGGAACGCCCCGAGCAGTGGGAGCTGCTGCGCCGCGAGCCGGACCTGGCCGAGCGGGCGGTCGAGGAGGCGCTGCGGTATGAGCCGATCACGCCGTTCACCGCGCGGATCACGACCGCGGACGTGACGTTCCGCGACGTGACGTTCCCGGCAGGGACGGTCGTCATGGTGTGCGCGTTCACCGCCAACCGCGACCTCAAGCCCGGCGAGGGCGAGCCCGAAGAGTTCGACATCGCCGCCGACCGCGGCAAGGCGCGCGCGCTGACGTTCGGCGCAGGCATCCACAACTGCGTGGGAGCGAACCTCGCGCGCCTGGAGTTGAAGGAGGCGCTGAAGTTCCTGGCCGAGCGCATGCCCAAGCTGGAGCTGGACGGCGAGCCGGAGTACGAGACGATCACCGGCATCTACGGCCTCGCCCGGCTGCCCATCAAGTTCTCGCTGTAACACGTCTCCCCCGCGCCCCGTCCCTGAATTCAGTGCCCCAGCTCCGTTGGGCCACCAATCTGACGCAACGCCAAACCATGACATTCGCCGTCCGCGCGATCTCGCTCAGACCGGACGCCCAATAACACAGCCACGTCCTGCCGGCAAGCCCACTGCGAGTCGTCCTGCCATCAGCCTGGAGGCGTAGCTGTCCGGAGCACCTACCTCTGTTCTGCCGCCCGCATCGTTGCACCGCGCGGGCGGCGAATGTCAAGCCCACCGCGAGTCGTCCTGCCGTCAGCCTGGAGGCGTAGCTGTCCGGAGCACCTACCTCTGTTTTGCCGCCCGCCTTGTTGCACCGCGCGGGCGGCGAATGTCATCGTTCGCGTTTTCGGGAGACCCGGAAGCCAGTTCCGGTGCCAGCCCCACCGGCGCCGGTCACCGCACCAACCGGCTATGCGGAAGCGCCTTCAGTGGAACAATTCGCAGGGGGGTCTTCATGGGGTTGGCGGCGACAT
>DASQGE010000098.1:0-10136 GCA_035632775.1 Solirubrobacteraceae bacterium | reverse complement strand
ATACGGCCGCTCCGATCACCCCCAAACCCCGATCACGGTCGCTTGTCTCACCGCAGCACCAGCTCCACCGCGCTCGCCACCAGCACCGCCGCGAACAGCAGCGCGATCGAGCGCGTCTGCAGGCGCTGCTGCAGCCACGTGCCGAGCAGCACCCCGCCGACGGCCGGCACACCGATCAGCGCCGCGTCGCCCACGTCCACGTTCCCGTACAGCCCCTGCGCCGCCGCCGCGAAAGCCGCGATGAACACGATCGCCGCCAGCGACGTCGCCGTCGCGGCGCGCTCGCCGTAGCCGAGCCACAGCACCAGCAGCGGCACGATCACGCTTCCGCCGCCCACTCCGAACAGGCCGCTGAACAGGCCCGCCGCGGTGCCGATCGCCATCAGCTTCAGCGACCGCTCGGACATCCTCTCGGTCGCCGTGCGCCAGCTCATCCGAACAGGTGCGTGGCGGTCCGGCTGGGAGTAGGCTTCGCGGGCATCCGCACGGTTGCGAGCGGTGGGGCGAAGATAGATCCTTTGCAGGGGATCCGGTCGGCCACGGTGCGCGCCATACTAGTGTTCGTGTCCCCCGCCGCGACGCTCGTGGAGGCGCTCGAGCCCCTCCGCTCCGACCCAGGCCACGGCGCGGTGCTGCTCGACATAGACGGCACCCTCGCGCCGATCGTCCGCCACGCCGCCGACGCCCACGTCCCCGAGGCCACCCGCACGCTCCTGATCGAGATCGCCAAGCGCTATGGCGTCGTCGGCTGCGTCAGCGGCCGCCGCGCCGCCACCGCCCGCCAGATCGTCGCGATCGGGACGATCGCCTACATCGGCAGCCACGGTGGCGAGCTGCTGCTGCCGGGCGCCACCAGTCCCCAGCTCGACCCCGGCGCGGCCGCTTGGGCCTCGCGTGTGCGCGAGTTCGCCGCTTCCGCCTACACGCCCGAGCATCAGCGCATCCGCATCCGCAGCGAGGACAAGGACGCGATCGCCGCCTTCCACTGGCGGGGCGCGCCCGACGAGCACGCCGCGCAGGACGCCGTCGCGGAGATCGCCAGCCGCGCCCAGGAGCAGGGCTTCGCCGTGCACTGGGGCCGCAAGGTCCTGGAGGTCCGCCCGCCCGTCGAGCTCGACAAGGGCCTCGGCATCGCCGCGCTGCTGCGTCGCCAGCCCGTCACCGCCGCCGTCTACGTCGGCGACGACACGACCGATCTCGACGCCTTCCGCGGGCTGCGCGAGCTCGTGCAGACCGGCGAGTTGGGGCGCGCGGTCTGCGTGGCGGTCGGCTCCGACGAAACACCTCCCGAGCTCGCCTCCGAGGCCGACCTGCTGCTCGACGGCGCCGCCGGAGTGCGGGAACTGCTCGAGGCCCTGCTCTGAGGCTGAGTCGGAGGGACCTGGAGACGTGCGCTTCGTGGACTTCCTCAAGACCACCGTCATGCTCAGCGCCGGCGCCGCGACCGCGCTCGCCACGGTCACGGTGCTCGCCGCCGGAACCCGGACGGGCGCGAGCGACGAGGCGCGCCTCGTCGCGATCGCCGCCGGCTGGTGGCTGATCGCGACCCTGATCGGCCTGCGCCTCGGCCGCCGCGCCGAGACCAGCCCGCCGATCGCGCGCCTGCTGGCCAGCGCGCGCGCCAGCACCGTCCTGCCCGAGCACCACCCCGGCACGATCCTGCTCAACCGCCTGTGGCCGCTGCTGCTCTTCACGCTGATCGCCGGCGGTCTCGCCTTCCTCGCGCCCCAGATCCCCGGCATCGCCGCCGGCTTCGCGATCATCTGGGCGCTCGCCTGGCGCCGCCAGCACGCCGCGGTCGCCGCGATCGAGGAGCGCGACGGCGTCGGCTTCTACGTGCGCCGCACCTCGCCCCTGCGTCCGATCGCCCTGCAGCGCACGCCCGGCTTCAAGGCCCTGCGTCCCGAGCCCACCGACGGCGCCGTCACCTGATGGACTCCAGTGCGGCCGGGCCCGACCAGGCTGCCGTGCCGGACGCGGGCGCCGAAGCGCCCGGCGAGCCTGCACAGCCCGGCGGGGCCGCATCCCCCGGCGCCGCCGCGGTCGAGAGTCGGGAGCCGGTGGACGTCCTGATCGTCTCGCTCGGCTCGACCGGCGGGCTGCGCGCCGCCGACGCCGAGCTCGCCGGCTCTCTGCGCCGGGCCGGCGCGACCGTCGCCCTCGCGGCGGCCGTCCCACCCCGCCGGCCGCTGCCAACCTTCGCGCTGACCGACCTCGCCTGGGCGCGCGCCGCGCGCCGTGCCGCCATCGCCGCCCTGGCCGAGCACCGTCCGCGCGCGGTCGTCTACTCGAGCACGACCGCCGCGCTGCTCTGGCCCCGTCCCGGCGCGATCCGCTTCGACGCTCCCTCCGCCGGCAACCGTCCCGGACGCCACGGCCTCTGGCAGCGCCCGCTCGAGCACCGGCGCCTCGCGCGCGCCCCGCTGCTGTTGCCCTGGAGCGAGGGCGGTCTGCGCGAGGCGCCCGCCACCGCGCGTGCAGGCGCGCGCGCGCTCGTCCTGCCCGTCCCCGTCGAGCCCTCCGGTCCATCCGCCCCGGTCCGCGACATCGCCGCGATCACCTACGCGGCCAATCCCGCCAAGAAGGGCCTCGACCGCGTGTTCCTCGCCTGGCTGAGCGTGCGCCGGCCCGGCGAGGAGCTGCTCGTTGCGGGCGCCGAGTCCGACGAGCTCGACCGCGCCGACATTCCGCTTCCGCCCGCGGGCGTGCGCCTGACCGGCATGCTCCCGCCCGGCGAGTACCGCGCGCTGCTGCGCCGCGCCCGCGTCTTCGTCTGCGCCCCCCGCCGCGAGGACTACGGCCTCGCCCAACTCGAGGCCCTCGCCGACGGCTGCCAGCTCGTCACCACGCCGGCCCCCGGGCCGTATGCCGCGCTGCCGATCGCGCGCGCGCTCGACCCCCGCCTCGTCTCAGACGACCTCGGCGCCGCCCTACGGGCCGCGCTCGACGACCCCACGCCGGACTACGCCGTTCGCGCCGCGCTCGCGCCCTTCCGCCGCGCCGCGATCGATCGTCTCGTACGGGAGGAGCTGCTCCCGCGCCTGCTCCCCGGATCGGCCGCCTGACACGGGCGCCGCAAGCTGCGGTGACCGGCGCCGGCAGGGCTCTACGAAGCGGCCAGCTCACGGGTCTCCCGTCCATGCCCGCCTCATCCCGCCCTACGCCCTTTGCGGATTCGATCCAGCTCGTGCCACGGTCTCGTGTTGGCCACGTCCTCCTTGCTCAGCCACGCCCGCCTGGCGGTCGCGATCCCCCAGCGCATGTTTCCAAGCGTCTGCGTCCGGTGCGCGTCGGAGTCGATCACGATGCCCACCCCCGCCTCGACCGCGCTCCGCGCGTGCACGTCCGACAGGTCCCGCCTGTTCGGGTTCGCGTTGATCTCCAGCAGCGTCCCCGTCCTCGCGGCCGCTTCGAACACCGCCCCGAGGTCGATCGCATACGGCTCCCGCCTGCCGATCAGCCTGCCCGTCGGGTGTCCGATCGCGTCCACCAGCGGGTGCTCGATCGCGGCGATCATCCGCTTCGTCATCGCCTGCTCGCCGATCCCGAACGCCGTGTGCACGCTCGCCACCACCCAGTCGAGCTGCGCCAGCAGCTCGTCCTCGTAGTCCAGCTCTCCGCCGGGCATGACGTTCACCTCGCTGCCCGCCAGCACCTTTATCCCCTGCAGCCTCGCGTCCGCCTCGCGCACCCGCTCGATCTGCCGTCTCAGCCCGTCCGGCGAGACGTCGTCGCCGAACCCGTGCGTCGCCGAGTGATCGGTGATCGCCACGTACTCATACCCCTGCTCCCGCGCCGCCGCCGCCATCTCCTCGATCGTGTTGCGCCCGTCCGAGGCCACCGTGTGGCAGTGCAGCTCGCCCCTCACGTCCCCCAGCTCGATCAGCTTCGGCAGCCCCTCTGCGCCCTCCCTCGCCGCCCGCAGCTCGCCGCGGTCCTCGCGCAGCTCCGGCTCGATGTACCCATAGCCGAGCAGCCCATACACCTGCGCCTCGCTCGCGCACGTCCTCGTCCTCGAGCTTCCCTCCTCGCTCACGCCGTGCTCGGACACGTGCAGCCCCCTCCGCACGGCCTCCTCGCGCAGCGCCGCGTTGTGCCTGGCCGAGCCCGTGAAGTGCTGCCACAGGTTCCCCAGCTGCGCCGGGGAGCCGATCCGCAGATCGACGCCCATCCCCGAGTGCGTCCTGCCCCTCGCGCCGGCCCTGCTCGCGGAGGAGACGCGCTCGATCTCGGGCAGCCTCCGCAGGCTCTTCGCCAGGCTCACCGGCCTGCTCGTCACCGCGATCAGGTCGATGTCCTTGACGCTGTCCACCATCCTCCGCGCCGACCCCGCCACCCTCACGCTCGCCCCCGCGCCCGCCCTCTCGGTCAGGCCGCGCGCCAGCGCCTCGCCCAGCTCCAGCGCCTGCGGCAGCAGCAGCCTCGCCGACCCTCTCTCGTCCGGGTGCGCCGCCGCCCGCTCCAGCGCTCCCAGCACGCCCTCCTCGAACTTCGGCCCCAGCCCCCGCACCTCACGCACGCGCTGGGCCAGCGCCGCCTCGCGCAGCGCCTGCAACGAGTCGATCTGAAGCTCGGCGTGCAGCAGCCGTGCCCGCTTCGCGCCGATCCCCGGCAGCCGCGTGATCTCGACCAGCCCCGGCGGGAACTTCGCCCTCAGCTTCTCCGCCGCCGGGATCGTCCCCGTCGCGCGCAGCGTCTCGATCTTCTCCTGCAGCGTCTTACCGATCCCCGGCAGCTCGCTCGCCCGTCCTTCGCGCGCCAGCGCCGCCACCGAGACCGGCGCCTCGCGCACCGCTTTGGCCGCCGTCCTGTACGCCAGCACGCGGTGCACGATCGCCCCGTCCAGCTCATACAGGTCCCCAAGCTCTTCCAGCGCGTCCGCGATCGCCCCGTTCGACGGCTCCACTGCTCTAGGGTACGCCGACGCATGTCCGAGGTTCCCTGGCTGATCCTGCCCACCTACGACGAGGCCGACAACATCGAGGCGATCGTCACCGCCGCCGGCGAGGTCCTCGCGCGCGCGGCTGGCCGATCTCCGATCGGCGAAGGCTTTCGCATCCTCGTCGTCGACGACGGCTCGCCCGACGGCACCGGCGAGATCGCCGACCGCCTCGCCTCCGAACACGACTGGGTCCAGGTGCTCCATCGCAGCGAGAAGAACGGCATCGGCCCCGCCTACCTCGCCGGCTTTCGCCACGCGCTCGAGGGCGGCGCCGCCTTCGTCTTCGAGATGGACTCCGACTTCTCCCACGATCCCGCCGATCTCGCCCGCCTGCTCGACGCGGTCAGAGCCGGCGCCGATCTGGCGCTCGGCTCGCGCTACGTCCCCGGCGGCGGCGTCACCGACTGGGGCCTCTTGCGCCGCTTCATAAGCGAGGGCGGCTCCACGTACGCGCGCTGGGTGCTCGGTCTGCGCGTACGCGACCTCACCGGCGGCTTCAAGTGCTTCCGCCGCGAGGTCCTCGAGGCGATCCACTTCGACTCCGTCCGCTCCCAAGGCTACGCCTTCCAGGTCGAGCTCACCTACCGCGCCGTCCGCGCCGGCTTTCGCGTCGTCGAGGTCCCGATCGTCTTCCGCGACCGCCAGCGCGGCCACAGCAAGATGTCCTGGCGCATCGCCGCCGAGGCCATGTGGCTCGTCCCGCTCCTGCGCGCCGGCCGCCAGCCTCTCGCGCACCCGCTCTCGTCCGGTGCGGGCGAGTCCACCCTGGGCGCAGACGAGCGCACCCCCGCCGCGTAGCCGGGCACGCCAGGCGTACGACAGCCACGCGACGGCGCCCCTCAGGCCGTTCCGTCCTCGCGCCGATGAAGAGGCGATGGACGCCTCCGCCTACGCCTTCGCCCACGGGGTGCGCCACACCCGTACGACCCTGCGCGCCTGGCAACGCCGGCCCGGCCCGGTCCTCGGCCGCTGGATCGCCGGCTCCTCGCTCGCCGCCTTCGTGCTGCTGGCGGCGGTTCTGGTCGTCTCCGCCCTCTCCGCGGGCTACGTGCAGATCGTCACCCTCGGGCCTCCCGTCGCCGTCGGCGACGGCGCCGACGTGCTCGGCGTACTGGGCCACAACATGCTCGTCCTCGCCCTGCACGCGATGGCCTGCGTCGCGGGCTTCATCGCCGGCAGCTCTCTGCCCCTGCAGGCGGGCTCCCGCAACGGCCTCTCGCGCTGGGTCCACGAGCGGGGCGGGCGCATCGCGATCGCGTTCGTCGCCTGCGCCACCGCCTTCTCCCTGGCCGTCCAGGCATACGTGCTCGGCCACACCCTCGCCGGCGTCGCCCACTTCCTGCGCGTCTCGCCCGCGCTGCTCCTGCTCTGCGTGCTCCCGCACGCGATCGGAGAGCTGATCGCCCTGTTCCTGCCGCTGGCCGCCTGGATCATCGCCAGCCGTCGCGGCGAGTGGGACCAACTGCTCGCCGCCACCTTCGTCACGGTCGCCATCGCCGTGCCCGTGCTCGTGCTCTGCGCCTTCGTCGAGGTCTACGTCTCCCCGCACCTGTTCACCGCCCTCACTCACATCCACCCGCCGATCGTGCGCTACGTCGAAGGCTGGACCGTCACCGTGCGCTGAGGGGCTGACACCTCGGCGCCGGCGCCGCCGGTCCAAACTGCCTCACCACCCGCCGGCCGGTGGTAGGTCAGTTTGGTCGGATGTACGCCGCCAGCGCCTTCTCCTAGAAGGCGCAGCAGGAGACGACGCAAGCGCGACATCCGCGCGATAGGTGGCCAGGCGTATTTGACGGATGGCATGATGGACCTTCTTTCCTAGAACTCGACGGAGGGAGCATTCATGGCAAGCGCGGGGAACGACGACGCAGGAGGGACAGGCGCACAGCCCGACCCGAGGGCGCGGCTCATGCGGGAAGTGGCCGAGCAGATGGATGCCATCGAAACGGACTTTGGCGACGACTACCAGATCGGCCGCGTGATTACCATCGTCGAGGTCACAGGACCAGACGGCAATGTTGGGCTACGCGTTCGCGCCGGGCAGTATCCGTGGGTCGCGCTTGGGATGCTTCGGTTTGCGGAGAAAATCGTGGAAGGCCAACTGGGAGGCTAAGGATGGCCGGAGCGGCGAAGAACACGACCCACCACCTCGCCGGCCACCTTCCTTCACTTTGTATAGTGATAGAGAGACCGGCAGCGGATCCGATCGCCGCCGAGAGACCTCAAACCGCTTCCGACCGCGATCCGCAAGGAGACGACCATGGCAGGCACTCTCACCGAAGTCACCGACAACAACTTCGACGCCGAGGTCCTGGAGTCCTCGACCCCGGTGCTCGTCGACTTCTGGGCGCCTTGGTGCGGTCCCTGCCGCGTCGTCGCGCCCGTGCTCGAGGAGATCGCCGGCGAGCGCTCCGACCTGCGCATCGTCAAGCTGAACGTAGACGAGAACCAGCAGACCGCCGCCCGCTATCAGGTCCTGTCGATTCCCACGATGATCATCTTCAAGGGCGGCTCGCCGGTCAAGACCGTCGTCGGCGCCTACCCGAAGAAGCGGCTCGAGCAGGAGCTCGAGCCCGTGCTCGCCGCCTGAGGCGGTCGATGGCAACGGCGCGGAGCGGCGTCCTCGGTCGCTCGCGTGCTGGCCGATCGGTGATCTCGTCGATCTCCGATCGGGTACGCCACGCTCCTTGCGTCCTCCGCTTGACCCTCGACCGCCTCAGGGGGCGGGGCGTGCCCTGCGCAGCGCGATCGACAGCTCCAGGCCGTCGACCTCGGTCTGCTCGCGGTAGCCGTCCCCGCCGTCCTCGCCGAGGTTGAGACCAAGCGCGAGCGTCTCGCCCGTCAGGTACTCGCGGTGGGCCTCGGCGGCCTCGATCAGGTCGGGGGCGCCCGCCAGCCACAGCTCGATCCGGTCCTCGACCTGCAGCCCCGCCGTCTTGCGCGCGTTCTGGATCGCGTGCACGATCTCGCGAGCGTGGCCCTCACGGCGCAGCTCCTCGTCCAGCGCGAGGTCCAGCGCGACCGCGTGCGCTCCCTCGCGCTCGACCGAGTAGCCCTTAGGTGCCTTCATCGTCAGGATCACGTCCTGCGCCGACAGCGTGTGCTCGCGCCCGGCGACCGCGATCCCGATCTCGCCGTCCCCGTCGCGGATCGCCGAGGCCACCCTGGCGGGGTCGAGCGCCGCGATCGCCTCGGCCGCGCGTGGCATGTCCTTGCCGAACAGCGGTCCCAGCGTGCGGTAGTTGGCCTTGACCTCGTACCGTCCCAGCTCCTCGGCGGCCGCCACGAACCTGACCTGCCTGACGTTCAGCTCCTCGCGCACCACCTCTGCCAGCCGTTCGATCGCCTCGCGCTCGCGCCCGTCGGCGACCACGACCGCCTCGCGCAGCGGCTGGCGCACCTTCAGCTTCGCCTTGCCCCGCGCGCCCAGCCCCAGCCGCACGGTCTCGCGGGCGAGCGCCATCGCCTGCTCGAGCTCGGGGTCGCGCTCTCCAAGCGCCTCGCCGGCGGGGAAGTCGCACAGGTGCACGCTTCCCAGGGCCCCGTCGAGGTTGTCGTAGATCTCGTCCGCCACGAACGGGCACAGCGGCGCCAGCAGCTTGGCGACCGTCAGCAGGCACTCGCGCAGCGTCGCGAACGCCCCCTGCTCGCCGTCCCAGAACCGCCTGCGCGAGCGGCGCACGTACCAGTTGGACAGCTCGTCCACGAGCTCGGCGATCGCCCTCCCCGCGCTCGTCGCGTCGTAGGCGTCCAGCCGCTCGGCCACGACCCCGGCCGTGGCCGCGGTCCGCGACAGCGCCCAGCGGTCGAGATCCTTGTCGGAGCCCGGCTCGCCCGGGGAGCTTCCGCCGAGGGGTCTGTCGTTGGCGCGATGCGCCGTCAGCGCGTCCGCGCCCGCCCGCGCGTAGAGCACGTAGAAGTAGTACGTAGACCACAGCTGCTTCAGGAACAGCCGCACCCCCTCGGCGATCGCCTCGGCCGAGAAGCGATACCCGTCCCACGGCTGCTTGGAGGTGAAGAAGTACCACCTGAACGCGTCCGCGCCGTAGCTGTCGATCACTTGCCACGGCTCGACCGTGTTGCCCTTCGACTTCGACATCTTCTGGCCGTCGGAGTCGAGGATCAGCCCGAGGCACACCACGTTCTTGTACGGCGCGTCGCGCTCCAGCAGCGTCGCTATGGAGAGCAGCGAGTAGAACCAGCCCCGCGTCTGATCCTGCGCCTCGCAGATGAAGTCCGCCGGATAGCTGTGCTCGAACTCACGCTCGTGCTCGAACGGGTGATGGTGCTGGGCGAACGGCATCGCGCCCGAGTCGAACCACACGTCGATCACCTCTCCCACCCGCCTCATCGGCTTGCCGCATGGCGACGCGTCGCCATCGCCGCGATGGAGGCAGGGGAGCTCGACCTCGTCCACGAACGGCCGGTGGTGGTCTGAGAGCGCGACCCCCGAGCGCTCGGCCAGCTCGGCGAACGAGCCGATCGTGTGCGTATGTCCCTGCGGGCACCGCCACACCGGCAGCGGCGTGCCCCAGTAGCGCTCGCGCGAGAGCGCCCAGTCGACGTTGTTGGACAGCCAGTCTCCGAAGCGCCCGTGCTTGACGTGCGGCGGATGCCAGCTGACGGTCTCGTTCGCCTGAAGCATCTGCTCGCGCACCGCCGTCGTGCGGATGTACCAGGCGCTCTTCGCGTAGTAGATCAGCGGCGTCCCGCAGCGCCAGCAGTGCGGATAGGAGTGCTCGTAGGGCTCCTCCCGCAGCAGCAGCCCCCGTGTGTCGAGGTCGTCGATCAGATCGCCGGTCACGGCCGGGTCCTTGACGATGCGCCCGTCGTACTCGCGGCCCTCATAGCTGCGCACGCGCTCATCGAACGTGCCGTCGGGCCTGACGGGATTGAAGAGGCTGCCCGGCATGTCGGGGCGGAAGATCCCGTTGGCGGCCGCCACCCGGAAGTCGTCCTCGCCGAACGCCGGCGCGATGTGCACGAGTCCCGTGCCGTCCGCGGTCGTGACGAAGTCTCCGGCGACGATCGGAAAGCCCCGGGACGGTCCGGTGTCGAAGATCGGCCCGGTGTAGTGCCGCCCGACGAGCCTGCCGCCCGGGAAGCGGTCGAGGATCTCCGCGTCCTCGCCGAGCACCTTCTCGACGAGCGCCGCGGCCAGTATGTAGACGGTTTCATCGACTGCTCCGTCGGG